>JAGZXE010000012.1:0-23489 GCA_018378615.1 Parahaemophilus parainfluenzae
TACAGACATATCTCGTGGAATTGAACCCACAAGCCAAACTGGCGAATGGGTATGGAATAATTGATGGTTTGGTTGAACTCGATTTTTAGAATCTAAGATTATGCGAATAGGCTGACGCACGGTTTCTTCAGCATATTCCGCTTTTAGCTCATCAGGAAATTGATTCCAACGCACGTTCAAGCTTGGATCATCGGCTAACACCGTCGCACTTGTTGATAAAAGTGCGGTCGCTTTGGCTCGCATTTTTTGCACATCCGCACGGGCTACGTCACCAGTGATCCATTTGCTTTCACCGCTTGCCATAGCTGTTCGACCATCTAAACTCATGGCTAATTTTAGCTGCACATAAGGCTTGCCGGTTCGCATACGTTTGAGAAAACCTTTATTTAAGACTTCTGCTTGTTCGTTCAATAAATTGACCGCAGTTGGTATGCCTGCATCGGCTAACATTTTTAAGCCTTTGCCTGCCACTTGAGGATTAGGATCCGCCATAGCCGCTACAACTCGACTGACTCCTGCTTCAATTAACCCTAATGCACAAGGCGGTGTGCGTCCATAATGAGAACAAGGTTCAAGCGTCACATAAGCGGTTGCGCCTTTCGCTTTCTCACCGGCATCTGCCAATGCCATTCGCTCTGCATGAGGCTGACCAGCTTTAAAATGAAACCCTTTCCCGACAATTTCACCGTTCTTAACTAACACACATCCCACCGATGGATTCGGCGCGGTGGTGTACTGCCCTTTTGCCGCGAGCTCAAGAGCCAATTGCATAAATTTCACGTCATCAGGGGAAAAGGTGTCACTCATATTAATCCTTTAAGCTTTCAATTTCTTTGGTGAATTCATTGATATTATCGAAGCTCAGGTAAACGGATGCAAAACGGATATACGCCACTTTATCTAATTCTTTCAGCTCATTCATGGCTAATTTACCCACGAGATGACTTGGCACTTCGCGCTCACCCGTCGCACGTAATTGGATGATAATATGGCTAATGGCTTTTTCCACATCATCCGAACTTACAGGGCGTTTTTCTAACGCATGTTGAATACCACTACGCAATTTATCTTCGTTAAACGGCTCGCGTGACCCATCATTTTTAATAATTTTTGGCACCACTAATTCGGCTGTTTCAAAGGTGGTAAAGCGTTCATGACAATTCCCGCATTCCCGACGACGACGCACTTGATACCCATCAGAAACCAAACGGCTGTCAATCACCTTAGTTTCTTCAGTTGAACAAAACGGACAACGCATTTTAGCTCCTTTTCAAAATGATTCTTAAGTCAGTATCTTATCAAAAATCCAGGATCTTTTCGATCTGAAGATCCGCTTTAAGACAACATTTCTCCAAACCAGGATGTGGTTTGTTTCACTAACTGCAAAAGACCATCCTGCGATTTAAATTGTTCTGTTTGCCCCAATACCCTCGCCCAATAAGGATCGGCTTTTCTATAACCATAGTTATCATCTTTCGCAAGGGATTCGATATTCGTTAAAACATTGTCAAAATTGACCGCACTTTCATCTTTTTCAATAAACTTCGCGATATTTCCCGTTGGAATGAGCTGAATTTGTTGCTGGCTTTGTAAATAAGCCTCTACATACATTTTCAGTTTCTCAAGTGCGGTTGATTTTTCTATTGTTTTTAATGTTAAATCCTTATCTTTAGCGATAATGCGTGGCGGCAGTGCGTTCTCTTTTGTCGCCAGTTGAATGAGATAATAAAGCCATGGACGAATGCGATAACGATCTTTATATTTTGCAAATCGCCATTCTATTATCTGATTTTCATCGCCAAATAATGGCTCCATATAGCCAAACAAGCGAATATTGCCTTGTGCTGTTTCCACCACAAAATCGACATTCTCACTGTGGGGTGAAGAATAATCCTTAATTTTCTCTTTAAAAGCCAATACATCAGCACGAATGTCTTGCTCACAAACCTCCGCAAACTCGCCGCGAGGCATAATGCCTTTCACTCGCTGTTTGGCAAAATAATCGTTAAATTGCGCTTCCTCTAAATGCAATAACTCATTACTAATGCGATAATGATCCAAACCGTTTAACGTGAAGTTTTCACTTTCTTCAATGCGATCGTCTTCATCTCTAAAATACACGCCAAGCTGCTTTTCAAAAAAGAATTTCACAGGATTCTCAACAAAACTTACAAAACGATCGAGCTCAATTTCCGTTATTGGCTCTTGATTTTCGCTCATCGGCACAACAAATTCATGACATTTTCTTTCTTGGAATTGAGCAATTGGTAGCCATTTTTTCGCAAAAGAGCGGTTAATTTTCCCTTCATTTTGGAAATTACTTGGACTAAACGCCGTCATTGGATGTTGTTCAATCCTCAAACCATTGTCTGAATAATGATTAATATAATCAACCAATTGGCTCACCAATACTGAAGGCTCTTTGGGTTGATTATCAATAATTGAAGAACCCACATAACTCACATAAAAATGGGATCTTGCGGCGAGCAAAGCCTCAAGGAATAAGTAACGGTCATCATCTCGACGAACACGATCGCCTTTTTGATGATGATATTGCATCAAGTCAAAACTATTTGGCGTATGACTGCGTGGGTAATCCGCCTCATTCATTCCGAGCAAACACACTACTTTGAAAGGAATAGAGCGCATAGGTAAAAGTGTGCAGAAATTCACTTTCCCCGCTAAGAAACGAAGACTGTTTGGCGTTTCTTCTAAACGTGCAGACATCACTTCCGCAATCACATCCGCTTGCAAGGTTTCTTCAAAATTGACGGTCTGCAAATCATCGGCAAACGCATTGATACAATCTTGAATATAAAATAAGGTATCCGCGGTTTCTTCATTTTGCACAAAGAAATCCGTCAAAAGCGCGGTCAATTTTTCACGCCATTTTTCAATATTGTGTGCCTTTTGCAAATCTTGATGCCATTTATTTAAGACCGTAAAAAATTGATTCACCGCACCGACTAACTGCCCTTTCAATCCATAGCTACTATCAAGTCCAAGGCTGTCTTGCCAAACGCCTTGTTCTTCACGCATCGCATAGCCTAAGGTCATACGCTCAAGCCCCGCCTGCCACGCGTTAAAATTCAGTGTATTCTGCAATTTTTCCAAACCAAAGCGAATGCCCGACTCTTTCACCCATTCACGGATTTGCTCGAGATCGGCAAGCGCAATATTAAAACGTTCACGGATAGCGGGAATATCCAATAAAGCCAGTACTTCTTCCGCGCCAAACTGACTTTCTTTTAAATTTAACAGGGAAAGATAGCTCGACACGATCACATCACTTTCAGACAATTTACTGTCAGAAATTGAGAACGGAATAACGGGTGCGTCTGCACTATTCGCACCAAAGACCGCCTGAATATAAGGCGTATATTGGTTAACATCAGCCACCATGACCACCACATCTTTTGGTGTAATCTGTTCTTCTTTTGGCTTATGCTGATTTTGATTAAATAAATCCAACAAATAATCATGCAACACTTCAACTTCGCGCATCGCGCTATGACAAGATTTCATCACCAAAGAGCGGTCATTTTTTGTTACATTTAATGCACCATGGCTTAACGTCAAAATTTGATTTTGGAGCTGCCCTAACAACGTTTTTTCGGTAAGTTCTGCATAGTAATCACGGGAAATGGCTTGAATATTTTCTTCATCACGCACTAATTGATAGAGAAAATCCCGTCCCATTTTTCCCCAAGAGGCTAAAAGCGGATTCCCGCTGAACAATTCTTCTTGTTGATTGGTGTAATCAAGGTCGGCAGGTTCCCATGACACTTGCTCGGCTGAAATTAAAGGCTTCACATCGTTGGTTTCTTGCACGAAACGCTGTCTTTCTAATAAATAGGATTTACTCAGATCTCGCAAATCGCCCCAATATTCTTGGCATGGATTATTGAAGAATAAATGCACGTCTGTTTTAGCTGAAATACCTTGGAAAATATTGAGATAAACCGTTGGCAATGCTGGAATACCAAAAATAAAAATACGTTCTGGTAAGTTGAGCGTCGCATTGGGATCACGACATAATTCTAAAAACTGTTGATTGAGTGCAGCACGATGCTTTGCTTTTCCACCGAAATCACGTTGGACATCATCCACCAATGCTCGCCATAAAATCCCTTGCCAATGAATATTGCCTTTAATTTGAGAAAGAAAGGTAGGATTTAATGCCGAAAGGCCCTGCTTTTGCTGATTAATTTGAGCCAAGATTTTTTCATCGTTATTTTCTTCCCATGCGGCAATCCATTCGGGACGATAGACGAGATATTGGTCAAATAAATCGGCAACTTTTAGGCTTAATTGATAAAGTTTTTGCTGTTCTGATGCTGGCGAGGACGCTAAATATTTTTTTAATGGTTCAAATTCTTTTTGCTGTAAAAAAGTAGGGATTAATCGCATTAATCGCCATAACGTTGAATCTTTTTCAAAAGGGTTTTGCGTGGAAACATTCGGCAAATTATCAGCGTAAAGTTTCCAAATAAAACTGGAAGGCATGGGGAATTGGAAATTCGCTGCAACGCCGCGTTTTTTAGCAATTTCCATTTGCAACCATTGTGCCATACCCGGACTTTGCACCAACACAATGTCAGATTGAAACGGATCATGTTGCGGTAAATTTTCCAACAGCGAAACTAAAATATCCTTTTGAATTTCTGGTTGGTTTGAATAATAAGTAACGAACAAAGTAACGCCCTTTTGAAAGCAAAAACAATGCGTTATTTTACTCGGTTTTCAATAAAAATTCACCTTGAGGATAGCGTATATTCACTTGATGATGACTGCATTGAATTGCAAATTGAATGCCATTTTGTTCTACGCTATTTTCACAAGATAAGCCTAAAAACTGACGTTGAGCCTGATTTTCAGCAATTTGAATTGCCTGAAATTCTTGAAAAATTCTGACCGCACTTTTCCGTTGCTCGGTCGTCCATCGGTTAAAGATCAAAAATAACCCGCTGAAAATCGATAAGGCTAATAAAAGTGACATTAACGACATGCCATTATTCACTTTGATCTTGCGCACTTAAATCACTCCAACTTTTATCCACCAAACGCCATTGGCTATATTCTTGTACGAGTTTTGTCACCACGGCTTTACCGTAAGCCACCGTCACGCCCTCTTCTAACTTAAGCGAACCGCCTGCAATCACTGCACCACTTATTCGTCCTTTGCCGGTTAAAGTTAAATCCCCTTCTGCTAACAAAATGCCACTCACATTCCCTTTAATTTCTAATTGACTTTGTGTTATCCAATACACTTGTGATGTTTTTTGAGCAGTTAAAGCAGACTCCACTTTCACAAAGTGCGGTTGAAAATCAGCTTGTTTTTCGCTGGAAATAAAATCTCGCAGCATATTTTCATTAATGCCTTTTGTGGGCGATTTCTTAAATAACGCTGCACGTTTACACCAAACAGAATAGGTCACTTTATCCTCTGCCCCATTAGACTCGAAAAAGACTTGTTTCACTTTTTCAGCACCATTTAAAGGCAAGTTTTGGCAAATATGCATTTGTTGTTGCTGACTGATTTTCTGTAACGCAAGGCCTTGTTCTACATAATATTTTCGCTGACTCATTTGAGATCGAAAAAACGCAAAGATCTGTTCATCAAATAATAAGATCAGCGCCAATAAGCCTGAAAGTAAAATCAGTGCCGTCAGTGTCACAATCCCTTTTTTCATCATCATTCTTCTTGATTTAATAAAGGCACCACAAGCGAAGTTTCATATTGAATATGCTTATGTGTTGCAAGATTTCCCGCGAGTTTGATTTCAATCCCTTTCCCTGCCTTTAACCAATCAAAACGTAATTGAGAGATCTCAAACTCTTTTTCATCCAATAAATCTGTCCATCCACCACCGGCGTTACAAGTAGATTGCGTTAAAGCACGCTGACACTCTGCTGAACGACAATCCGCATTTACCGCATTTTTATAAGTTTGTTTGGTTTCGATCATTTTGCCGTTAAGTTTGTAACCAAATAGCTCCTTTTCGATATTTTTTGCCACATTTTTAACACCATTTACACAGGTATTTTTTGTGTATTTTTCACCAATACAGCCATTACTATTCAAGTCATAAAAAAATAAGACACAGCTATTTGACGGGGCATTATCAGCTTGAGCAATGGTTATTGCAGTGCCCTTTTCGTCTAATTCGAATAAAGCCAGATTATCTTCAATGAGTTTTTGGTTTGCGGCTCGAAAGCCTACGCGACGCAGATCTTTCCCGATGAGTTGAATTGTGCGTTGTAATTCTGCTTGTAGTTTGAGTTGTAACATTAAACGCTGATTTTGCTGTTGAGTTTGGGCATAAAACTGTGCAACCAATAGCAATAATAAAGCGGATAAGCCAAGTGAAATCAATAAACTCACCAATGTTTCGCCTTTTAATGGTTTCATCTTGTACATGCACTCGCCGCTTGATCAGACTTTAATTTAATACTGCCGACATTGAAAAAAGAGAACAATGTACGATGCTCTTCCGACTGTAACATAAAACAATTTGTTTCCATGGTATTTCTGGCCCCATTAAATTTCACCGCCACTTCAGATGGATATAATTTAGGGCCTATCAGCATCGTTTTTCCTTCAAAATAAGGATAGTAAAAATGCGCATAAAGGTTTTTAGGACAATTCTGGGGATGAAAACAATCACAAAAATGATCGCTTTTTACTTGAGCAGTAATACACCAACGTTGATTCGCTCTATCTTGATTGGCCAAAATAAACCAAATCGCTGATGAATTTTCTGCCCTCGCTTGGATATTACGTAAGAAAAAATAAAGCCGTTGTTGCTCTTTTTCGAGAAAATATTGGGGATCGTTTTTCTGCCATTTGGGCAATGTAAACGTCAACGTTAAGCTTAAAATAAATAATACAATCAAGGTTTCTAATAAGGTTATCCCTTTATACATAAAATGCCTTCTTTTTTGACCGCACTTTAAAATTCCTTTAGAAGAAAGCCAAATTGGCTACTTTATTTTTGCGATACTGATCGCAAATTTCCTTTAAAAAACGGGAAAAACCTTGAATTAAACATTTTCAACTGGCTATTTACTAAAACTCCCTTATAATAGGCGACCTATTTATCTGTTCTTTAAAATCTGGTGGAAATATGAATCCAATGTTAAATATCGCTATTCGTGCGGCACGAAAAGCGGGCAACGTGATTGCTAAAAACTATGAGCGCCGTGATGACATCCAAACAAGTAAAAAAGGTATTAATGATTATGTGACTAGCGTCGATAAAGCCGCTGAAGCTGAGATCATTGAAATCATTCAAAAATCTTATCCTGATCATACAATTATCAGTGAAGAACGTGGTGCATTAGAAGGCAAAGACAGTGATATTCAATGGGTGATTGATCCACTAGATGGCACAACCAACTTTGTAAAAGGTTTGCCACATTTCTCTGTTTCTATTGCTATCCGTGTAAAAAACCGTACCGAAGTGGGTGTGGTTTACGATCCTATTCGTAATGAATTATTCACTGCTGTACGTGGTGAAGGCGCAAAATTAAATGAAGTGCGTTTACGTGTAGATAGTCAAAATGAACTTAACGGGGCGATTTTAGCCACCGGTTTCCCATTCAAACAACCAAGCTTGATGCCAACTCAATTTGCTATCATGAATAACTTAATTGATGAAGCAGCAGATTTCCGTCGTACGGGTTCTGCCGCATTAGACCTTTGCTATGTAGCATCCGGTCGCGTTGACGGTTATTTCGAAATGGGCTTAAAACCTTGGGATTGCGCAGCGGGTGATTTAATCGTGCGTGAAGCCGGCGGTTTAGTGTGTGATTTCAATGCGGGGCACGGCTATTTACGCTCAGGCAACATCGTGGCTGCACCAGCGCGTATTTTAAAAGAAATGCTGAATAAAATTCAGCCTTGCCTAACGGAACAAGTGAAGTAAGACTCAATAAAAAGTGCGGTGGATATCACCGCACTTTTTTTATGACTAATTTCTGTCGAGTGGCTTTCTGTTTTCTTCCGTTTCCGGCTCCAGATCCAATTTTGCCATAAGAAGTTGATCGCCATCTTCTTCTGGGTTGCCTGTCACTAACAATTTATCCCCATAGAAAATGGAATTCGCTCCCGCCATAAAGCACATGGCTTGCATTTCTTCACTCATGCCTTGACGACCTGCAGAAAGGCGAACATAACTTTTCGGCATGGTAATACGCGCAACCGCAATGGTGCGAACAAACTCTGTCCAATCTAAATCAGCTGCATCTGCCATCGGTGTGCCTTCTACTTTCACTAATTGGTTAATTGGCACCGACTCAGGCTGAGGATCAAGGTTTGCCAGACTCGCAATAAGGCCTGCTCGCTCTTTACGGGTTTCATTCATCCCCACAATACCACCACAGCAAACTTTTAAACCGGCATGACGTACTTTTCCTAATGTGCTTAAACGATCATCAAAACGACGCGTGCCAATGACATTGTGATAATTCTCTGGCGCGGTATCTAGATTGTGGTTGTAATAATCCAATCCTGCATCTTTTAACTCTTCCGCCATACCATCTTGCTGATTGTGGGCAATAACCACAATCCTCTGGACAGCCACCCGTTTTAATCGACATCAACGTCGATAACTGTATCGCACCAGGGTTGAAATGCTCTCGATGCACTTGAGCTGCACGATAGACTAATTCTAAAAAAGGGGTTTCAAATAGCGCTTCGACTTTACAAACAGACCAATACTCTACTGAAGGATGCGGTGTAATGGATGAAAGCTGTACTACATTTGTTGTGGTCATTATATTTTCCTCATTTAAGCTATGTCGCTTTTATTAAGTTGAGCATATTACTCTGCAATATGATAAAAAGAGATCAGATCACTTTTCCTTGATGAATTTCAATCACTCGATCAATATGCCGTTCAATTTCTTTGGGTTGATGCGTCACCAATAACATGGTGAGCTTTTTTTCTTCACATAATTGATCCATTAAATCTTGCATCTCAATGCGTAATTTAGGATCAAGAGCTGAAAAAGGCTCATCCAATAATAAAATAGGTTTATCTCGTAGCAAACAGCGCGCTAACGCTACTCGCTGTTTTTGTCCACCTGAAAGTGCGGTCGGTTTTCTCGTTAAAAAATCCTGTAAATTGACCGCTCTTGCAGCTTGTTCTACAAGCGGTTTTTCTTCTGCATTCAAGGCTAAATTCGGTTTTAAACCTAAAGCGATATTCTCTTCTACGGAAAGATGAGTAAAGAGATTATTTTCCTGAAATAGCATAGAAACGGGGCGTTCAAAAGGTGCCGTTTTGGTATGATTTTCACCATTTAGCCAAATATCCCCACTATCAGCATATTCAAAGCCGGCAATTAAATTCAGTAAGGTACTTTTTCCTGCACCACTTTCACCAATGATGGCGATTTTTTCCTGGGCTTGAATCTGTAAATCAAATACCATCGGCATGGATTGATAATTGAAGACCACATTATTTAATTTAATCATGTTGTTCCTTCTGCCCTTCAATAAACATAAATAAACCTAAACATAAGCCCAATAAAATCAATGCCGTCACTGCCGCTTCTTGGCTTCGATATTGTCCGATTTGTTGATAAAGCAAATGAGGTAACGAAGTAAAATCAGGGCTACCAAATAAAGCTATTGCCGTAAAATCGCCGAGTGATAAAGTCGTTGCGAGCGCTAAGGCATATTTCAATGGTGCTTTTAGTAGCGGATATTCAATTAAACGAAAACGCTGCCAACCCGTAATATTCAGCGATAAACAGAGTTTTTCATAATATTGCATCGATTGATTCATTGGTGTATTGAGAATTTTGATCACAAATGGCAAGGCAGCCAAGGCGTTACAAACAGATACCACCACAAACAAATGCCCTGCTGAAAAATCAATATCTTGTAACCAAAGGAATAAGCCGACTGCTAAGACAATCGTCGGAATGGCTAAAATCATCATGCCCCCCGTTAAAATTAAGTGGGCTAATTTCGGGTGATATAGCCATTGTAGCTGACGGGAAAGTAACAATAGGAAGAAGGCAAATAATACCGATAAAACCCCAGCTGTCGGCGCCATGGTTAATGAATAAGCGAGCGCTGTCCATAATTGTGGGTTTTGCCAATAGCCAAATAATTGAATTGCAAATAAACCTTGGAAAACGATATTGAATAAGGGACTTAAAATAAATAAGCACACCGAGAATAAGACAAAAACATGTCCAAATTTGACCGCACTTGAAGACGGCAAAACCCATCGATAACGTTGTGAAATCTGGGTTTCGGGTGCTTTTGCCCAATATTGTGAAAGCGAAAATAACGCAAAACAAAACGCAAATTGCACTAACGCAAAAAATGCCGCTTTGGGTAAATCAAATTCAAAGAAAATGGCTTGGTAAATGGCGACCTCTAGTGTGCTATTTTGTGGCCCGCCACCAAGTGCCAATACAATCGTAAAACTGGTGAAACACAGCATAAAAATCAATACAAAGGCTGACACGATTTGGCTTTTCAAATAAGGCCATTCAATTAAGCGGAAAAATGTGAAACCTTTGATATTCAATTGTGCCGAGAGTTGATGCTGTTCGGTCGGTACACTTTGCAAAGCCTGCAAACTCATTCGTGCCGCTAAAGGAATATTAAAAAATAAATGGGCAATGAGAATGCCACTTAAACCATAAATGGAGGGTTTCCACGAAATACCTAAGGTTTGCAGCAGTTGTGTTAGCCAACCTGCCGTGCCATAAATCCCAATCAAACCGAAAATAGCCAGTAATGCTGGCAAAACAAAGGTGAGGGAAAAAATGCGTAAAATGAGCGATTTGCCTTTGAAATCTAAATAGAAAAAAGCACGCGCAAATAACATACCAATTATGCTAGAAAGCAAGGCAGATAATAATGCCTGACCGAAACTAAAGGCGATAACTTGATGCAAATAATCGTCTTTTAAAAAATCAGATAAGGCATAATCACTTCCTACTGAAAAAACCGCAGAAAGGGAAAATCCATAGAGTAAAACAATGAAAAAAATGACCGCACTTCCGCCCAAATAATGGCGAGGACGAAAATGCGGATGTTGCAATAAGCTCATTAATACTATTTAGATAAGGCTTTTTGCCATTGATTGATCCAGCCTTTAAGCTGCTCACTTGTTACCGTTGTGGTATCTAAAATACGCATTGATTTTGCGCGACAATTAAGCGCATCAATATGACTTTCGATATTGGTCTCTACCACGGGTAACATCACATTATTTTTAGCAATATCCGCTTGAGCTTGCGGTGAAAGTAAGAATCCTAAAAATTCATCAGCACAGGCATTATTGCGGTTAGCGACTTTTGCCGCGACTTCAACTTGTAATACGCTACCCTCTGCAAATTCCGTTGCCACATAATTGTCTTTTTGTTCAGAAAGAATATGGTAAATCGGTGAAGTATTTACGCTTAAAACCAGATCACCTTCGCCTTTTAAGAAGGCCCCATAAGACTCAGTCCAACCTTTGGTGACCGTGACCGTATGTTTAGAAAGGGTCTTCCAGGCATTTGCGACATCTGCTTCTGGATAAACTACATTCATCCAAAGTAATAAACCACGTCCAATACTGCTTGTACGCGGATCTTGATATAACACTTTAAGATCTTGACGCTCAACTAATTCTTTTAAGCTCTTTGGTGGATTAGTCAGTTTATTTTTATCATAAATAAACGCGTATTGTGCATAATCGAATGGTAAGAACGTGTGATTTTCCCATTTAATTGGTAAACGTAACTGGCTTAAATCCACTTTATTTGGCTCAAAAATATTGAGTTTTTGTGCATCCTCAATTTGATAACTATCTAAACCGAGCACTACATCCGCCTTAATTTTTTTACCTTCTAGACGAACACGGTTAAACAAAGTGCCATTATTGTCAAAAGCCACATAATTCAGCTTACATTGCGGGAATTGTTGTTCAAAAGCTGCTTTTACTTTTGGTCCTGCACTCCAATCAGCACTAAATGAATCATAAGTATAAACATCTAATGTTTGAGGTGCAGCTTGTGCGAAAGCGGAAGCGGTAAGAAGTGCGGTTAAAATGGGAAACGTTTTGTTCATTATGCGTTCTCCTTATTTTTGCATAACGAAACAGCATAATGAGATAATTAGTTTCCTACGCCAGCATTATCTGTTTCAGGTTCACGGGTGTTTCTCAGCCATTAATATTGGCACCCCGACTAAGTGAGATGTAGTCTAACGTAAGGGAATTTTATCAACAAGTTATTTAACTTAAAAATGTTAATCTGATCACATTTTTATAACAGGTTTATCATTTTTTGAGCAAAAGAAAACCTGCTAAAAAGCAGGTTTATCTTGTAATCTATCGTCAATTAAGCTTGATGTTTAGCCGCTACTTCGCTTAATAAAGTTTGAAGTTCGCCAGCTTGATACATTTCTAAAATAATATCACAACCACCAATTAACTCACCTTCTACCCATAATTGTGGGAAAGTTGGCCAGTTTGCATAAGCCGGCAATTCAGCACGAATATCTGGGTGTTGAAGAATATCAACATAGCCGAAAGGCACTTTGCAATTCATTAATGCTTCAGATGCACGTGCAGAGAAACCACAAGAAGGTAATTTTGGTGAACCTTTCATGTAAATTAAAATTGGGTTTTCAGCGATTTGTTTTTTGATTTTGTCTAACGTTTCCATAATGTTCCTTGTTCAAATAAATATGAATAGGGCGCTATTCTAGCATAAGATAGAACCTGAGTGAAAGACTTGGTCTTACCAACTTCCACCGGCTCCGCCGCCGCCAAAGCTACCTCCACCAAAGCCACCACCGGAAGAACCACCGCCACCGAAGCCGCCACCAAATCCGCCTCCGAAACCAGAACCGCCACCACGGCGACGAGAAATCGTACTTTGACGAATGATTTTATTCAGTTGGTCACGTTGATTCGGGCTAATATAGACTTCATCTTTGTGATATTGGAATTCACCAAATAATACAATAGCAATAAACGCCAATACCATTAAGAATGGAATATACTTATCGAACGCATCTTCTTCAACTTGTGCTGCATCAAACTCGCCTTTACTTGCCGCAATAATTTGGTTTAAGCCATCATTAATACCTTGCGCATATTGGCCTTGTTTAAATTGTGGCAAAATTGCCGAACGGATGACTTGCGATAAAAAAGCATCTGGCAAAACACCTTCTAAACCTTGCCCTGTTGCGATAAAGACTTTGCGATCATCCTTCGCTATCAGCATCAACACGCCATTGTTCAGATTTTTACGTCCAATGCCCCATTTATCACCTAAAGCAAAGGTATAATCAGCGATTTCATATTCACCGGTTGTAGGAACCAAAACGACAGCGATTTGTGAACTCGTTTCTTTGCTATAAGCAATCAGTTTATTTTCTAAAATTTGCTTATGCTCTGCAGAAAGTGTGTTGCTGTAATCATTTATGTAATGGAAAGGATTTGGTGCAGGCGGAAATTCTGCCGCAACAACCATTTGAGCAAAAAAAACAAGGCTAAAAATAACCGCACTTTTCATAAAAGATAAAAGCTTAGCCATTAATAATTACCTCATTAGATAATTCATTCACATCATCAGGCTGAATGGGGAAATGGCGAGATAAAATATCACTGATACGATCAATCGCATCGACAATGCCTTGTGTATAAGCTTTTTGTTTAAACTGCTCAATCATTAAATCGCATTGTAACTGCCAATAAGCCACATCAACAAATTGATGAATGCCTTTATCACCTACGATTGCGCAAAGATGATTTTTATATCCCACATAAATCAACACAGCATTTTGTGCCGCTGTTTTATGCATTTCCAGTTCGTCAAAGACTTCTAAAGCTCGTTCCATTGCAGACAGTTGTGCAGAAGCCTTTGGTACTTTGCGTTCAATATAAACACGTAACTCAGCCGAACTTAAGCTTTCGAGGCGACTAATCGCCGCCTCGATTTGCTTTTTATCTACCGGAATTCTGGAAAAGAATGGCATAGATAAACCTTAGTTAAAGTTTACAGTTGGTGCATTTTCAGCGCCTGCAGCTGATTTAAAGTAAGGTTTAGCTTTAAAACCAAAAATCATTGCAGCTAATTTAGTTGGGAATTGACGTACTTTTTCATTATAGATACGTGCCGCTTCATTGAATTTGTTACGAGCCACATTGATACGGTTTTCTGTACCTTCAAGTTGTGCTTGTAAGTTCATAAAGCCTTCATTTGCTTTTAATTGTGGGTATTGTTCTACCGTAACAAGTAAGCGAGATAATGCAGAGCCCACTTGATTTTGGTTTTGTTGGAATTCGTTTAATTGTTCTTCCGTTAAATTAGACGGATCAATTTTAGTTTGTGTCGCTTTTGCACGCGCTTCAATTACATTAGTTAATGTTTGTTGTTCAAAGTTAGCTTGACCTTTTACAGTATTCACTAAGTTTGGAATTAAATCTGCACGACGTTGGTAAGATGATTCAACATTTGCCCAAACAGAATCAATTTCAGTTTCTGCTTTTACTAAACCATTGTAGCTAGACATTAAGCCTAAACCCGCAGCAACTGCGATAATAATCAAGATAATCCACTTTTTCATTCAAAAATTCCTTCAATTTGTAAGTTTAATTTATATAAGAAAAGACCTAAACCGAAGTTTAGGTCTTCTAATGTTAATCCGTTAATGGATAACTAAATAAAATTATTTAGTACCGTTAACTGCGATTTCTACACGACGGTCTGGTGCTAAACAAGCGATAAGTGCTTTACGACCTTTAACCGCATCACAAGTAGAACCTGTAACTGGGTTAGCTTTACCGTGACCAGTTGCAGAGATGTTTTGAGCAGGAACACCTTTAGCTACTAAGTAGTTAGCTACAGAGTCTGCACGACGTTGTGATAATTTTAAGTTTGGTGCATCTTTACCGATACGGTCTGTATAACCAGCAACAGCTACGTTAGCGTTGTTGATTTGAGCGATTTCACCATAGATACCGTCTAAAGTTGCTTTAGCTTGTGGTTTTAAGTTAGCTTTACCGAAAGCGAAAGTTACATCAGAGCTTAAGTTGAAAGTTTTGCTTACAACTTCAGGTGCAACAACTGGAGCAGCACCTTGACCGAAACGGTAAGATAAACCAGCGTTGATAGAACCGATCCATGGGTTGTAATCTACAGAGCTGTTCTCAGTAGCGCCAGTACGTAATTTACCTACGCGAGCTAACCATTGATATTCAAGACGTAATGCTAACTCTGGTAAAGATGGTAATGCGTATTCAAAACCAGCTGCGAATACTGGAGATACACGTAAGCTGTGTTCACCAACACCATCAACGCGAGCACCTTTTGAGTCATATACTTTATAGTCAGAGCGAACTAAAGCTGCACCAGCACGACCGTAGAAGTCTAAACCTTCTAAAGCAGAAGTTAAGCCACCTAAACCATAGCTACCTTTAACACTTAAGTGTGCACCGTGGTTAGTATGTTTGAAACGAGTAATGCCGTTGTGTTTAAATTTAGCACGACCAAAATCATCGTAACCAGCTTCTACTGCTAAACCTAAGTTATCTTGGTTTAAAATTTGGTAACCACCAAACACACCGTAAGTAACAGAGTTACGATTGTAACCAGTACCAAAATCTAAGCTACGAGGGTTAGTAACATCAGTGTTAGCTTTGATACCATCGTGGAAAGATGCTTGACCAGCTTTAACACCTGCATAGAAAGTGTTTGCTTGTGGAGCTGCTTGAGCTACTGAAGCTGCTGCTAAACCAGCAACGACTAATGCGATTGCAGTTTTTTTCATTTTGATGTCCTCTATTTAGTCATCGTTATTAATAAGAAAAGTTTCCTTGTCTATCGTGAACTTTACAAAAAAGAAACACTCTAAACATTGCTTAACTAGGGTTTTGAATTTGCCCTAACTTATCCTTTTGACAAATTCAATTCCTTTGCCATAGCCAAAGGAACGTTCAAAAGTATGGTTATTATCCTATAAAAACATCAAAGATCAAACCTTTTTTACCTTTTTTGATTATTTTATAGACAAACAACCCCTAAAATGAACGTTCATTCACAAAAAACGGGTTAATTTTTAACCCGTTTTCTATTCTAACAAAAAATATCTTTTGTTCAAATCGACTTTTTTTTGAGCTTCATATATCATCAAATTCACTTTCTTCTCTATTTATATTTATGTGTGAGTGATTTTATGTTGCCCCGTCTTTCTAATGTGCCACAACTTAATAATGTGGTAAGTGATTATCTTAGCGAACTCCAAAAACAGCATTTTGAAGGTGATATTGCCTCAAATTATGCCGACCGTTTAAGTCTCGCTACGGATAACAGCGTCTATCAACAACTTCCACAGGCTATTTTGTTCCCGAAATCTGTTGCAGATGTGGTACGCATCGCCAAATTAGCCAATAAAGAGAAATACCTTCACTTAACCTTTACACCTCGCGGTGGTGGCACGGGCACAAATGGGCAATCTATTAATAACAATATTATTGTGGATCTCTCTCGCCACATGACGGGCATTTTGGAGCTTAATATAGAAGAACGTTGGGTTCGCGTTCAAGCAGGTGTAGTAAAAGACCAACTCAACCAATTTTTAAAACCTCACGGTTTATTCTTTGCGCCAGAACTCTCCACCAGTAATAGAGCAACCCTCGGTGGCATGATTAATACCGATGCTTCCGGTCAAGGTTCATTACAATACGGTAAAACCTCTGATCATGTTTTAGCATTGCGTTCTGTTTTGATGAATGGTGAAATATTAGATACAAGTGCGGTCAAATCCGACGATGTTTTAGAAAACTATCCACTAGCAGAAAATGGAAAAACACTACATCAAACGATTTTCCAACGTTGTAAAGAAAAGCGCGCCTCAATCATTCAAGATTTACCACAACTTAATCGCTTTCTCACCGGTTACGATCTTAAGAATGTCTTTAATAAAGATGAAAGTGAATTTAATCTCACCCGAATTTTAACGGGTTCAGAAGGTTCACTTGCGTTTATCTGCGAAGCTAAACTCAATTTATTGCCGATTCCTAAATATCGTACCTTAATTAATGTGAAGTACAGCTCATTTGATGCAGCCCTTCGCAATGCGCCTTTTATGGTGAAAGCCAATGCCCTTTCCGTTGAAACCGTCGATTCAAAAGTGCTGAACCTTGCTAAGCAAGATATTATTTGGCATTCGGTAAAAGAACTTTTAACAGAAGAAGAACAAAATCCAATTCTTGGCTTAAACATTGTGGAATATGCGGGTAACAATCAAGCTAAAATTGACAGCCAAGTGAGCGCACTTTGTCAGCAATTAGATGAAAAAATTGCACAAGGCCAAGATCATATTATCGGCTATCAACTTTGTTCTGACTTGCCTTCTATTGAACGTATTTACGCCATGCGTAAAAAAGCGGTGGGGCTATTGGGGAATGCGAAAGGTGCAGCCAAACCGATTCCTTTTGTGGAAGATACCTGTGTGCCACCAGAACATCTTGCGGATTACATTGCAGAATTTAGAGCCTTATTAGATAGCCACAATCTGCAATATGGGATGTTTGGCCATGTTGATGCTGGCGTATTACACGTTCGCCCCGCTTTAGACCTATGCGATAAAGACCAAGTAAAACTCTTTAAACAAATTTCAGATAAGGTTGCTGAACTTACGGTGAAATATGGCGGTTTGTTATGGGGAGAACACGGCAAAGGCGTACGCTCTCATTATGGAGAGAAGTTTTTTACACCTGAACTTTGGCAAGAGTTGCGTTATGTGAAGTTCTTATTTGATCCAAACAATCGCCTCAACCCCGGCAAAATCTGTACGCCACTTAATAGCGATGCGGAACTCTATTCCATTCTCTCGCCAATGCGTGCAGACAATGATCGCCAAATCCCGATTCAAATGCGAGATGAATTCAAAGGCGCAATGAATTGTAACGGTAACGGGCTTTGCTTTAATTTTGATGAGCACAGCATTATGTGCCCTTCCATGAAAGTGAGTAAAAACCGCGTGTTCTCGCCAAAAGGACGAGCCGCTATGGTGCGTGAATGGTTGCGATTAATGGCGAATGAAAACGTATCGCCTGAGCAATTAGATTTTCACAAAACACAAGTGAAACTGACCGCACTTGTGGAACGTTTCCGCAATAGCGTACAGAAATGGCGTGGTGAGTATGACTTCTCACATGAAGTAAAAGCCGCAATGGATACTTGTTTGGCTTGTAAAGCCTGTGCAAGCCAATGCCCGATTAAAATTGATGTGCCAAGTTTCCGTGCGAAATTCTTCCATTTCTACCACAGTCGTTATTTGCGTCCAGCCAAAGATCATATTGTGGCAAATTTAGAGGTTGCCGCACCTTACATGGCGAAACAACCGGCGTTATTCAATTATTTCACTAAGCTGAAAATCACGCAAAGCCTGGTTGAAAAAACACTTGGTATGACTGACTTGCCTCTCCTTTCTGAGCCTAACCTGCAACAACAATTAGTCGAAATTGGCTACCAAGGCAAAAAATTAGAAGAACTAGAAAGTCTCAGTGCCGCAAAAAAAGCCAATACGCTCTTTATTGTGCAAGATCCCTATACCTCTTATTACGATGCTAAAGTGATCCGTGATTTTGTCGCCCTCACACAAAAATTAGGATTCTCACCAATCCTTCTGCCTTTTAAACCGAATGGCAAAGCCATGCATATTAAAGGTTTTTTAACTCGCTTTAGTAAAACGGCTAAAACACAAGCGGAGTTTTTAAATCGCGTTGCTAAATTAAATGTGCCTTTAGTCGGCGTAGATCCTGCTATTGTGCTTTCTTATCGTGATGAATATAAAGAAGCTTTAGGGGATTCTCGTGGTGATTTCCATGTGCTTACGGCGCACGAATGGCTGACCAATCAATTAGAAAGTAACGCATTACAAAGTGCAGTGAAAAATATTGCCAAATCTGACCGCACTTTTGAGTGGCATTTATTCCCTCATTGTACTGAATCCACCTTTATGCCAAACAGCCCGAAAGAATGGCAGCATATTTTTGCACAATTTGGACAAACCTTGAAGGTCGAAAAAGTCGGCTGCTGTGGTATGGCGGGTGTATTTGGTCATGAAGTTCAAAATCAAACCATGTCAAAAGATATTTACAACGTATCATGGGGCAAAAAATTACAAGGTAAAGATCCGAATTATTGTCTCGCAACTGGCTATTCTTGCCGAAGCCAAGTGAAGCGATATGAAAAAGCTATCTTGAAACACCCTGTTCAAGCATTGCTTGAAATTTTAGATTAAACTGAGAAAGAACATATGATCTGGAAAAAAAAATTTACTCTTGCTCAACTCAATGAAATGAGTAAACACTGTGCCATTGGGCATTTAGGCATTGAAATTTCCGCTTATGGCGAAAACTGGATTGAGGCAAAAATGCCAGTGGATCATCGCACCACACAGCCTTTCGGTTTATTACATGGTGGTGTGTCTGTGGCATTGGCTGAAACCATTGGCTCTTTGGCTGGATTTCTTAGCATAGAAGAAGGGCAAGTTGCCTTAGGGTTGGATATCAACGCCAATCATCTTCGTCCTGTGAAAAAAGGTTTTGTCATCGCAAAGGCAACACCAATTGCTTTAAGTCAAAATATCCATGTTTGGCAAATTGACATTCGCGATGAACAAGATAAACTTTGCTGCGTTTCTCGATTAACGCTTTCTATCAAACATTTATGACAACAACTCAAAAAATTGGCATCATTTTAGCCAATCTTGGTACGCCTGATGCCCCTCAACCTGCCGCCATCTCTCGTTATTTAGCGGCATTTTTAATGGATCCCCGCGTAGTGGATTTACCTCGTTGGAAATGGTATCCCCTTTTAAAAGCCATTATTTTACCGATGCGTTCTAAACGCATTGCACGAAATTATCAATCTATTTGGACTGAACAGGGCTCTCCCCTGCTTGCTATTACAAAGCAACAACAAGCAGGCTTACAAGCTTATTTGACTGAACAAGGTATCAATGCGCACGTCGAAATTGCCATGACTTACGGCAATCCTTCAATGCAAAGTGCGATCAAAAATTTACTCAAAAAAGAGGTGGAACGCATGATTGTGTTGCCGCTTTATCCGCAATATTCCAGCACGACAACGGGTGCATTAATCGATTCCTTCAATCGTGCGATTGCGCAAGAGCGCAATATTGTGCCTTTTGAGTTTATTCATTCTTATCATCTTGATGAAAACTACATTAATGCGTTGGTGGATTCCATCAAAGTGCGGTTAAAACCAGATGAGTTTTTACTCTTTTCTTACCATGGCATTCCATTACGTTATGAGAATATGGGCGATTATTATCGTCAGCACTGCAAACAAACCACGATTGCCATTGTGGATAAATTGGGTTTAACCGAAAACCAATGGAATATGACCTTCCAATCTCGCTTTGGCCGTGAAGAATGGTTACAACCTTATACGGATCACTTTTTAGAAGAAGCGGCATCTCAAGGTATTCAAAAAATCGCCGTGATTTGCCCGGGGTTTTCCGTGGATTGTTTAGAAACCTTAGAAGAAATTGAGGTTGAAAATAAAGAAACATTCTTAAATCATGGTGGCATGTCTTATCACTACATCCCCGCATTGAATGCTGAAAAAGCCCATATTGAAATGATGGGGAAATTGGTTTTGGATAAGTTGAAGTAATGAATCTCCCCCTAGCCCCCTCTTTACGAAAGAGGGGGGATCTTTATAGAAATAAATGCTCTCCGTTCTTAACTATCTCAAATACATTCCCAATAAAACCACTAAAAGCAACATCATAAAAAAGCCCCTCTTTTGTAAAGAGGGGTTTGGGGAGATTAATTTTAAATAATTTGCAGTAGTTAAATCTCCCCCTGCCCCCTCTTTACAAAAGAGGGGGTATTTTAATGCAAATAAATGCTTTCCGTTCTTAACTCTCTCAAATATATTTCCAATAAAACTACTAAAAGCAACATCATAAAAAAAGCCCCTCTTTCGTAAAGAGGGGTTTGGGGAGATTTAAAAATAAACAAAAAGGCGAACCTTTCGATTCGCCTTTTTAGATTCTTATCTAATCAAAGATTAGAAGAATACACGCATACCTACACCGATAGCTTTGTCTTTAACTTTAGAGTTATTTACATAGCCATTAGCATCGTAGTCTTTAGACACGGTATATTTACCTTCAATGAAAGTTACAACTTGTTTATGAAGTTTATAATCAACACCTAACAAGAAACCATGTAATTTAGTTTTTTCATCACCTGTTTTTGCATGTTCATATTTGTAGTTACCATAAATGCTAGCAGCTTCAGATACAGGAGCAATAAAGCCTGGAGCTACAAAGAATTTATTTGTTCTCTCACCTGATTCTTTAATACGAGCATAGCCACCATCAACATAACCAGTAACACCATTGAAATCATAACCTAAGCTGAGCAAGAAGCCATCTTGATGATGTTTTTGGCTACCTGTCACTTTATAGTTAGTACGTCCATAACCAAATTTAGCGATGAAACCATCTTCATATACAGCACCTACTTGATAACCGTTTTCTACTGTGCCAGGAAGAACTTCATTATCAAGCGCTTTTCCTTTAGCATTTTTGGTAATACCACGATTATCAGCAAAGATGTAGTTTGCTCCTAATTGTAGATGCTCAACACCTTTATAGTTATATGCTACTACAGAATTACCATCTGTTGGGATATAGTCACCTTTCTCTACAATACCATAAGTATAATCTTTAGATGTATTTAAGTTATCAGCAATTGTTAACTGACGACCAAATGTTAATTCACCTAACTCTTTTTTACCTAAACCAACATAAGCACGTTTAGTATTTACATTACCAAAGCCGTCTGCACGAGCTGAACCATCTAACTTACCATCGAAGCGAACTTCAAGATTACCAAGGGCATAAAAACCATCAGCTAAATTATGTGTAGCTTTAACTACAACACGAGAACCATCATTTCTTAAACCTGAATGGGTATGTTTAGCTGCATCTCCACCTTTGTTAGATTTTTCTAATACAAGACGAAGAGAACCGTTTAATTCAACTTTAGTACCTTCGTTGTCATAAACTACTGCTGCGTTTGCTGCTGAAGCGGCAAATGCAGAAACGATTAATGCTGCTAGTGTCTTTTTCATAATTGTTATTCCTTTTGGTTGTTACCTATGATTTTTGATTGAAGCAATTTTTCATAAAAAGTTAAAGCGGCCAGATTTTAAATCTGACCGCTTTCTTTATTTAAACACTACAACGCTTCAATCGCTTTATACTGCTCTTGGATTTTTTCTAATCCTGATTGGTATTCCGCTTGTTTTTCGCGTTCTTTTGCAATCACCGCTTCTGGTGCTTTAGCCACGAAAGCTTCGTTGCTGAGTTTGTTTTCAATACGTTTAACTTCGTTTTGATATTTTTCAATCTCTTTGGTTAAACGGGCAAGCTCTGCTTCTTTATTGATAAAGCCAGCCATTGGCACAAGCAATTCAGCATTGCCAACGAGTTTCGCTACCGCAAGTGGTGCTGTTTCGTTTGTCGCTAACACTTGAACGTTGTCTAATTTTGCCATGGCTTTTAAAAGAGCGGTCTGTTTTTCGAGAATTTTTGCATTTTCTGCACTTAAATTACGGAATAACAGATCTAAGCCTTTACTTGGCGCGATGTTGCTTTCTGCACGAATATTACGTACCGCAACAATCACTTCTTTTAACCACTCAATTTCAGCTTCTGCTTCTGGATCAAAGCCGTTTTCTTCCACTTGTGGGAAAGGTTGTAACATAATGCTGTCTGCAGTAATGCCCACAAATCCTTTCACTTTTTGCCAAATTTCTTCAGTAATAAATGGAATGAGCGGGTGTGCTAAACGTAATAATTTTTCTAACACGTGAACCAAGGTTTGGCTTGCTGCACGGATTTGTGCTGCATTGCCGTTTGCAAATACTGGTTTAGTCAATTCTAAATACCAGTCGCAGAATTGGTTCCAAGTAAACTCATAAATCGCATTGGCACAAAGGTCGAAACGATATTGGCTTAATGAGTTACGGAAGGTTTCCACTGTGCGATTAAATTCAGATTGAATCCAACGATCGGCTAATGAGAATTCGATCTCACCTTCGCTTAAATCTAATTTTTCATTTGTTAAGACGAAACGGCTTGCATTCCACAATTTGTTACAGAAGTTACGGTAGCCTTCTAGGCGTTTCATATCCCAGTTGATATCACGACCGTTTGAAGCAAGCGCAGCTAATGTAAATCGCAATGCGTCTGTACCGTGAGCGGCAATGCCCTCTGCAAATTCTTTGCGAGTCGCTTTAGCAATTTTCTCCGCTAATTGCGGCTGCATCATATTGCCGGTACGTTTTTCAAGTAAATCGTCAAGGCTGATACCGTCAATCATATCGATTGGGTCAAGTACGTTACCTTTCGATTTCGACATTTTTTGGCCTTGCTCATCACGAATCAAGCCTGTTACATACACCGTTTTGAATGG
>JAGZXE010000013.1:0-25067 GCA_018378615.1 Parahaemophilus parainfluenzae
TACTTGGGTTTGGTTCTCGCCTTCTTGGTAAAATTTATTAATATTTTGGCATTCTAATAAGTAGTTATTCATATTTTACTCATAACGTAATGCTTCCGCTGGCTCAGTTTTCGCCGCACGATAAGCTGGATAAATGGTTGATAATAAAGATAACAATAAAGAAAAGGCAATCACAATAATGACTTGCACAGGCTCAATGGATGTTGGCAAGAAAACACCGTTCGGATTGACCGCACTTAAAATTGCCCCAAGGTTTAAGGTGATTAATACACCCAGTACAGCACCAATCAATGTGCCCACTAGCCCCACCAATAAACCTTGATAAATAAAGATCGAACGCACTTGTGATTTAGTCACACCTTGCGTTTGCAGAATAGCGATTTCCCCTTGTTTATCCACCACCATTAAACTTAATGAGGTCACAATATTCGAAATCGCAACAACAATAATTAAGCTAATCAACAAGCCCATCATATTTTTTTCCATGCGGACCGCTTGGAAAAACTCCCCTTTTTGGACACGCCAATCGCTGATATGGCTCTCTTTAAAATAGGTTGGCAATTCTGTGATTTGGAAAGGATCATCCAGGAATAAACGATAGCCTTGAGCCTCACCAGGCTGAATACGCATTAAGCGACCAATATCGGCTAAATTAGCAAAAACCTCGTAACCTGACGCTTCGCCATAATCATAGTAAAGCTCACTCACCGTAAATAAGCGCTGCATCGGCACGCGACCAAACGGGGTGTATTGGCTGTTTTCCGTAATCATTAAACGAACCTTATCACCCACTGCTAAGCCTAATTTTTGCGCCAATTTATCACCAACAATCAACTTAAACTCACCTTGCGGTAAAAGCTGATTAAATTGACTAGGATCGATATCTTCTAATAAAGGATCATCTGAAAAAGACTGAATACCAATCACTTGTCCTGCACTCACGCCTTTTGCTGTTTGAAACACAACATTCGTCGTATTAATCGGCACGGCTTTTTGCACAAAGTGCGGTGTATTTTCAAGCGGTTTTTCTGCCGAAATAGGCGCTTCTTGGCTAAGAATCGCGTGTGGAATGCTCGAAAGCACTTGTTGTTTTTGATAGCCTTCTAATCCATTCATGACAGAAAGCACAATAATCAATGCCATCACACCCAGTACGATGCCAAAGCTTGCCAAATTAGCAACAAGTCGCCCAAAACGATCAGCGCTTTTTGCCCGCCAATATCGCAGGGCGACGTATAAAGAAATAGGTAAATTCATTATTTTTGATTTAATTGTTGAACGAAATCTTCAATATTTTGCGTCACTTTTTTCGTTAGCGTGGTTACCGCGCTATCACTCGCCCAAGCAATATGAGGTGTGATAATTAAATTCGGCATCGTTTTCGCTAATTCAATCAGTGGATTATTTTTCTCTGGTGGTTCTTTCACTAATACATCTAATGCGGCACCACCTAATTGTCCTGATTTTAATGCGTCACAAACTGCTTGCTCATCAATCAATGGACCACGACCAGTATTGATTAAATACGCACCTTTCTTACAAAGTGACAAGGTTTCTTGATTAATTAAATTTTTGGTTGTTTCAGTTAATGCACAATGCAATGTCAGAATATCGGCCTGTTTTAGCACCTCTTCAAAAGGCGTGTAACCTTCGCGGCACGTTGTCGCATTTCGATGTTCAGCATAAAGGACTTTCATGCCTAAAAGCTCGGCTAAACGCCCCACTTCTGTGCCTAAACAGCCTTTTCCAAACACACCTAATGTTGAACCTTTAACATCTGTAATAGGATAATCAAAATAACAGAACTGTTTACTCTCAGTCCATTTTCCAGTGATTTGATCGCGCTGCCAACCTGCTAGACTATGTTTTAACGCAAAAATCATCCCCAACACATGCTCAGGTACAGTCGTGGCAGAATAACCCGTCACATTTTTAACTGCTACACCCAATTCTTTTGCCGCGTCTAAATCCACGTTATTGGTGCCTGTTGCAGTGATAGCAATCAATTTTAATTTAGGTAGTTGTTGCAACACCTCGCGGCTTAAAATTACTTTACTGGTGATAATAATATCCGCGTCTTTTGCTCGCTCAATGGTTTGCTCCGCAGAAGTATATTCATACTCTACCCAGTTATGCGGAAAGCTTGGACGAGGAATAGGAATATGTTTCGGAATTGCGGTGCTGTCTAAAAATACGATATTCATTGTTATCTCCTTTTACAGAACAAAAGTGCGGTCAAAAACAACGCTGTTTTCAACCGCACTTCTCTATTAAATAGAGGTATCTAATTCAGGGAAAGATTTCACTAAATCATCAATGGCTTTCATCTGTGAGACAAAGCCTTCTAATGCCGAAAGTGGCAATGCAGAAGGGCCATCACATTTTGCTTGATTTGGATTTGGATGCGCTTCCAAGAATAAGCCTGCAATACCAATTGCTAAACCAGAACGGGCTAATTCAGTCACTTGTTCACGACGACCGCCTGAAGCAGCACCAAACGGATCGCGGCATTGTAATGAATGGGTCACGTCAAAAATAACTGGACTGCCTTTCGACACTTTTTTCATTACACCAAAGCCTAACATATCCACCACTAAATTATCGTAGCCAAAGTTTGAACCACGATCACAAAGGATAATTTTATCATTACCACATTCTTCAAATTTATCCACGATATTCCCCATTTGACCTGGGCTTAAGAATTGTGGTTTTTTCACGTTAATTACCGCACCCGTTTTTGCCATGGCTTCGACTAAATCAGTTTGACGAGCTAAGAATGCCGGTAACTGAATCACATCCACCACATCAGCAACAGGCTGACATTGATAAATTTCGTGCACATCGGTAATTACTTTCACGCCAAAGGTTTCTTTTATCTCTTGGAAAATTTTTAAACCTTCTTCCATGCCTGGACCACGGTAAGAATGAATTGAAGAACGGTTAGCTTTATCGAAAGATGCCTTAAAAACATAAGGAACGCCCAACTTTTCAGTCACTTTCACGTAAGCTTCACAAACTTGCATAGCCATATCACGACTTTCAAGCACGTTCATCCCGCCGAAAAGCACAAAGGGTTTGTCATTTGCGACATCAATATTGCCAATTTTTACAATTTTATTTTGCATAATATTTCCTTTTTAATGGATGGCATTGGCATCTTTCAATGCTTCGCCTTTCAGTTCTAAAAGTTGAGTTTTTAACAGCGAAGAAGTGGGATCATTTGGACATTGATCCACAAAATATTCTAAATCCTCAATGGCTGAAGGATAAGCACCCATTTGCGCCAACACTAAGCCACGATCGCGAATATCATAAGGATCTTTTCTTCCCGCTAACAAGAATTGGATATAATTAAAAGCCAAATCGTTTTGTTCTTCACGAATTAAGGCATTCTTGGCGAGCTGACGGAAACGAGCGGTAAGCATCGGAATATCTGCTCGAGCTAAATCTTCCGGTTGAATTTGAGCCCCAAAACCAAAGGCACCTTCATAAAGTTTTTTCAATTCATCTACTGAAATATATTTTCCGCTCCAAGGATCAATAAACGCCACTTCGCCATCAACTTCTGCACGCAAAATCAGTTGGGTCGGGAAATTCACGGGATAAATCGGTAATTTTAAACTTGCAGCTAAATAAAGTATTAAGGCGCCAAGACTCACCGGCATGCCTTCTCGTTCTTCTAAAATATATGGAAGATATAAATTGCGAGCATAGAAATAATTGTCCGCATCGCAATGAAAGCCCCAGTCACCGTAAAATAGCTGCAAGAGTTGATGAATTTTAGCTTTATCATCCCATTCTTCTGGAATAGCTTGGCGAGCTTTACGCACTAAGCTTCCAACAAGCCCTCTTATACGAGGCTCATCAAGTTGCTCTTTCTCACAAATGCTCAAATAAAAATGTGTCAGTTCAGCATATAAGGCTTTTTGATCGTATTTCATTACCGCTTCCAATATCCCAACGTTACGCGCTCATTGTCGCCATAATCCCGTATGGTTGCAACCCCTTGCCAATGATTTTGCCAGAAAATTGACCGCACTTCTTCACCCTGTTTCCAGCCGTGCTCTAACAATAAATAGCCATTATCTTTTAAATGTATCGGCGCGTATTCAATAAGATGACGTAAATCAGCTAAACCGTTTTCACCCGCCACCAACGCCGAACGAGGCTCGAAACGCACATCACCTTGGAAAAGATGCTCATCGGTTTCATCAATATAAGGCGGATTGCTGACGATAATATCAAACTGCCCTTCAACATTTTCAAACCAACGACTCTGCAAAAATTGCACCTTGAGCTGATTTTTTTCGGCATTCGATTGCGCTAATTTGACGACTTCTGGCATCAAATCAACACCAATAACATCTAATTGAATATGCTTTTTTTGACAAATAGGAGAAAGCTCAGAAGCCAACGCCAACGCAATGGCGCCCGTGCCGGTACCAAGATCGAGAATACGAAAGTGCGGTGGATTTTCTTCCAGTTTTTCTAACGCAATTTGTAATGCTTTTTCTACGAGAATTTCGGTATCGGGGCGAGGAATTAATGTTCCTTCAGACACATTTAAAGGCAAGGACCAGAATTCTTTTTCACCGAGGATATAAGCGATAGGTTCGCCTTTTAAACGACGATCTAAAAGTGCGGTCAATTTTAACCGCACTTTTTCATCAATTTCCGTTTCATCGAAAGCTAAAATTTGCGTTCTCGATTTGCCCGTTGCGTGTTGCAATAGCACTAACGCATCAACTTTGCCATTCTCTGTCGGATTTACCTGATTTAAGGCTTGCGCAGCATCGGCAAGCCATTGTTGATAGGTCATTAATTACTCTCAGATAACGCCGCTAATTGATCTGCCTGATATTCAGTAATAATCGGTTGAATAAGCTCGTCAATTTTGCCGTTCATCACTTCATCTAAGCGATAGAGCGTTAAGTTGATACGGTGATCTGTTACACGACCTTGTGGGTAGTTATAAGGTAATACGTACCGCAGAGTCTGTGGTATTAACGTGCTGACCACCCGCACCAGATGAACGGTAGGTATCAATACGTAAATCTGCTGGATTGATTTCCGGCATTTCAGATTCAGGTAATTCAGGCATAACCGCAACAGTACAAGCTGAAGTATGAATACGACCTTGGCTTTCCGTTTTTGGTACACGTTGTACACGGTGGCCGCCTGATTCAAATTTTAATTGACCATACACGCCATCACCGCTTACTTTAACGATCACTTCTTTATAACCGCCCTGCTCGCTTTCATTTGCGCTGAGCATTTCAACACGCCAGCGTTTACTTTCTGCATAACGGCTGTACATACGGAATAAATCACCGGCAAAGATACCCGCTTCATCCCCACCAGTACCTGCACGAATTTCTAAATAGCAGTTATATTCATCATTTGGATCTTTTGGTAATAAAAGAATTTGAAGTTGTTGTTCCACGTCTTCAATTTCGGCTTTGGATTCTTCAATTTCCATTTCTGCCATTTCTTTCATTTCAGGATCATCTAACATCAACTCTGCTTCAGCAATGTTAGAATTAAGCTGATTCCAACGATTAAAACATTTCACTACATCTTCAAGTTGTGAATATTCTTTAGAATACGCACGGAATTTATCCTGATCTGAAATCACCGACGCATCGCCTAGCAATGCCTCTAATTCTTCATAACGTTCTTTTAAACTTTCAAGTTTTGCAATAATAGAATCTTTCATATTTTTATAAAGTTAAAGCCAAAAATAAAATCGGCCTATTCTAGCCGATTTTAAGGAAAATTGACAGCGAAGGAGATTAAGAATCTCAGACGCTTTGTTGGTGACTTACTCACTATTTATGAGTCTCTCCTTTTTAATTGCCAATTTTCATTATTACAATTCCCCTCTATTTTAGCTTACCGTAATATTCACATCCTTTTTGTTCTCCATTATCACAAGCCTTACCAAGCCATTCTTTAGCTAAAGATTTATTTACTTGAACTCCTCGCCCATTATAGTACATCACGCCCAAATTAAATTGGGCCGGTGCAAATCCTTGCTCCGCGGCTTTGCGAAACCATTTCAACGCTTTAACATCATCTTGTTTTACGCCTTGTCCGCTAACATACATATTGCCCAAATTAAATTGGGCCTCTGCAATTCCTTGCTCCGCCGCTCGGCTATACCATTTTACCGCTTTAACATTATCTTGTTTTACGCCAACCCCCTCTTCATACATCCTTCCCAAAAGAGCTTGAGCATTCGCATCACCTTGCTCTGCCAAGGGGGGAACAATTTCCAATATCGCTTTGAAGTCTTTTTGTTGTTCTATTGCCCAAGCAGTAGATTGAAGAGAAAATACAGAAGCACCGAAAAGTGCGGTGGTAAAAAGTGTTTTTGTGAATCGCATAGAAATCGTCCATTTATTAATCAATGATTGAAACAACCAAACATTTTTTGTTTAGCATTATGTTTTGTTGTACTCTCTGTAAAGAGAGTACAACACCCAGTATACTGGGTGTGAAATGATTAAAAATTAGACTATTTAGTTAGGGGAGAATTAGGGGGTATTAAGACTGAAAAAAGTGAGCCATCTTGATCACTTTCTGCTATTAAATACGCGCGACATCAAACTTCACCAAATTAATTTCATCTTCTGTGCCATAAAATGCCACTAACGCCTTGCGTAACGTTTCCGCTCGTTTTGGTAAACCTTTTTCCGCATAGATTTTCACTTGTTCATATACGGCTTGTTTAAAAGGCTGTGTATCGCCTGGATTGCCATTCAAATTATCCGCGCTGGCAAAATAACGGAATCCCGCCGCTGTGGCTAAAATCCATTCCAATGCTTGAGGCTTCACTTCCACCTTTTCAAAATCACGCTGACGCTCTTCAGAACGACCATCCGGCTCATACCAATAGCCAAAATCTTCTAATTTACGGCGCTCTTTCCCTGCCACTAACCAATGGGCAATTTCATGTAATGCACTGCTGTAAAAGCCTCTCGCAAAGTAAATGGCGTGATAAGGCACCTTATCATTTGCAGGAATGTAAATTGGCTCATCCCCACCTTTAACCAATCGCGTATTATATTCTTCTTCAAAACATTGATTAAAAATCGCAATGATATCCTCAAGTTTGTGTTCCATGCTTTCTCCAAATATTTTTATCAATAAAGCCTCTTAAAAGGTTTGAGAATTATCTCATTTTTAATGTTTTTCACAAAATCTTGGTTAAATAAAAAACGTCTGAAATTAACGTTTCAGATTTTTTTCATCATAAAGTGCGGTCAAATTTTTAGGTGTTTTTAAACCTATCTTTAAGCCCCATCTATTTAATATCCCCCTTGGGCGCATGCCCGAAATACCGTTTGTATTCACGGCTGAATTGGCTAGGTGACTCGTAGCCGACTTGGTAAGCGGTTTCGGTTATAGCTCTTCCTTCTTGAGCAATTAGGCGTCTGGCTTCCACCAAACGTAAGGATTTTTGATATTGCAGCGGTGAAAGGCTGGTTATCTTCTTGAAATGGCTATGAAAGCCAGATAATGACATACCACTTAAATTTGCCAAGGTTTCCACGGTGATGGTTTCACTAAAATGTTGTTACAGATAGTAAGTGGCTTGGGCGATTTTTTTGGTGTGAGATCCATTGCTTACCATGGCTTTAAATTTGCCACCTTGTTCGCCTGTAAGGAGTCGATAATATATTTCTTGTTGGATAAGCGGTGCAAGAAACCCAATATCTTTTGGATTTTCGTGCAAGAATAATAAGCGTTCAACAGCATTTTTGAGAGATTCATCCAAATGCCATTGTGCAAAATCTTCGTCGCCCGGTTGAAGAGCATCTGCAAGGTTTGGATTTGCTAATAAAATCTTGCTAACGCTCTCAATATCAATTTTCATCGACATCACTAAAAACGGCTTTTTCGGCTCGGCATATTTAATTTCGCCGCGCATCGGCACATTGACAGGGCAGAACATAAAGTGTTGATTGTCAAAACGGTAGCATTGTTCGCCTAGTTGTATTTCACGTTCCCCACTTAACACGATGCAAATGCTCGGTTCTTGAATAATACCCTCGTAGCAAAACGGCTGATCGGCATGGCGAATCACCAAGCCTTTAATTGGAGATGAATAGGTTTCGTTATGTGGAATAACTTTTAATAAGCGTTCTATCGTTTCAGTTGAGAACATTATTTTGTAGGAATAGGCAAGTAATTTGGATAAGTCATATAACACTTCATATTGCCGTTCAATATAATGAACTCACTTTTAACGGCGGTACGCCAAACCATATTAACCAACATTAAATGAGGAAAACATTATGAAAATTTTCTACAAAACATCAGCAACAGCAACCGGCGGACGTGATGGTCGTACCCAAGTGGACGACGGTTCAATCAGCTTTGATTTGGTTTCATTTCAAAATGACGGCACCGGAGCTGATGAAAAACACCAACGCGCCGAGTATGGCAAGCACCGCCGCACCGACGAAAAACGGCCGCATGGGGTGAGTGAAAAACTTATTCATGGTTTGGCTTAATTCTGCATGAAGATGCTTTCGGATATGGATTTATTGGGCGGACAGGGTTGTATCTTGTATTGAAGAAGCAAGCCGAAGGTTCGTCAGATACTCAAATGCCCGTATCATTCATATTATTGATATTATTGTTTGAATTGTATTATTTTCAATAATAATAAATAATCCTAAACCAATATAAATAACAGCCATTATCCAACGACTAAACTTCTCTACAATTTCACCAACACCTGAAATATTAGCCAATCTTTGTGCTGTATATACTAAAACAAAAATCAATATTAAAAATACAAGAAGAGTAACTAATAAGTCGACAAGATCTAAAGTCACAAAGTAAGGAACAAAAAGTCCAATATTATCTGCACCACAACTAGCAACTGTAACCAAAGCAACAATACCGACTAATTTTGACAACCCTTTTTCATCCAATTCTTTTTTAGCTCTTTTTTCGCCCTCACAATCGTCGTAAATAGCAACTTTAATACCTAAGTAAATCGGTATTAAACCTAATAAACCCAACACCCATTTTTCCGGAACATAATTCAAAACAAAAGCTAGAAATAAACTAACTAATATTAAAATTACAGAACCTAAATATTGTCCGATATAAATATCTCGATATTCTTTTCTAGTATTTGCTCTAGCAAAAAATATTAATAGTATTACCAACAAATCTACTGCTGTAGCAATATATAAAACAGCAGCAGTAATCACAGTCGAAAACATAAAGCACCTCATAATGAATCCCCTGCCCCCCTGGCACCACGGCTTTTTCAAAAACCGAATCGCGTTCGGATAACAGATTCGTATCTTTCGCTAAAGAGGCAAGCCTGCGGCTTGCTTACCCTCTCCCTAGCCCTCTCCCACGGGGAGAGGGAATTGGGCTGTCGAGCCTGAACATTTTCAGGTTTACCTGACATCTGATTCCCAATTCTACGGCTCTCTGATTTTGAGAAACCTGATCCCCTTTCCCCGTGGGAGAGGGCTAGGGAGAGGGCAACGAACCGCAAGGTTTGTCAGAAATTTAAATTCCTATCACTCATAATAATGAATCCCCTGAAACTCTCTTGCCACCACGGCTTCTTCAAAAGCCCAATCGCGTTCGGACAGCGGCGTAGGCAGGGTAATCACGTTTTGCACGTTCATGCCCTTAGTGGAAAGCAGCATGATTTCATGGCTCAGGCGTGCGGCTTCGAAGCGGTCGTGCGTTACCAGCATACACGCCATGCCCTGCCGCTCGATTTTTTCCACCAGCATGGCGACCAAAATATCGCGCAAATCGCGGTCCAAACCGACGAACGGCTCGTCCAGCAAGGCAAGGTCGCAGCCGCACAGCAGCAGGCGCAAAAATGCTCCCCGTTTCGCCATGCCGCCGGACAATTCGGTCGGATATTTGTTCAAATCGCCCGCAGTCCGCCCGACTTTCGCCGCCAGCGCGATGATTTCGCCTTCATCGGGTTTGTCCATAAAAATAGCGATATTCTGCATCGCGGTCAAGTTTTCCGGCAGGTGGTTTTCCTGAAACAGAAAACCTGTTTTGCGGAAAGTATTGCGTATCGTGCCCGATTTCGGCGTTTCCAAGCATTCAAATCCATCCGTTTGGGCGCAACAACAGACCGCGCAATTTTAGTGGAAGGAATTAATTAAAATTATTTCTTAGAAAAAGGCCGTCTGAAATTTCAGACGGCTTTTTTATAACAAAGTGTGGTCAAATTTTTAGGCGTTTTTGCAAATTCAATTCAAAATTAAAACCGCTTGTTTTTAAAACTTCACTGTTTCACCATCTTCTGGAATTGCTACATTTTCAAGTTTGTTTGCTTGGACAAATTGGCGTAAATCCTTACGGTAAACGGACATATGGTTTACTGCATCCATGTGCACTGTGATAAGTTTTGTATTTGGTAGCATTTGGCGAGCATGGGCAACATCTTGTAACCCCATAATAATGCCGTCATTCGGAAAAGCTAAGGTACGCGCATCACCTGTGTTCATAATCATTACATCTGGTTTATAACGATTAATGGCTTTGTTTACTTCGGCAGTCCAAACTGTGTCACCAACCAAGTACACCGTTGGATGACCTTTCGCTTGGAATGTTACTCCCATCGCCTCATCTAAAATCTCAGCTAATTGTGGTACAGCGTACATTTCCGTTGTGCCGTGAGAACCGCCGGTTTTATTTAAAATAATACCTTCAAACTCCACCGATTTTTCCAACAATAAACTGGTTATGTTTGTAAAACCTTGCGCTTTGAGTAAGTCGCCATCCCGTTCATGTTGCACAAAAATTTTGATGGATTTAGGTAAAATTTTTTGTGCAACCTCATCCCAATGATCTTCATGTGTATGAGTCAAAATAATGGCATCAACATCTTTAAAAGTATCTTCTGCTTTCATCGGCAATTCCACAAGTGGATTACGCAAATGGCTATTTAATGTCCCTTCAAAGCCTGCATAACGTCCTTTTTCAGCAAGCATCGGATCAATTAAAAAAGTTTTCCCTGCATAGTTCAGGCGACCAGTGGCATTGCGGATATGTTGGTAGCTATCAGTGTTTTTAGAGGCAAGATCTACAGCGAAAGTATTTGCGCTAATAGCCAATGCTGTAGTGTTAATTAAGGATTTTAAGTTCATTGTTTTTCCTTTTCTATACGTTATTGAATGAATAAACATATTATAGCGAATACAAAATTGCGCAAAAATAGATAAAAAATCAATAAACGTAATAATCAGGTCATTTTTGTGCTATGCTCATATCAAAGTAGGAGAAATAAAATGAATAAACCCACAGTTGCTTTGATTGTGTATGAACAAATGATGCCCATTCATTTTGCGATGGCATATTCCGTTTTTTCTATGTCGGATTTAAACGGCAAGCCGTTATTTGACTGTAAAATCGTTAGCGATTCGGATAACCTGACAAACTCGCTATTTCACATACATTTAGATGGTGGTTTAGAATGGTTAGAGAATGCCGATATTGTTGTGATGACTGGATGGCATGATACTCAAGTGATGCCGAGTGAGGCTTTATTAACGGCGTTACGGCAAGCATATCAACGTGGTGCGACAGTGGTGGGTTTATGTTATGGTGCCTATGTGTTAGCGTGCAGTGGCCTACTTAACGGCAAAAAAGCAACCACACATTGGCTAGGAGATAGTGATTTTACTTGTCGCTTTCCACAGGTAAAATGGGATTTAAATCCTATTTATTTGGAACAAGATCGACTGATTACCTCCGCAGGAACAGCCGCTTCCATGGATTGTTGTCTTTCTATTGTCCGTAAATTATATGGTGTGAAAATTGCCAATCATATTGCCCGAATACTGGTTATCCCCCCTCATCGTGAAGGCGGACAAGCACAATTTATCGAACGACCTATTTCTCGTTCCACACCTAATCATAATATCAATGCGTTGCTTGCTTATTTAAATGAAAATCTGACCGCACTTCATTCGACTGATAGCCTTGGCGAACGTTTGTCAATGAGCCGTAGCACTTTCACCAGACATTTTCGCAAAGCAACCGGAATGTCATTAAATCAATGGTTAATTGAAGCAAGGCTACAACGAGCAAGAGAGCTTTTGGAAAGCACAGATTTATCTATCACTGACATTGCAGAACAAAGTGGATTTCATAGCGATACCGCCTTGCGTCAGCACTTCTTGAAAAAACATAAGATTTCACCTAATCGCTGGCGTAAGCAGTTTCAAATTGAGGATGTTTAGATCTTTTTATTTTAAAGTGCGGTCAGATTTTTAGATGTTTTTGCAAATTCAATTCAAAATTAAAACCGCTTGTTTGATCTAAATGGATAAAAGCTATTTCGGCGGACGCTGCAGGAGCAGACGCGGTCGCGGTGCATCAGGGAAAGTTGTCGTCTTCGGCATTCTGAAACGTAACGGACGGGTCTATATCATTGCCGTAGATAATGCCAAGTCCGATGCTTTGCCTGTTATCAAACAGAAAATCATGCCGGACAGCATTGTTTACATGGATAGCCTGAGCAGCTATGACAAGCCGGGCGTCAGCGGTTTTATCCATCACCACATCAACCATTCCAAAGCGCTTGCAGACCATCAGAACCACATCAACAGCATTGAGAATTTTGGAATCAGGCAAAACGCGTCTTGCGAAAATACAACGGAATCGATCGCAAATCTTTCCCGCTGTTCTTGAAAGAATGCAAATTTCGATTTAACTTCGGCACACCGTCCCGGCAGCTTCAAACCCTGTGGGATTGGTGTGGAATTTAGGGCTAATCTAGTACAGCCCCTACTTAAATATATAAAGCTGCAATATTTGCTAAATTTGTCTACTTTCGTCTGCTTTTAACATGCGTAAAAACTTCTTTCTAGATAACTTGATAGGAGAATTTATAGCTATTCCCCATTGTAGAAAAAACTAAAAAATATTATATAAAATATAAAATAACTAATTGTATAAATAAAAATAAGATTTAGAGTTTGCAAGATAATTTTTCTTATTATTTCCCTTTTGCTTCTTAAAGTAAAAAATATTTGTGTTATAAAAAATAAAATTGGGATATACATTATAATTAAATCATCTCCATGTATTACCCATAAAAAATAAAACCACAGCCTTTTAATACCAAATATTTCAGAGAAGCAAAAAAAAGATAATATTAAAGTATACAGAATGATAAAGATATTAGAGTATAATATACTACTAGACAGTTTTTTTATAAAAAAATTCATTCTTCAATCCTAGATTATTTAATGTTTTTGTAAGCTTTTTTGGCATCAGAAGTAAAATCTTGGCAATTATTGGACACAACATGATATGTGTTATTCCCATATTTTTTCTAATAACTACTCCGTCATGTCGATTTGAACTCTTAGGTAAAACCACCCTCATTTCTTCCACTTGATTTACTGCTTTTTTCATTTTCAAATCATCATAATGTTTTCCTGAGCATTTATATTTGGCAATTATTTTAGGGCTGTTTCAGAAAATGGCCCTGTAGTTGTAAATCCAATATTTGTACCATCATCAAAGAAAATATGTTCATGGAAGATGCCCAAATCTAAACCGGTCCAACCTGAAGTTCTAAAATCAAATGGCATACCATTCAATGGTCGCGTACATATGCGCGCAAGGTCTAAAGTAATCTGGACATTTTGCCACCTCTTTAATCTTCGGTGCTGATGCAGCTTAGGCTTCTTCTCGGTATTTTTATGACAGAGACAGCCGTCTTGTAGAGGCTAACTTTTGTTCTTGCCTGAAGAGGATGTATTTTAGGTCGTCTGAAAGTTTTTCAGACGACCTTTGGGGTTTTCAACTTAGTCTATGCTTACTGACTAATAGGAATACCAAACCACAGTTCATATGAAGCTAAACCAATCCAGTCGATATTTGCATTTTCATCTGAGCGAATAGTTTTTCCGGAGCTATACTCGCCCGTCTTAAATAAAATGGGCTCCAAGAAATATGATTTGAAATTACAGCTCATCTTCAGATTATCAATCTGCATGCACAACTTCTGTATGAACGGGCTTTGAACAAAAGATTTTGTTGTAATCTTTTGAATCTTTTTATCGAATGCCGAATACCTGCCGCCCAACAAAGTATTTTCCTTAAGCGCTTTCTCAATCGACTTTCTTGATGTCTCGCTGCTGCTCCAGTTTAACTGTATTTCATACAATTTATTTTTATCGATTTGCGCAATGGAATACTTAATGGCATTAATGAGCTGATTCTCAGTCAACCGATGAACCACTCCTTCCGAGTCTGATGCTCGATAATGTCTAAAATTCAGAACATATTTTCCAGGCATGATTTCCCAATGTATCACATTGGAAACGGTAATATTATCATCCATTGTAAATTGAATAGTCTTCTCACAACCCTCGTTAATAGTGCGGGTACAAGCATTAGCATCGGCAAAAACAATAGCAATAAAACATGTAAAAAGAAATTTTTTAATTAACATGAACATTTCCCCTTAGGTAAAATCTAATAATCCCCACCGTACGTACTTGCATATGGATCACTATACTCACTATTGCTATCAGTAACAACAGCGACATGACTATCTGATAGCACAGATTTATCTATTACTGATATTGCAGAACAAAGTGGATTTTATTGCGATACCGCCTTGCGTCAGCACTTCTTGAAAAAACATAAGATTTCACCGAATCGCTGGCGTAAGCAGTTTCAAATTGAGGAGGTTTAGATCTTTTTATTTTAAAGTGCGGTCAGATTTTTGGATGTTTTTACAAATTCAATTCAAAATTAAAACCGCTTGTTTGATCTAAACTCAGTCTATTCCTCTTCCTCTCCCTATCAAAAAGTTTGATAAGCGTTTGAAATAAAAAAGGTGAGCTAAAATGCTCACCTTCTAAACTAATATTTTGTAATTATCCGAATACTTTTTCTAAATGTGCTTGGTAGTCTGCTAAGTATTGTTCTACTTGTGGGTTTTTAATCACATCGTTACATAAGAATGTCGGCAGACGGGTCAAGCCGATGAACTCGTTGAGTTTGTGAAAGTGCATGTATAACGCATCCACGCCTTTGCCTTCGAAGAAGTCGCCTTCGCAGGTAAAGGCTTCAATCGGCGCATTCCACGTAAGCGAAAGCATGTGTTTTTTGCCTTGCAACAAGCCACCTGTGCCGTAGCCTTCAGTCGGATTGACACGATGACGACCATCACTGTGGTAAAGCTTGCCGTGTCCAGCAGTTAATACTTCGTCTATGTATTTTTTCACTGTCCAAGGTTCGTGCATCCACCAGCCTGGCATTTGCCAAATCACGGCATCCATCCACAAGAATTTTTCAATTTCTGCTTCAACATCATAGCCGGCATCAATTACGGTTTCTTTTACATTGTGTCCAAGTGCGGTCAAAACTTCTTTCGCTTTTTTGTGAAGTGTGTGGTTTAACTCACCATGTGAATGACCAAACTCTTTTCCACCGTCTAGTAATAAAATATTCATTTTTTTGCTCCTAAAATAAATAATTATAAAAATGGGGCTACTATTATGCCTTCTTACTTCAATTTTTAAAAGTACACTTTAGACAGTTAATTTATAGTTATTGAATCCTGTTTTACGATAAAGAGTTTTTTGGGGTATCGTAAATTATCCTTAAACGTAGGATCAATATATTCAGTCTAAATCTTGTCTTTGTATACCTAGCTTAATATAGAAATATCGGTTGAGTTTTTAAGATTTAAAGAAGAAATTAGCACAAGCAATAGGATGCTCTTAAAAGAGCATACAGTCTTCAGATAATAACTTTTCTAAGTATAAATCCACATTAAAAATCGAAGATAAAAGGTAAGGATAAAAAAAATGAAAAATAAAGCGGTCGATTGACCGCAATTTTGATATTTATAATGACCTTAACCAAGCTTCATAAACAGTATCGATTTCAGAAAGAATATTCTTTTTTAAAACTTGAAGTTTGTTTTTTGCTTGCTTATGCTCTCCCCCAAATATGTTAAGAGGCTCGCTTTGCAAAAGTGCGAGTTTTTCAGCTGAGATAAAAGCAATGCCATGTTTTTTAAAAACACGTTGAATCTGATTTACTTTATTTTCAACCTCTGGAATTTTATCTGTAATAAAATCTTCAATATCTTTTTCTGTGGTTTCTCTTTTATCAAAGAATGGAATTAAATCATTAAAAAAACTTTCAACTAATGCTACAACTTGATCTCTGTTTTTTATGATTTCGCTACGCTGGAAAGTTGTTTTATTTAATTGATAAGAAAATATCCACCCAACTGCGGTAATCCCAGCAGAAGCCAATGCCGTAATAAATTCAGATGTTGTAAGTGCATTTTTTGAAAAGATATTAGCAATGATTAGTAATATAAGAAGCACTAAAATTGGATAATATCTCTTAATAAGTGGAGAAATATTATTCATCTAATTGGCCAAAATCCTTTGCAGCTTTTTCAATACGTTCTTTAATCAATAACTCAATACTCTTGACAGTATCATGTTCATAGGTGAGTTTCTTTTGTAATTCATCATAAGTAAAACCACTTTCACGAATCAACCCACCAAAAGCCTCATCAAGAAATGAACGCCCGTAACGATTATAGCCTGTTAATATTACTTTTACGTGGTCATTATTTTTTAAAGCAGGAGCAAGAATCGAATCCCTAAACTTTTGCCCTGTTGTATCTTCATCACCTTTTGGCACATCAGCCGAAAGCCTTCCATATGGTGAATTAGAAAAATCATTGACAATATTTATTATTTTCATTTATAAACCTTAATATTCCATTGAATGAGAGTGCCATTTATTGACGACTTATAATCTTTAAGCCAAGGGGCCGTGTCATCGTTTTTATAGCGATATAATCCTCGATTACTGAATATCCATAGTATGCCATTTTCGTGACTAGATACAAGTCTTTTGATGCTTTTGCTGCCTTGGCCATGCTTTAATTCATCAGCGCCAGTCATTCGAGTTATATCATCTGCCATCGCAAAGAAAATCGCCATACAATGGCTTTGTTTGGCAAAATTAATATCCGTCATTTGCATTATATCAGCTTTTCCATCAACGATAGGAATGTCCATATCCCACTTTTTCAAAAATTTCTGCATTTCATTTTGAAATTCTATGTCATCCCAAGGGATTTGATCGAATGCATCATTACCTTTAGTAAATGTTTCCGGAATGCCTAGTCCTTGGTCATACAGAACAAGATAGAGTTCATCATCAATCAATGAGCAATTTAACCACCATTTCTTATCACCATTATTATAAGCGTGCAAACTGACATTATTGATTGCTTCGTGAACAGCATCGCCATAAACATATTCAAGATCAGCTTCAAAGTTATTTTTATAAATTTGCTCTTTAATGTAATCAATGATCTTATCTCGGAAGTTTCCATCTGTACTACTAATGATAGGTAATTTTTTTTGAGAGAAGTTATTTGATGAGGATCTATATTGGCATAAGTGAAAAAATCCTGTCTGCTCCAATCGTTTTTTTATATGTGTATTGAATCCAGTATTAATGGAAATTTGAACATCACAAGAATTTAAAATTTCTTCCAATCTGGAATATAAAATAACCATTGCAGCAGCTTTTACGTCTTTAGTGTTGACAAAACTAATCTGTACTTTTTTGAGTGAATTTCGCTTAATTATTTCTAGAGAATTAATAAATCGGATAGTTTCTTCATAATTAAGTGAGTTATAGATATCAAGAAACTTTGGCGCACGAAATATCGTTGTTCCTTTTTTGTCTTTATTCATAAATTGAATAGCCTTACTGACCACTAGTCAAACTAAAACCAATCTTATAATTAAAAATAAAAGCTCTCACTTTTTATACCTATGATATAAACAAAATGGAGCTTCTCAGATAATTAAAAGACGGTCGGTTAAAATCACCACTTCCGCCACTTCATCGGCATGCTGAATATTACCCTGCCGTGGATAAACACATCGTCATCTTGCGTGAACGTCCATTCTTTGTAGGTTGGGTTGTCGGAAATGACGAGCATTTCTTTTCCCACTTTTTGCAAACGCTAATGAATGTTTGGCCGTCAAAGGTGAAAACATAAAGCCCATCGGCGGCAAAGTAATTTTCGGAAATATCCACGTAAAGCAAATCACCGCTTTCAAGGGTTGGCGCCATGCTATCCCCTTTCACTGTGATCAACTTCAAATATTTTGCATCAGCACGTCCAAATTGTTGACGGAAGAACGTTAAATCAAATTCTTGTGAAAGCAAGCCTTGTTCGGTTGGGCTTAAATAAGCCCCGTTTCCGGCACTTGCTTCCACGTCCAAAATATCAATCCGCACTGTGTTTGGTTTTTGCGGCTCTCTCACTTCTACAATGCGATAATTATATAAATTTTAGTAACACTTAATTTAAATTTAAGCATCCGCATATTACTACCCATACTACTAAAATTCAAGGATTTGATTGATTTTGAAAGGATAATAAAAAAGCCTTGAAGTCATTATTTTCAAGGCTTTAAAGTCTTTCATAGGACTTGATAGGTTTATTTTGTGGTGGAGCTGGCGGGAGTTGAACCCGCGTCCGAAATTACTCTACCTTCAGTACTACACGTTTAGTCTCGTCTTTAATTTCACTTAAGCATGCGTTACGAGGCCTACCGCACCTCGACGTGCACCTTGGGCTTCGCTAATCCCGTCGAATCCAGAATCAGCCCCAAAATTGTTCGGCAGTTTATCAAAAAATCCAAGAAAGGAAAAGAAGCTATTTATTAACCTAAGAAGTTAGGGTAAAATTTTGCCACTTTTTTATAAGGAATCGAATAATGAAAACATTAAAATCTCTGACCGCACTTTCATTAGGTGCATTATGTTTAGCATTTAACACACAAGTTATTGCAAAAGAAGCAACACCAGCAAAGGCGACACAACAAGTGACCAAAGCTGATGACAAAGTTGACCAATATCTTGCCATTAATGTAGGAAAACGTGAAATGGTTGTCGATGAAAAAGGCCAAGCATTAAGCGCATTTAAGCATAAAATTACTAATATAGGCAAAAAACCAATTCAAAATATTCAATGGGTTGGCGTGTATGTAAATAATCGCGAGGTTATCTATAGCCAAGATATGCAAATCAATTTAGAAAACCCATTACTACCAGGAAAATCCCTAGATATTAATTTGCAGATTCCATTTGTACAGTTATCAGAGAATGCTCGTAAAGCCTTTATGAATCAACAAGAAAAAATTGACGTTTATACGATTGAACGTATTGTAAAATTCTCCGATAAAACTATCCTTTCTGATCGTTAATTCTTTTATCTAGCCCACGCAATGTGGGCTTTTTAACAACTGTATACTTGAACAGCTATTTTCTTTTCGATATACTAAAAACACGCCTAATTTTGACCGCACTTATAGCATGAACTCCACCCGAAAAATCATTCACATTGATATGGATTGCTTTTATGCCTCTGTTGAAATCCGTGAAAATCCAACGCTACAGGGCAAACCTGTCGCAGTGGGTGGTAGCTCTCGACAACGTGGTGTACTCACTACCTGTAATTATGAAGCACGAAAATTTGGACTGCACAGTGCGATGCCGACAGCACAAGCTATCAAAAAATGCCCGAATATAATTTTAGTGCCAGTTAATATGCCGCTTTATAAACAGGTATCCGCACAAATTCATCAGATCTTTCAACGCTATACTTCTATCATTGAGCCACTTTCCTTAGATGAAGCTTATTTAGATGTTACAGATTGTACACAATGTTCAGGATCCGCCACTTGGATCGCACAAGAAATTCGCCAAGCCATTTTTGATGAATTAAAGCTGACTGCCTCTGCTGGTGTGGCTCCCCTTAAATTTCTCGCCAAAATTGCTTCCGATATGAATAAACCGAATGGGCAATTTGTGATTCAACCTCATGAAGTTGAGCAATTTGTAAAAACACTGCCATTAAAAAAAATCCCTGGCGTAGGCAAAGTCACCTCTGAACGTTTACTGAAAATGGGCTTAGAAACTTGCGAAGATGTGCAAAAACTCGATCAATCTATTTTGTTAAATATCTTCGGTAAAATGGGCAAGCGAATTTGGGATTTTAGCCATGGCATTGATGATCGTGAAATTCAAGCACATCGTGAGCGAAAATCTATCGGCGTAGAACGCACTTTATCCGAAAATATTTGTCATATCGAACAAGGTATAGCATTGTTAGATAATCTCTATGCCGAGCTTATTCGTCGCATTGAACGAAGTGTGCCGAATATCCCTTTAACCGCTTTTCGAAAAATTGGGGTGAAATTAAAGTTTGAAGATTTTCAGGTGACGACCTTAGAAAAAACTGGCTTAACTTTATCACTAAAAAGCTTTCAACAATTACTGGAACAAATTTGGCAACGTAGCCACGGAAAATCCATTCGTCTCGTGGGATTACACGTAAATTTACCGGAAGAAAGCCATTTAGAACAAATGAGCTTGTGGTAAAACACAAAAGAAAATGACCGCACTTTTATTCATTCCATCCCGAGTAGGATAATGAAAAAACAAAAGTGCGGTCATTTTTTTAATGAATTTGTTGAGTTGGTCGATAAGCCGAGTTCTGTCGTGGACAATCATTCCTCTAGGCGACAAATTACTCTGCCGCTCAAGCAACCTACCCGAACTCTGGACGGGCCACCCATTGAGTTCCTATTTGGTCTTGCTACGAGTGGAGTTTACCTTGCTGCACGTTGTTACCAACGGCACGGTGTGCTCTTACCACACCCTTTCACCCTTACCGTTTTCACGGCGGTCTGCTCTCTGTTGCACTGGTCGTCGGCTCACGCCGCCCGGACGTTATCCGGCACTCTGCCCTTTGTAGCTCGGACTTTCCTCTCGTTTACTTGTCCCACTAGGTCGTGCGAACACGGTTAAGGGCTTCAATAAACCAGCGATTGTCTAACCAACTCGCGGCGTAGTATAGGGGGAATTCAAAGAGCGGTCAAATTTTCATTCTTATTTTTAGTAACTTCCGTTAGAATAGCCCTGCAAAACACGGTTATTTTCAACCGCACTTTTATCATAAGGATTTCCTATGAATTATTTACAAATCGCACGAGAAACACTTTCTGTTGAAAGCCAAGCGCTCGCACAACTAAGCCTACGCTTGGATGATGAGTTTTCTCAAGTTGTGGATCTTATCCTTGCTTGCGAAGGTCGTTTAGTCATCGGTGGTATTGGTAAATCGGGGCTAATTGGCAAAAAAATGGTGGCGACTTTTGCCTCTACAGGAACACCAAGTTTCTTCCTGCACCCGACTGAAGCCTTTCATGGCGATTTAGGTATGCTAAAACCCATCGACATTGTGATGCTGATTTCTTATAGCGGTGAAACCGATGATGTAAATAAACTCATTCCAAGTTTGAAAAACTTTGGTAATAAAATTATTGCCCTAACCAGCAATAAAAACTCGACACTTGCTCGCCATGCGGATTATGTTTTGGATATTACTGTAGAGCGTGAAGTCTGCCCAAACAATCTCGCACCAACCACTTCTGCGTTAGTGACTTTAGCCTTAGGCGATGCTCTTGCGGTTTCATTAATTACGGCACGTCATTTCCAACCTGCTGATTTTGCGAAATTCCATCCGGGTGGCAGCCTTGGTCGCCGTTTGTTATGCAAAGTGAAAGATCAAATGCAAACTCGCCTACCAATTACGACACCAGAGACCAGCTTCACTGATTGCTTAAGCATTATGAATGAAGGTCGCATGGGTGTGGCATTAGTGATGGAAAACCAACAACTTAAAGGCATTATTACCGATGGTGATGTGCGCCGAGCATTAACGGCTAATGGTGCAGATACCCTTAACAAGACTGCGAAAGAACTGATGACCTCGTCACCGAAAACGATTCATGAAAACGAATTCTTAGCGAAAGCAGAAGACTTGATGAAAGAGAAGAAAATTCACTCACTTGTTGTGGTCAATGATGAAAATAATGTTGTGGGTTTAGTGGAGTTCTCAAGCTAATGATTAACGAAAAATTAAAGAAAATTAAATTGGTCATCACCGATGTCGATGGCGTATTAACTGATGGTCTACTCCATTACGATGCGAATGGTGAAGCGATTAAGAGTTTCCACGTTCGTGATGGTCTTGGTGTCAAAATGTTGATGGATGCAGGTATTCAAGTCGCCGTATTATCGGGCAGAGATTCTGCGATTCTACGTAAGCGAATTAGTGATCTCAGAATTAAATTGTTCTTTTTAGGCAAGCTTGAGAAAGAAAGTGCTTGTTTGGAACTCATGAAACAAGCAGGAGTTACAGCAGAGCAAACAGCCTATATTGGTGATGACAGCGTCGATCTCCCTGCTTTTGCAACCTGTGGCCTTTCTTTTGCTGTGGCAGACTCTGCGCCTTATGTGCAAAATGCTGTGGATTATATACTTTCACTTGGCGGCGGGAAGGGTGCATTCCGTGAAATGTCCGATATGATTTTACATGCTCAGGGCAAAGATGAAGTCTATACTTCAGCCAAAGGCTTTTTAAAATCAGTCAAAAATATGGGGCAATAGCACTATTCAAAATACCTAAAAAAATAACCGCACTTTGATTATTCAAAAGTGCGGTTATTTCTTTTTATGTTTTATTGATTTGCCGGTAAAGCACCCGAATTCCAAGTTGGTGCTTCAGCTGGTTTCTTCACTTGCAACATAAAACGCTGATTTGCCGTTGCTTGCGGTTGAACGATCGTTCCCGACGGGGTCGAGAACGAAATACCGCCTTTCAACAATTGTTGTACACTACCGGTATTAAATTCAGCGCCTTTCCAACCAAGGTTGAAATCATAACCCGATGAAACCCAGAACTCTGAATTTTTACGTACTAAATGTTGATACTTCGGTGTAATCGCAATATGTACCAATACACGATCACCTAAAGAATTCAATTCAAACTTACGAACGGTTCCCACTTCAACACCGCGATAAAGTACTGGAGATCCTTCCGTTAAATTCATCGCATCACTGGTTTCCAAAATAAATGGCACGCCATTGCTGTATTTATTTCGCGGTTGTGCGGTTTGCGCTAAATTAAACTGTGTTTTTGATGGGCCTTTGCCTAACTCAATATCAATATAAGGCTGTAAAAGACTATCTAGGTTTTCAATTCCACCGGCTGAGATTTGTGGAGAAATCACTTTAAATACCGTACCTTCTTTTGCAATCATGCCCATATAGCTTGGATTAATTAATGCTTTTGCGGTGATGCGATTTGTTTTTTGATCAAGGGCAATCTGCTCGACTTCACCCACATTCATACCTAGATAACGCAAACTCATTCCTTTACTTAAAGCCGTTGCATCATCTGTAAGTAACGTAATCACTTGCCCCGCTGATTTGGCTCGCAGTTCACTTGGATAAAGCGTTTTATTTTTGCCTGAACCCGTATTATCAAAGCTAATTGCACCTTTTAATGAACGAGCAACTGGTGATGCCTGGATACTAATGCCTTTCGGCGTAATATCAATTTGTGCTGCACTTTCTACCCAGAATACACTTTTATCTGTAAGAAGATTTTGATAAGCCGGATAAATATACACATCAATATCAAAGTTATTGGCTTTCGGTCTTACGTTAATAATTTTACCCACTTCAAACTGACGATAAAGCACCACAGAACCTTTACTAATACTTGGCAAATTAGTGGAGTGTAACACAATACTTGGATTCACTAAGTTACCCGTAATGCCCGTTTCTGCACTACTGATATCTTTATAAAGTGGATAGCTTGAATGTGGGGCGCCACTTCCTTTTTTAGGTAATACTCTCACCCCACCTTGTAGCCATTTTGATGGTGTTGCTGATTCAAAACGTAATCCGTCTATACCAAAACTTACATCAAAATTAGAGGCAGCTACAAATTGAGTGTTCTCATGAATAAGATTGCGATATTCCGCCGCAATTGCCGCTTCAAATTTCACACCATCAACACTTAAGTGCTGCTTCACAATTTGACCAATAGCAATATTGTTATAAAACACCGATTGCCCTTCAGTAATACCATAAGTTTCTGGTGCGGTTAAAGTTAAGAGTAAAGTATTCGGTGCTTTGAGCAATAACTCATGTTCTCGAATCACATCAAACTGCGTTTTGCTTTCTCCGCTACCCGGAATAATTTCAAAATAATCTCCACGGAAGAATTTTTTCGGATTAGCCACATCACCCAAATCTAACTTACGATTTTTTAACACAATACGTGTATTCGTTTTTAAGAGGTTAGCTTGGTTTGGATCGATTAATAATGTGCCTTTTAAAATTTCTTCATTATTTTCGTCCGCACTTAAAGATGAAAGCAAACCAACTTGCTCGTCACCATAATAAACCGAGGTTTGACCAGCATCTAAACCAGCACTCACCGGAATGGTCACCTCAACTTCAATACCTCGTTTAGCTGCTTGCAAGTTAGAATAAAGTGTATAGTGACTATTAGTCACAGCTTGTGGGCTATCTGATGGCGAATCGAATGATACCGCACCTTGCACTACTGCATTTAAACTATCAACCTCTACATTCACACCTGATGCATTAATGTTGGCGTTGATACCACTAATATTCCAGAAACGTGAATCTTTCTTCACAAAATGCGCGAAGGCTTTATCAATCACCACATCAATTTCAACTTTATTGTCTTTATTGAATCGGTAATCATAAATTTTCCCGACTGGCATTTTTTTGAAATACACAGAGGCACCAATCGAAATTGAACCTAAGTCATCTGAAATTAAATGAATTAATAAATCCCCTGGATTGACTTGTGCAATAGGGCCTTGCTCTTCCGCAATAAATTCATCTTCTGAATCACCATCACCTGGTTGGAGGGTAATATAATTTCCTGAAACCAAAGAATCTAAGCCTGAAATACCTGCAAGAGACACACTTGGCTGAACAAGCCAGAACTTGGTATTCTCTTTTAACACTTCTGTTGCTTCAGAATAAATATTTGCCTCAACTTTCACTTTTTGCATATTGTCGGTAAAGTTAACCTTCTTCACGACACCAATTTGCAAACCTTGATAGCGAATAGGGGTTTTATCTGCAACGAGCCCTGC
>JAGZXE010000014.1:0-13725 GCA_018378615.1 Parahaemophilus parainfluenzae
ATGGTAGTGTGGGGCTTCCCCATGTGAGAGTAGGACACCGCCAGGTACTGAATGTGAACCCCGAGCTGAATGGCTTGGGGTTTTTGTTTATGGATTTTTATTAAAAACTCTATAGAATGATCTCAATTTTTATTTCTCAATATAAACAATGAAAAACTTTAGATATTTTGCACAACGCTATGTTGACTGGGTTATTCGATTAGGTCGAGTTCGCTTCTCCTTACTTGGAATCGCTATTCTTGCGATTTTGGCTCTTTGTATACAAATCTTATTAAGTACGCTTTTTAGTGATGGTATTCACTGGAGTGATATTGTTCGTTCGATTACTTTTGGTTTATTTACTGCTCCTTTTGTTATTTATTTCTTTACGCTACTTGTTGAGCGATTAGAGCGTTCTCGTCTGGAGCTATCTAAAACGCTTGCTCGATTAGAAAAAAATAATCGTGATAAAAGTACCTTACTGGCTACCATTAGCCATGAATTGCGTACCCCATTAAATGGAATCATTGGTCTAAGTAGAATTTTATTAGATGATAAATTAACGAAACAACAACAGAATTATTTGAATACGATTAATCTAAGTGCAGTCAGTTTAGGCCATATTTTTAGTGATATTATTGATTTAGATAAGATCGACTCTAAACGGATTGAATTAAATATTCAACCTTGCGATTTCCATTCGCTACTTAATGATTTCTATAATTTTGGTACCTTAATGGCAGAACAAAAGGGGCTAAAATTTTCTTTAAATCAGGATGAGAATTTACCTAATTGGCTTTATCTCGATCGTGCTCGCATCAGTCAAATTCTTTGGAATTTAATTAGTAATGCGGTGAAGTTTACTGATAAAGGTGAAGTTATCCTAACAGTACAGAGAATCCAAGATAATCAATATCAATTTAGTGTTGCAGATACGGGGGCAGGTATTGCTTCTTGCGAACTGGATAAGATTTTTACCATGTATTATCAAGTTAAAGATAATATTCATCGTTCCGCAGGGAGTGGCATCGGCCTCGCGATTTCTAAAAATCTTGCGCAGTTAATGCAAGGGGATTTAACCGTTGAAAGTGAGTTGGATAAAGGTTCTACTTTTTATTTAACGATTATTGCGGATAAAGCCCAAGCTAATGAGATGAATGCTGAAACAGCCATGCAGCATCTTTCTATTTTATTAGTTGAAGATGTTGAATTGAATGTGGTTGTTGCCAAAAGCATTCTTGAAAAGCAGGGGCATTATGTAGATGTTGCCATGAATGGTGAACAGGCGATCCGATTATTTGAGAAAAATACCTATGATATTGTTTTTCTTGATATTAAATTACCAGATATGTCAGGTTTTGATATTGCACAATATTTGCGTAAAAACTACGAAGAAGGGATTTACGATTTTCTCCCGCCTTTAATTGCCTTTACAGCGAACGTGATGCACAGCGAAGAAGAATATCAAGAACAGGGTATGGACGGGGTATTACGTAAGCCACTTTCTTTGGTTGAATTACGTCAGTGCTTTAAAACCTTTTTAGGCGATGATATTGAATGTATTTCTGATGAAGAAGAAACTCCTCAGATTCAAGAAGGCATCAATATTTCACTTATTGAGTTAATCGGAAAATCTCAAGCTAAAGCTAATGTTGATTTATTTAAACAATGGATGCCGATTTATTTAGATGAATTAGAAACAGCGTATGACGATTATCTTGCAAACTCAGATATGCAACAAACGGTGTCAGATGTCGCACATAAAATTAAAGGTGCAGCCGCGTCGGTAGGACTTGTTAATGTTCAAAATATCGCAAAACAGGCTCAAGATACCTTATTACCAAATTGGGCATCCGATATTGCTTCATGGATAAAGCAACTCAGTAATGAATGGCCTAAAAATTTAGCTGAATTAGAAGCGTATTTAGAAAAGTAATTCATGACACGTTATTTTCAAATTTTGGTCAGTGAGAATATACCGTCTAATTTGCCGGCAAATACTTTGATCATTAATGAGTTTTCTAAAATTCAAAATCTTCTTGGACAAGAGTTTGAGACGATCTTGTTTGATGCGCGGAAAGGTATCCATTTAGAGGCACTAGCCATTGCGGCAGGCACATTGAAAATGAATGGCGCCTTAATTGTATTGTTATCAAATTGGGAGAAACTTCATTCTCAAATAGATGAGGATAGTCTTCGTTGGTCTGGTTCGCTTGAGGCAATTGTTACGCCAAGATTTATGACATATTTTAAGCATTGTATTCATAAATATGGTTTTCCCGTCCTTTATCATCAAAATGATTTAAAATTTGGCCGCACTTTTCAGCAGTTATTTGTAAATCACAATGCGACCTTAGATCAGCAGAAAATCATTGAGCAAATCCTAAAAAAAGAATCTGAACTCTACTTTCTTACCGCTAAACGAGGAAGAGGGAAATCAGCTCTAGCAGGCTTATTAGCGAATCAACTGGATACTAAAATTTACCTCACAGCACCGAATAAAAGTGCGGTTAAAATTTTGGCTGAATTTTCACAAAAAGAGATTATCTTTATTGCACCAGATGAGCTTTTCCTTGCTTTGCAAAATGATCCTTCTTTTTCTGAAAATGCGTGGCTTTTTATTGATGAAGCGGCAATGTTGCCGATTGCTCAACTTACCGCTTTTTCCCACTATTTTAAGCATATTCTATTTACGACTACCATCCATAGTTATGAGGGAACCGGGCGAGGCTTTGAGCTTAAATTTAAGCAAAAAATTAACCGCACTTTTTCTGACTTTGAGCTTATTGAACCGCTACGTTGGTCTAAAGATGATATTTTAGAGGCGTTTATCGATGAGCTTTTATTATTGAATGTAGAGGATGAGTTTAAACAAACACCATACGATAAAAGCGAAACATGCCAAATTACTGAACGATCACAAGAGAAAATACTTTCGTCATTGCCTCAATTCTATGGGTTGATGACATTAGCCCATTATCGTACATCCCCCTTAGATCTACGGCGATTGTTTGATGCCAATTCACAGTGTTTTTTTACCGCTGAAAATGAACAAGATTTACTAGGTGCAGTTTGGGCATTAAAAGAAGGCGGGATTGAAGATACAGCCCTTATTGAAGCGATTCAACAAGGAACTAGACGCCCGAAAGGCAATCTCGTGCCTCAAGCACTTTGTTTTCATGCTCAACAACAAAAGGCTTGTGAATTGCATTCTTTACGTATTTCGAGAATTGCGGTCCAGCCTATGTGGCAGCAGCATGGTATTGGTACACAACTTATTGAATACATCACACAAAATGCCGATCTGGATTATTTATCAGTGAGTTTTGGTTATACCAAAGAACTGGCTCAATTTTGGCAGAAATGTGGTTTTTCTCTTGTTTATTTAGGCGAGCATTTAGAGGCAAGTAGTGGCTGTTATTCAACTATCGCTCTAAAAGGGCTTTCTGCACAAGGGATTGAATTAGAAAAAGAAGCAACGCAATCTTTTCAACGGAATATGCCTTTGTCTTTCCATCCACTCGCTCAGGAATTTAATACCAGATCAGTGGATTGGGAATTGCTTGACGAAGATTGGTTAAGTTTAAAAAATTTTGCTTATTTTCACCGCACTTTAGCTTCTGCTTTGCCGGCAATTCGTCGATTTTTAATGAATTTAGATGAAAAAGATTGCCCTTTAATGAAAGATTATTTCATCACAAAACAGATACCCTATAATAAGAAAAATGGGTTAAAATTATTACGTTCGGAAATTGCACAAAAATTAAAAAAGGAGGCAAAATGAGCGAACAAGAAAAAAAAGGTTGGTTCCGTAAAGCAGTAGATGAATATAATAAATTTTGTAGTGAGCTTGGTTTAGATAAAGGTAGCTGTCGAGGTTGTATGCCACGCATTGAATTTGATGATGATGGTAAGGTAAAAAAAGAGAAACCACTAGAACCACTCAAAAAATAAAAGAAAACAGGGTTAATTTAACCCTGTTTTTTTATACAGATAATTATTGAAAAGTAGAGTGAATTTGCTAAACTAACTCACTATTCAAATAAAAAATGAGATAAAAATTGACCGCACTTATGAAAACAACCTATTTTAATTTTGATATTCCCACTCAGCCAAATGACCATAAAATTCTTGGCAACGTATTAACGGGTGCTGATGCACTTGCTGTCAGTGAAATTGCTGAGCAATATGATGGATTAACAGTGGTTGTGACACCGGATACCAAAAGTGCGGTTCGTTTATCACAAGTTTTACCAGATTTAACTTCTCAGTCCGTTCAGTTTTTTCCTGATTGGGAAACGTTGCCTTATGATTCTTTTTCGCCTCATCAAGAAATTATTTCTTCGCGTTTAAGTGCGTTATTTCATTTGCAAAATACTAAAAAAGGCATTTTTATTTTGCCGATTAGCACATTAATGCAGCGAGTGTGTCCACCGAAATATCTACAACATAATGTCCTTTTGATTAAAAAAGGCGACCGTCTTGTTATTGAAAAATTACGATTACAATTAGAGTCAGCAGGATATCGTTCTGTAGAACAAGTACTAGAACATGGCGAATATGCTGTGCGCGGATCACTTTTAGATCTTTTCCCAATGGGGAGTGCGGTTCCATTTCGCTTAGATTTTTTTGATGATGAAATTGATTCGATTCGTACTTTTGATGTCGATACACAGCGAACGTTAGATGAAATTCAATCTATTAATTTATTACCTGCACACGAATTTCCAACAGATGAGAAAGGAATTGAATTTTTCCGCACGCAATTTAGAGAAACCTTTGGTGAAATTCGTCGAGATCCAGAACATATTTATCAGCAAATCAGTAAAGGCACATTAATTTCAGGGATTGAATATTGGCAGCCGTTATTCTTTGATGAAATGGCAACATTGTTTGATTATTTACCCGAAAAAACGTTGTTTGTGGATATGGAAACAAATCAAGCACAAGGTGAACGTTTTTATCTTGATGCCAAACAGCGTTATGAGCATCGAAAAGTCGATCCAATGCGCCCTCTTTTGCCGCCAGAACGTTTGTGGATAAGTATTGATGCGGTAAATCATGCATTAAAAAATTATCCTAAAATTAATTTTAAAGCAGAAAAAGTGCGGTCATCTGTTCGTCAGAAAAACTTAGCGGTGTCTGCGTTACCAGCCGTGACCATTCAATCACAGCAAAAAGAACCGTTATCCCAACTTCGACAGTTTATTGAACATTTTAAAGGAAATGTTTTATTTTCAGTTGAAACCGAAGGACGACGTGAAACCTTGCTGGATTTGCTTTCACCATTAAAAATTAAACCTAAACAGATTAAAACCTTATCTGAAGCTAATCAAGACCAGTTTAATCTGTGGGTAAGTCGTCTTGAGCAAGGTTTTATTCTTGATGAGGCTAAACTCGCCGTCATTACTGAACATGAAATTTTGGGCGAGCGAGTACAGCAACGTCAGCGTGATAAACGTAAGGCGGTGAATCCTGATACCTTAGTGCGTAATCTAGCTGAATTAAAAATAGGGCAGCCCGTGGTGCATTTAGATCATGGTGTTGGGCGTTATGGTGGGTTAGTTACGCTTGATACAGGGGGCTTAAAAGCAGAATATTTGCTGATCAATTATGCGAATGAGTCCAAACTTTATGTGCCAGTTGGTTCTCTTCATTTGATTAGTCGATATGTAGGCGGCTCAGATGAAACAGCGCCATTACATAAATTAGGTAATGAATCATGGGCGAAAACGCGTCAAAAAGCCGCTGAAAAAATTCGTGATGTGGCTGCGGAATTACTTGATGTGTATGCTCAAAGAGAAGTGAAAAAAGGCTTTGAATTTAAATATGATCGTGAGGAATTCCAGCAATTCGCTGCAACCTTCCCTTTTGAAGAAACGCATGATCAAGCCATGGCGATTAACGCAGTCATTTCGGATATGTGTCAACCAAAAGCAATGGACCGTTTAGTTTGTGGTGATGTGGGCTTTGGGAAGACTGAAGTAGCGATGCGAGCCGCATTTTTGGCGGTCATGAACCATAAACAAGTGGCTGTATTAGTCCCTACAACCTTGTTAGCTCAACAGCATTACGAGAATTTTAAAGATCGTTTTGCTAATTTGCCGGTTAATGTGGAAGTACTTTCTCGCTTTAAAACAACCAAAGAGCAAAAACAAATCTTAGAAAATTTATCCGAAGGAAAAGTCGATATTCTGATTGGTACTCATAAATTGATTCAATCTGATGTGAAGTTTTCGGATCTTGGCTTACTTATCATTGATGAAGAACATCGCTTTGGTGTGGGACAAAAAGAGAAAATTAAACAACTTCGAGCGAATATTGATATTTTAACGCTTACCGCAACACCAATTCCTCGTACTTTGAATATGGCGATGAATGGCATACGCGATCTTTCTATTATTGCGACACCACCAGCTCGCCGAGTAAGTATCAAAACGTTTGTTCGCCAGAAAGATGATTTAATTATTCGTGAAGCGATTCTGCGTGAGATTTTGCGTGGTGGACAAGTTTATTATTTACATAATGATGTGGCGAGTATTGAAAATACGGCCGAAAAACTGACCGCACTTGTCCCTGAGGCTCGAGTCGTCATTGGTCATGGTCAAATGCGAGAACGAGAACTTGAACGTGTGATGAGTGATTTTTATCATCAACGTTATAACGTTTTAGTCTGTTCCACCATTATTGAAACAGGGATTGACGTACCAACGGCAAATACGATCATTATTGAACGTGCAGATAATTTTGGTTTAGCTCAGCTTCACCAATTGCGAGGTCGAGTAGGGCGTTCTCATCACCAAGCTTATGCTTATTTGCTTACACCGCCGCCGAAATTAATGACGAAAGATGCGAAACGTCGTTTAGAGGCATTAGAAAGTTTAGATAATTTAGGTGCAGGTTTCATTCTTGCGACGCACGATTTAGAAATTCGCGGTGCAGGTGAATTATTAGGGAATGAACAAAGTGGGCAAATTGAAAGCATCGGTTTTTCACTTTATATGGAATTACTTGATGCAGCAGTGAAAGCTTTAAAAGAGGGCAGAGAACCTTCATTAGAAGAGATTACACATCAGCAAGCAGAAATTGAATTGCGTGTTCCAGCCTTATTGCCAGATGACTATCTTGGGGATGTGAATATGCGTTTGTCGTTCTATAAACGCATTGCCGCGGCCGAAAGTAAACAAGAGTTAGATGAACTAAAAGTTGAATTGATTGATCGCTTTGGTTTATTACCTGAAGCAACGAAAAATCTTTTACAAATTGCTGAAATACGTTTAATGGTGAAACCATTAAAAGTATTGAAGATTGATGCAGGTGCTCAAGGTGGCTTTATTGAATTCTCACCTTCAGCAAAAGTTGATCCGGAAAAATTCATTAAACTGATTCAACAAAATCCAATTGTTTATCGCTTTGATGGACCATTAAAATTTAAGTTTGTAAAAGCCCTTCCAGAAAACAAAGCGCGGTTAGAATTTGTGATGGATTTAGTGAAGAATCTAACTGAATAGAGAATAAGTTGTGATAGATCAAATTCAAAGGATAGGAATATGATCTATAAGTCTTTTTTGTAGACTTTCTAAATCATGAAAGAATATGATAGAAGTAATCTTTTAGGTTTTCATATTGGAATGTAAATCCGAAATCTAACAAATGTTTTGGATAGGCGTTTTGGCTATCTAAAAGAATACAAGCTCGCTCACCGAGAAGAGAGGTGAGCAAAAATTGAGGTACTTGAGCAAAACAAGGCCGATGTAGTGCTTGACCTAATAATTGGTTAAAAGTCTTATTTTTAACGGGATGTGGCGCAGTAAAATTAAATACACCTTCACAATCATTATGGCCAAGTAAGAAGAGAAGTCCTTTTACCATATCCTCTAACGCAATCCAGCTCCAGTATTGCTCGCCATTCCCTAATTTGCCGCCTAATCCTAAGCGATAGAGCGGAAGGATTTTTGCCAAAGCCCCGCCTTTTGGAGAAAGCACTAATCCCGTTCTGACTAAACAGACTCTTGTGTTAGCTTGTTTTGCTGCATTTTCCCAATCAATACAAAGCTGTGCAGTAAATTGAGTACTTGGATTTGTGTCTTCGGTGATCACGTCTTCGCCACCGTCTCCATAAATTCCTGTTGCAGAACCTGAAATCAAGAAAGGCGGATGCTCACTTTGATTAATAAGTTGAACAATCTGTTGTGTTAAATCAATACGGCTATGACGTAGTTTCTCTTTTTGTTGAACAGTCCATCTTTTATCGAAGATTGGCTCACCGGCAAGATTAATAACCGTATCAAAGGTATTTAAGTCTTTGAGTGTGGAAAGTGCGGTCAAAAATTGCAGTGTTTTTTCAGGAAAAATCGCTTGAGCTTTTTCAATGGAGCGAGTCAGTACTGTAACACTATCGCCACGTGACAGTAGTGCTTCAACTAAAGCTTTTCCTACAAATCCCGTTCCACCGGTCACTAAGATATTCATTATAGGCTGCTTTCAAAAAGCGCTTGAATTTGTCCTAAAAGCGATTTAATTGTTGTGTCTTTTGTTGGTGTCACAAAAATGGTGTCATCTCCTGCAATCGTGCCTAAAATACCTTCAGGTTTACCTATGGAATCCAATAAGCGGGCAATCAACTGTGCCGCACCCGGAGAGGTTTTAATGACGATAACGAAATCATTGTGATCGATATCCAAAACCAGATTTTTTAATGGGCTGCTGGTAGCGGGCACACTCAATTCGCTTGGTAAGCAATACACCATTTCCATTTTAGTGTTTCTCGCACGAACCGCGCCAAATTTACTTAGCATGCGTGAAACTTTAGATTGGTTAATGGCTTGAAATCCTTGTTTTTTTAAGGCTTCAACAATTTCACTTTGAGACGCAAATCGTTCTTGATTAAGAAGTTCTTTAAAAGCTTTTGTTAATTGATCTGACATAGTTATTCTCATATAGAAGTATTTGCATAAGAATTGCATAAAAATTCATTTTATGCAATTAAAATAAATTTGCTGTTTGAAAAGTTTGAGCTAGATCGCATTATTGAATTTCTCTGTTTGTAATTTAATGGACAAGACTTTAAAATTCTACCTAGTTAGGATTAATTAATACATAAGGAGTATTTTATGAAAGTTGCAGTATTAGGCGCAGCAGGCGGTATTGGTCAAGCATTAGCCTTATTACTTAAATTACAATTACCCGCTGAAAGTGAATTATCACTGTATGATATTGCACCAGTGACACCCGGTGTGGCTAAAGATGTGAGCCATATCCCGACGGCGGTGAAAGTAGAAGGTTTTGCAGGTGAAGATCCAACACCTGCACTTAAAGGTGCCGATGTTGTTTTAATTTCTGCAGGGGTAGCACGTAAACCGGGTATGGATCGTTCAGATCTTTTCAACATCAATGCGGGTATTGTGCGTAACTTAATTGAACATGTTGCAAAAACTTGTCCAAAAGCTTGTGTGGGAATTATCACCAATCCAGTGAATACGACAGTTGCGATTGCGGCAGAAGTGTTGAAAAAAGCAGGTGTTTATGACAAACGTAAATTATTCGGTGTCACTACATTAGACGTGTTACGTTCTGAAACATTCGTATCTGAATTAAAAGGCTTAAATGTTTCTCGTACAAGCGTGCCAGTTATTGGTGGACACTCAGGTGTAACCATTCTTCCATTACTTTCACAAGTTCAATATGCTGAGTGGAAAGAAGAGGAAATTGCCCCATTAACAAAACGTATCCAAAATGCAGGCACTGAAGTGGTTGAAGCCAAAGCGGGTGGCGGTTCTGCGACACTTTCTATGGCTCAAGCAGCAGCACGTTTTGCTCGTTCATTAGTGAAAGGTTTAAGTGGCGAAACGGTGGTTGAATGTACTTATGTAGAAGGAGATGGCAAATACGCACGTTTCTTCGCTCAACCGGTACGTTTAGGTAAAGAAGGTGTAGAGGAAATTTTACCAATCGGTACTTTAAGTAAATTTGAACAAGATGCGTTAGAAGCAATGTTACCAACATTGCGAGCGGATATTGAATTAGGCGAAAAATTTATTAACGGCTAATTTAATGCTATTTCTAGAGAAGGGGAGCAATGGCTCCTCTTTTTTTATATGTAAATGATTAAACATAAAAAAGTGAAGAAAAAGCGTGATTTAGCTCACAAATTTGAACATTGCTATTTGCAATATAAAAAACTTTGCCGTATTCTTAAGTCACTAAAAACAAGTGCTATTTTTAAATAGCCGACATCTATTTTGCTTTCCGAGTAGTGCCCCAGTGGGGCACTTTTTTTACCTAATTTTTAGTTGAGGCATAAAAAAGTGCGGTCAAAAAACACAAGGTTTTCTGACCGCACTTTTGAAATGAATGTTAAGTAAAAGAATTATTCAAACATTGCTGAGATAGATTCTTCATTGCTGATACGACGAATTGCTTCAGCCAGCATACTTGAAAGGGTAAGCACTCGAACTTTGCCAAGCGCTTGCATTTCAGGTGATAGTGGAACAGTATCTGTCACCACGATTTCATCAATGGCATCGCTTGCTAAATGTTGTGCTGCTAAACCAGAGAATACCGCGTGAGTCGCATAAGCAAACACGCGTTTTGCCCCACGTTCTTTCAATGCTTCAGCCGCTTTACATAATGTACCGCCTGTATCAATCATATCATCTACAAGGATACAATCACGATCTGCGACATCCCCGATAATATGCATAACTTGTGATACATTCGCGCGCGGACGACGTTTATCGATAATCGCCATCTCTGTATCATTTAATAATTTCGCTACCGCACGAGCACGAACAACACCACCGATATCCGGAGAAACAACGATCGGATTGACAAGATCGGTTTTCTTCAAGATATCATCAAGTAGAACCGGTGAACCGAATACATTATCAACCGGTATATCAAAGAAACCTTGGATTTGTTCTGCGTGTAAGTCACAGGTTAATAATCGGTCAATCCCTACGGTTGAAAGTAAATCAGCCACTACTTTTGCGGTGATTGGTACACGAGCAGAACGTACACGGCGATCTTGACGAGCATAACCAAAATAAGGAACAACGGCAGTAATACGACCAGCAGATGCACGACGTAAAGCATCGACCATGACAATCAATTCCATTAGGTTGTCATTTGTTGGCGCACAGGTAGATTGGATAATAAATACGTCTGCACCACGCACATTTTCATTAATTTGCACTTGGATCTCACCATCGCTAAAGCGTCCAACAGTGGCATCGCCTAATGAAATGTAAAGACGTTCAGAAATCTTTTTCGCTAGCTCAGGCGTAGCATTTCCAGCAAAGAGTTTAATGTCTGGCATTTTATATAACCTCAGGTTGAGTGTAGATAGATTGGTTGGTCGAGAGTTGTTTCAACATCGCATGTAATGGTGAAACGTTTAATCCTTTAGCAACAAAGCCGAAAAATTCCTTCGGTTTTTGTTGGAAAACAGCTTGTGCTGATTTTTCATCATCAAATTCAGCAAAAACACAAGCTCCGGTTCCGGTTAATCTGGCTGGTGCATATTGTAGCAACCATAATAGGGCTTTTTCAACTTCTGGATATTGAGTTCGTACGACTTTTTCGCAATCGTTTGCAAACGGTTGATTCAGAAGTTCAGCAAGAGAGCTTTTTTCTGTATTGCGAGGCAAATCGGGATCGTTAAAAACTACCGCTGTAGAAATTGCAGTTTCAGGTTTTAACACCACATAATATTTTTCTTGTGGTTCACAATATTGGATTTTTTCACCTACGCCTTCAGCAAAAGCCGCTTGGCCATGAACAAAAATTGGGACATCTGCACCGAGTTTTAGTCCGAGCTCAGCAAGTTCATCAATGGATAAATGGGTTTGCCATAAATAATTTAAAGCAAGGAGAGTTGTCGCCGCATTGGATGAACCGCCTCCAATACCACCGCCCATTGGCAGAATTTTATCTAAATGAATTGTGGCACCGAGCGTACAGCCTGTTTTTTCTTGTAGTAGTATCGCTGCACGATAGATTAAATTTTGTTCTAGAGGTAAGCCTGGAATTTCTGGTGTGATGTGGATTTGTTTATCTTGGCGAATATCAATGGTGAGCCAATCGCCGAAATCAAGAAATTGGAAAAGCGTTTGTAATTCGTGGTAGCCGTTTGGTAACTTGCCGTTTATATAGAGAAATAAATTGAGTTTTGCAGGGCTTGGAAAGCGATTAAGCTTTCCAAGAGAGGTTGAAAGTGCGGTTGAAAAGTGATGTGTTTTCATTAGAACGCCCATTCATCCACACGAATTTTTAGGGTCTGAGATGTACTTTTGTTCTTTAACAGAATATTTTCAGGCATCGAATTATCTGCGTGATAACTTAAGTAATCGGCTGTCCACATTGTTCCATCAAGCGGGTAGCTAAATTCAGATAAAAGATGGTTAGTTCCGACTTGGTAATCTGCATTATCAGCTGGCTGACCTTTTAACCAATAAGCTAAATGCTCTAATGGCACATCCATTCCGATGATTTCACGTAACAATAATTTGGCATTTTTATCAGATTGCTGATTGCCTTTATTATCTGAAATTGTCATCCCATTTGGATGCATTTCCATAGTTAGCGTCGTTTTGCTGATCAGAGAATAAAGTTTTAACTTATAGGCTTTGGGGTTTTGATATTGCCATTCAAAGCGACTAGAAAAACGCTCTTGTGGACTGATGTAACCAATTTGTCCTTTAGTGCTATAAGATTGAATTTGTTTAATTTTTTTGAGGTGCTGTTGCCACGTAATATCGTTTTTATCGATATGCTGAACATCTGTTGGGCGCTCTGCATCAAGAGTACAAGCGGATAAGATCACACTGGCAAGTACAGGCACGAGAAGCGATTTTAATAATTTCATAACAAAATATTTACTAAAAAATTGCACATATTGTAAGGGTTAGTTTACTTTTAGTAAAGCTGGATTAAGCATTTAGGCGAGTTTTCTCTGCTTTCACCGCGGTAATTCTTCGACGCGTTAATTCATCTCGAATACCTTGTTTTTCAAACCCATCTGCAATGACTTGCTGTACATCAACAGCAAGGGCAGCTTGATAAAGCGCTTTGAGATAATCAATTTGCGGGTATTCTTTATTTTCAAAACCCGTTCGTCCGCGAGTATCAGATAAACATACTAATAGAAATTCTTCGAAGCGCTGAGGTTTACGCCAAACATCAAACGTATTAAAGAGTTTCACCACTGTTTCAGGACGAAGTTCTAAGGCTTTATGCACATGCGTATGATATTCACAAGTTAATTCGGCTAATTCTTGAATATAATTAGGCACTCTAAGGCGTTTGCATAATGAGCGAGTTGGTTTAATCCCCACTTTTTCATGACCATGATGACTTGGCCACATTTCTTTTGGTATAAGGGCTTTTCCAAGATCATGACAAATCGCTGCAAAACGAACCGCACTTTTATTCAAATTGGTATTTTCTGTGAGTTTAACTGCTTGTTGCAATACGAGCATGGTATGAATAAAACTGTCAATTTCAGGATGATATTTGGCTGGATTCGGTACACCGTCTAAGGCGGCAATCTCAGGGAAAAGTATTTTGAGTGCGCCGACTTGATGTAGCGTTTCAAAATAAATTTCAGGATGCGGTTCGTTTAATGCTTTTTCTGTTTCCATCCAAACTCGCTCAGCCGTTAGGTGGGCGAGTTCACCTTGTTCAGTGAGTTCAGCCATTAATTTAAGGGTTTCTTCGGCAATAGAAAAACCTAAATGATGAAAGCGA
>JAGZXE010000162.1:0-2718 GCA_018378615.1 Parahaemophilus parainfluenzae
ACTCATTTCTCGCCAACAAATGCATTCTCAAATGGAGCATAATTTATTTCCTATTAATCAGCTTTGGGATGATGTGATCAAAGATGCCTTATTTGAAGCGGAGCAGCGCAAGATCGCCTGCGATGTCAATATTTCTATTTTACATCCTGAAAAACATATGATTTACGGCAACCTAAGCTTGCTCACTAGTGCGATTGAAAATATTATTCGAAATGCATTGAAATATACGAAAGATCGTATTTTCTTAACCATTGATTTACATAAAAATGAGCAGGATGATAATTGCCTACAAATTCGAGTAGATGACAATGGCTTAGGGTTGCCACCTGAAGAGTTCGATAAAATCTTTAAGCCATTCTATCGAGTCGATGAAACTAGAACTCGAGCCACTGGCGGAACGGGATTAGGTTTAACGATTGTCTATAATGTTGTGAATGAGCACAATGGAAAAGTATGGGCTGAATCCAGCAATTTAGGTGGACTTGCCGTCACGATTCAACTCCCATTATGGAAGCAACATTAATCCCAAAATAAAAGGCGATATTTTCATATCGCCTTTTTCTTATTTAATTTTCACTCGTTTTAATCGCAATGCATTGGATAACACAGAAAGCGAACTCATTGCCATGGCTGCCCCTGCCAAAACAGGACTTAAGTAGCCTAATGCCGCAAGTGGAATACCTAGCACATTATAAATCAAGGCAAAGAATAAATTTTGTTTGATATTCTTTAATGTTGCTCTGGAAATCATTAATCCATCAACTAACTGATCAACCGAATGCTGCATAAGTGTCGCCGATGCGGTTTGCTCTGCAACATCAGACCCCGATTTCATCGCAAAACTTACGTTAGCTATCGCTAATGCGGGTGCATCATTCACACCGTCACCAACCATTGCCACCACTTTACCTTGCTGACGTAATGTTTCAATATAGGCCGCTTTGTCACGTGGGCTACAATTACCCCGTGCGGTTTTCACACCGACTTGCTGAGCAACATAATCAACGACAGATTGCTGATCGCCACTCATTATCACCACATCAATATTATGTTGATGTAAACGCTGAATTGCTTGCAAACTATCCTCTTTTAGACTGTCGGCTAGTGCAAATGCACCTATTGGGTTGTTATCTACAGATACCGCAACAATACTCGCAATTTGCCAAATTTGAGGCATATTATCTGGTAAGATTAATTCACAATAAGACGGCTTACCAACTTTAACCAAACCTATTCTATCAATATGAGCAGAGATGCCCTGCCCCACTTCTGAATGAACTGAAAGTGCGGTCGGAATTTCAAGTGATTTTTCCTGCGCCGCCAAGACAATTGCTTTAGCTAAAGGGTGATTGGCGTTTTGTTCGACGGAAGCCGCAATGCGATATAAATCCTCCTCAGAATAGACCGCACTTTGAGGTTGCCAAACAGCAGAGATTTTGAGGTCTCCATGAGTTAGCGTACCTGTTTTGTCTAATACCACCGTATCCACATGGGCCGCCTCCTCCATGGATGCCGCATCCTTAAACCAAATCCCTGCATTTACTGCTTTGCCCATACCGACCATAATGGCAGCCGGTGTGGCAAGCCCTAAAGCACAAGGACAGGCAATGACTAACACCGCAACAGAATGAATTAAGGCGGTTACCCAATCTCCTTTTATCCACCAAGTCAATCCAAATGTTAGTGCCGAAATCAATAACACGGCTGGTACAAAGACAGAAGCGACCTTATCAGCAAAACGAGCAATCGGAGCTTTTGTACCTTGCGCCTCAGAGAGCGCTTTCATCATATCGCCCAATAGCGTTTGCTGACCGAGTTGATTGGCTCGATAAATAAGGCTACCTTGTGTCACCATAGCCCCCGCAAGCACAGGACTTTGAGACATTTTTTCTAATGGTTGATTCTTCGTTCTTTCCTCAAGAAATTTCCCAAGGCTAACGAAACCGATGACCATCACTGATGCTTCAAAATAAACATGAGATGCACCATCATGCCCCATTGACTGATGATAAAACAGCATAAAGACCGAATAGAGATAAATCGCCAACGTACCAGTACTCACCAGTACATCCATATTGGCTAAACCACCTCGAATACTACCAATCGCCCCTTTATAAAACGGGATGGCTAACCCAAGTTGCACAACGCTCGCCAGAACAAATTGCCACATTGGCGGCATCATCCAAGAATGATGATTAAACATCATCCCGATCATTCCGATCAAAAAAGGAATGTTAATGAACAAAAGCAACCATAAACGCGGACTAATCTTCATTTCATTAGGTGCGCTAGGCAACACATTTTGTTTTAGAATGCCATTAAATCCAGCCTTTTGAATAATTGTTAAAATATCTTGTTCTGAAGCCTGAGATGAATCAAATACGACATGCGCTTCCTCCGCAGCAAAATTCACGCCTGCTTCAGAGACAAAATCTTTTCGATTCAACACCTTTTCAATCCGGTTAGCACAGGATTGACAGGTCATCCCCTCGATTTGAATGGCTATTTTTTTATTCTGTTGCATCAAAACCTGCGTCTTCAATTGTTTCAATTAATTGTGGAATACTGACCGCACTTTCATCAAAAGTAACCACTGCTTTACCATCATCAAGTGTTACAACGGCTTTTTCTACGCCATTAAGTTCTTCCAACACTCTTGTGACGCTTTTCACACAACCACCACAAGTCATTCCTGTTACATGTAATGTAATTGATTTC
>JAGZXE010000015.1:0-34116 GCA_018378615.1 Parahaemophilus parainfluenzae
CCAACCTAATGTACAACCTAAACCTGATGGGTCAGAGTTGTCACGGTTTGCGGTTTGGTTACCTTTTTCAGTCCATTGACCCACATAGATCCAGTTACCAGATGAAGTTGTACCATCATCACGTAAGTGAGCGAATCCATTGAGTAATTGACCTTTTTTATACATGACGTTGCCATCTGCATCGAGAAGATCAGCAAGTGCGTAACCGTTTAATTCTTTCGCTAATTCTACGGCACTTGGTGAATGCGGTTGAGCATAGTTCCAAGTCATTGCTTCGAAAGATTCGATACCACGACCACCTTCTTTTTGATAAAGGTGATGCATTTCTTCGCGAATCATAGAAAGAATTTCAACATCTGGTAACGCTTCACCTGGTTGGTCACAGCCTTTCCAGTGCCATTGAGCCCAACGACCAGAGTTAGCAATAGAACCATCTTCTTCTGCGAAACAGGTGGTTGGTAAACGGAATACTTCAGTTTGAATATCTGCTGGGTTCACATTGTTTGATTCACCAAAGTTTTTCCAGAATTCAGAAGATTCAGTTTGAAGCGGATCCATTACGATTAAGAATTTCAATTTGCTCATACCCGCAACAGTTTTGTTTTTGTTCGGTAATGAGTTTAATACGTTGAAACCTTGTAAAATCCAACCGTTCAATTTGCCATCATTCATTAACTTAACATGAGTGATAGGGTCGTATAAGCGGTCTGCTTTTGGTAAGAAATCGAAACCCCAACCATTTTCTTTGGTTGCTTTATCACCATAGAACGTTTTCATCATACTCACAAAGAATTTTGATGTATTACGATAGTAGTTTGTTTGGTTTGGTACGATATCTTTTGGCGTAATCGCATTAATGTATTGCTCGTAAGAGGTATCTTTGTCATTTGGTAGACGCATATAACCCGGTAGAGACATCGGCAATAAGCCCATATCTGTTGTACCTTGTACGTTTGAGTGTCCACGTAATGCATTAATACCGCCACCTGGCATCCCCATATTACCTAAGAGTAATTGGATCATCGCCATTGAGCGAATATTTTGAGTACCGATTGTGTGTTCGGTAAAGCCTAACGCATATAAGTGCGTCATGGTTTTATTAGGCGCAGAGGTTTTACCAATCTCTTCACAGATTTGTAAGAAGAGTTTTTGCTTAACACCGGTAATACGTTCAACCATTTCTGGGGTATAGCGAGAAACGTGATCTTTCAAGATATTAATCACACAGCGTGGATCTTGTAAGGTCATATCACGTTTAGCAAAACCATTCTCATCGAATTGATAATTCCATTTCGATTTATCGTAAGCACGTTTTTCTTCATCAAAACCTACGAATAAACCATCTTCAAATTTAAAACCTTCATCAACTAAGAATGAAGCATTAGTATAGTGTTTAACGTATTCGTGTTGAATTTGATTCGTTTCCAATAAGTAACGGATCACACCCATTAAGAATGCGATATCAGAGCCGGAACGAATTGGCGCATGAAGATCAGCGACAGAAGCTGTACGGTTAAAGCGAGGGTCAACCACGATGATTTTCGCACCGTTTTTCTTCGCTTCGATCGCCCAACGGAAGCCAACAGGGTGAGCTTCAGCAGGGTTACCACCTTGAACAAGAATAAGATTGGCATTTTTGATGTCAACCCAGTTATTTGTCATGGCACCGCGACCAAATGATGGAGCAAGACTTGCTACCGTTGGTCCGTGTCAAGTATTCGCTTGGTTACACATCGGTACCATGCCCAACATTCGAACCCATTTATGAGTAAGAAGTGCGGCCTCGTTGCTCATGGCGGAGGCGGTCATAATACCTGTAGAGGTCCAACGGTTAACAGTTTTGCCACTTGCATCTTTTTCAACAAAGTTAGCATCACGGTCATCCTTTAATAAACGAGAAATGCGTTTGATTGCTTCTTCCCAAGAAAGACGAACCCATTTGTCAGAACCCGGTGCACGATATTCAGGGTATAAAGCACGGCTTTCACTATTAATATAGTCTAATGCGCCCGCACCTTTAGGACATAACGCACCACGGCTTACCGGATGGTCAGGGTCACCTTCAAGGTGGAATAATTTAGAACGGGTATTGGTACCGGTGTGGCTACTTAAAGCATCGTAAGGTTTGCCTGTGCTATATAACAACATACCACAGCTCACTGCACAATATGTACAGGTGTTACGGGATTCAAAAGCCCGTAATAATTTGTACTCACGTGGTGCCGCTAAAACAGATGATGGTGCAAAGCCCAACATTGCCGCAGACGTCCCCGCCATACCACCTGCACAGATCTTAAAGAACTTACGTCTAGAGACCTGCATAATCACTCCTTCATAACGGCGAACCGTTAAGATATTTCGATAGTATAAATTCGTATAGATAATTTATTTGATTTCGTTAAAATAACGCATCAACCATTAAATTGATTACAACAATGACCAATTTAAACGGAGCCGATTTTAACTATTTTTTAACCGAAAATCTATAATCAAAACTTGTTATAATCGTTTTAAAACTTGAGCTAGATCACAAAATAAACATTTTTTGTTAAAAAAAAGTAACATTTTTTCAACAGCCATTTTATTGGGAAAAAATAATGCACTGGATAATTCAAAAAACAATTAATTTTTTAAAAAAAACACCTGAAAATCCGACCGCACTTTTAGTGGGGAAACAAGATAGTCTGGCGGCGGAAGTGCCGGTTTCGCTTGTTTATAATGGTATTGCACATACCGTCATGATGTGCTCTCCGCAAGATTTAGAGGATTTTGCTTTAGGCTTTTCATTAGCAGAAGGCATTATTGAGAAAAAAGCGGATATTTATGGTATTGATGTGGTGGAAGTATGCAATGGCATTGAAGTGCAAATTGAATTATCTAGCCGTCAATTTGTAGCATTAAAAGATCATCGCCGCACATTAACCGGGAGAACAGGTTGTGGTATTTGCGGTACAGAACAAATTTCACAAGTCTATAAAAAATTGCCAAAATTAGACCGCACTTTCCAATTTAATTTAAATTTATTAGATGGCTGCTTAGCACAATTACAAGCTAATCAAACACTCGGAAAAGAAACAGGAGCGACACATGCCGCTGCCTTTTTTGATTTATCGGGTAATTTACTGGCGATTCGAGAAGATGTTGGGCGACATGTGGCACTAGATAAATTAATCGGCTGGCATGCAAAACAAAATCAGCCACAAGGATTCGTGCTGGTTTCAAGCCGAGCGAGTTATGAAATGGTTCAAAAATCAGTGGCTTGTGGTATCGAGTTACTTGTTGCGATTTCTGCCGCGACAGATCTTGCTGTAAATATGGCTGAACAACACAATCTTTCTCTTATCGGCTTTGCTCGTCCTGGAAAAGCGAATATCTATGCAGGGAAAGAGCGGTTAGTTTTAGCTTAGTTTTATCTATTAAAAACAAGTTCGGTCAAAAACACCATGATTTTTGACCGCACTTTTTGTTTATTTCTTTTATTCTTTTGGCGATTTACTCTCTAAGAGCACTTCAGAAACCCAACGTTGGGTGAGGCGCTTACCTTCTTGATCTGTACCAAATTTCATAAAATCAATATCCACCAGTTTTAATTTGCTAGCCGGTAGGAAACCAGGTGCTGGTTCAGCATGAATATTGGTTGGAAGTTGATAAGAGTCTGATTCTCGCCACGGAATTTCTTGTGCTTCTTTGCTTAGTACAAAATCCATAAACAGCTTAGCATTATCGAGGTTTCTTGCTCCTTTGATAATACTAGCCCCGCCTAAAGAATAGCCTACGCCTTCACATGGTAAAATGCCTTCAACGGGCGCACCGTTTTTCTTCTCACGTGGGTAAACCAACATAAAACCTAAATCAATTGCTACGGTACCATTTGCTAAATAATTGCTAGCAAGACCTGTTTTGGTATGCTGCATGAGATTGGTTTCTAATTTTTTCAAATAATCGAAAGCTTTTTCTTCTCCCCATAATGTGGAAAAAGTGCTGATAAGTGAATAACCCGTACCAGAAACACGGGGATCGGGATATTGAATTTGCCCTTGATATTCTGGTTTTATTAGATCTGCATAACATTTTGGTGCAGGAATATTTAATTCTTTTAATTTTTTAGTATTTACCCCAATGCCAAGTTCCATTAAGTAAATCACAGAGGTGAAATTGCCGCGTTGATCCATTAAAGATTTAAACTGCGGCATGATATCTTTTTGTAATGGGGAACGATAGGATTCAAGCAAGCCTAATTCTGCGGCTTGAAGATGTGGTTCAATGGTGCCTCCAAACCAGAAATCAGCTTGTGGGTTTTCTTTTTCAGCTTTAATTTTGCCTAATACAACGCCTGTACTATTACGTACAAATTGTGCATCTACATTGTATTTTTTACTAAAGGCTTGCGTAACTTTTTCGCATACTACGTTTTGTACACTGCAATACACGGTGAGTTTGCCTTCAGCCTGTGCGTGAGACGTGTACGCGAGGGCGGTTAGGGCTGAAAGTGCGGTTAATTTTAACGTGGTTTTTATTGACATTATGTCTCCTTTTACTTCGTCAATATTTAGTAATTATTTGATATTGCTAATATAAGCGGGCGGAGGAAATTTGTAAATATTGGGATTGTTTAAACGCATAATTCCCACTATAATCCCCTGTAAATTTAACCAGATTAAAATAAGAGCAATGGATATTTCAGAATTACTTGATGGCTTGAATGATAAACAACGTGAAGCAGTGACAGCACCGCTTGGCAATTACCTTGTGCTTGCGGGTGCAGGAAGTGGTAAAACTCGAGTATTGACTCATCGCATTGCTTGGTTGATTGCCGTAGAAAATATTTCTGAAGGTAGCATTATGGCGGTAACCTTTACCAATAAAGCCGCTGCTGAAATGCGCCATCGTATTCAAGATACCTTATCCAAACATGCTCAATCTAATTTATTTGGCATGTGGATTGGCACATTCCATAGCATTGCCCATCGATTACTACGTGCTCACCATTTAGATGTGAACTTGCCACAAGATTTCCAAATTTTGGATTCTGAAGATCAACTTCGTTTAGTAAAACGCTTGATGAAATTGCACAATTATGATGATAAAGCGTTTCCACCAAAGCAAGCGTGCTGGTATATCAATAATAAAAAAGATGAAGGTTTAAGACCGCAAGATATTGATGATTTTGGCGATCGTCAGGAAAAAGAGTGGATTAAGATCTACCAAATTTATCAAGATACTTGTGATCGTGCGGGCTTGGTGGATTTTGCCGTGGTGCACAAGTCGAAAACATTCAAAAATTCCTGAAAGATTTCAACGCCGAAACTATTCGTTTGGAACAAAATTATCGTTCTACCGGCAATATTCTGAAAAGTGCCAACCAACTTATTTCGAATAATAGTGATCGCCTCGGTAAGAATTTATGGACCGACGGTGAAATGGGTGAGCCAGTAGGTATTTATGCAGCATTTAATGAATTAGATGAGGCAAAATTTGTAGCTTCTCAGATTCAAAACTGGGTAGATGACGGTGGGAAATTAGATGATTGTGCTGTTTTATATCGTAGTAATAGCCAATCTCGTGTCATTGAAGAAGCGTTGATTCGTTGCCAAATTCCTTACCGGATTTATGGCGGGATGCGATTCTTCGAACGCCAAGAAATTAAAGATGCGTTGGCCTATTTACGCTTAATTAATAATCGTCAAGATGATGCGGCATTTGAGCGTGTGATTAATACCCCTACACGTGGCATTGGCGATCGTACTTTAGATGTGTTACGAAATTTAACTCGTGAGCGTCAAATTACTTTATGGCAAGCTGTTCAAGTAGCCACACAAGAAAATATGCTAACGGGACGCGCTTCAACCGCATTGTTGCGCTTCCAAGAGTTAATTAATTCTTTACAGGTGGATACAGCTGAAATGCCATTGTTTGCACAGACCGATTTCGTGATAAAACATTCTGGCTTATACGACATGTATAAACAGGAAAAAGGTGAGAAAGGTGAAGTGCGTATTGAAAACTTAGAAGAGTTGGTGACGGCAACCCGAGAGTTCATCAAACCGGATGAAGCAGAAGACATGACCGATCTTACTGCCTTTTTAACTCATGCCTCTTTAGAAGCGGGAGAAGAGCAGGCTTCACCGCATCAATCTTGTGTAGAAATGATGACCTTACACTCAGCAAAAGGTTTGGAATTCCCACGCGTGTTTATGGTGGGGGTAGAAGAGGGCGTATTCCCAAGTTTCCGTTCATTTGAAGAACCCGGTCGTTTAGAAGAAGAACGCCGTCTTGCTTATGTGGGCATTACACGTGCTAAGCAAAAACTGACGATTTGTTATGCAGAAAGTCGTCGTGTTTATACAAAAGAAGAACGTCATTTGCCTTCACGTTTTATTACAGAATTGCCATCAGAATGCATTCAAGAAATCCGCTTGCGTGGAACGGTGACTCGAGCATTAAACCAAGCGAAAGTGGGAAGTTTAAGCGCGAATTTGCCTGAGAACGAATGGAAAATGGGACAAAAAGTGAAGCATGAAAAGTTTGGTTTTGGCACAGTGATAAACGTTGAAGGCTCAGATAATAACACCCGTTTACAAATCGCTTTCCAAGCTCAAGGTATTAAGTGGTTGATTGCGCATTTGGCAAAATTAGAAAAAGTGCGGTAGAATCGGGAGGATTTTATTGCAGCGGCATGAATATTGATGTTTATGCTCAAGGTGCCAAGTGCGAAAGCATTCGAAGAAATGACCGCACTTTTATCATGTGGGAAGTAGATGTTTAAATTTATTTTAAAACGTATTTTAATGGTGATTCCTACCTTTATCGCCATTACTTTTGTGACTTTTGCGCTCATTCATTTTATTCCAGGCGATCCTGTGGAGATTATGATGGGAGAGCGAGGTTTAACGCCAGAAGTTCATCAACAAATGATGAAGCAACTTGGTCTCGATTTACCGTTGTATCAGCAATATTTCAATTATATTGGCAATGTAATACAAGGTGATTTCGGTGAATCATTCCGCACCCAACAACCTGTTCTGAGAGAGTTTTTCACACTTTTCCCTGCTACCTTTGAATTGGCTTTCTTTGCACTATTTTGGTCGTTAATTGCCGGTATTACGCTAGGAACGATTGCGGCCGTCAAGAAAGATAGCTGGATTTCTCATACCGTGACAGCTATGTCATTAACGGGTTATTCCATGCCAATTTTCTGGTGGGGATTAATTTTGATCTTATATGTTTCACCTTGGTTAGACTTACCACAAGGGGGGCGTTTAGAAGATAGCTTCTGGATCGATACACCAACGGGATTTATGTTAATCGATACTTGGCTTTCAGGCGTACCAGGCGCTTTCTGGAATGCAATTAAGTCATTGATTCTACCAGCTATTGTATTAGGTACCATTCCACTTGCGGTGATTACTCGAATGACACGTTCTTCGATGTTGGAAGTGTTAGGTGAAGATTATATTCGTACCGCAAAAGCGAAAGGCTTAAGTTATACCCGAATTGTGATTGTACATGCGCTACGTAATGCGCTTATCCCTGTTGTGACCGTGGTGGGCTTGATTGTAGGACAGCTATTATCCGGTGCGGTTTTAACCGAAACAATTTTCTCATGGCCGGGTATTGGTAAATGGATTATTGATGCGATTTCCAATCGTGATTATCCTGTCTTACAAGGCGCCGTGTTGATTATTGCTACAATTATTATTGTGGTGAATTTGACGATCGATTTACTTTATGGCGTGGTAAACCCACGTATTCGCCATCAATAAGGAGCCTTATTAATGACGGAACAAACTTTATCCATTGAAACGATTGCACCTCGCACACCGTTGCAGGAGTTTTGGTTTTATTTCAAACAAAATAGAGGGGCAGTGATTGGGCTCACTTTTATTCTTGCTGTAGCATTAATCAGTATTTTTGCCCCTTGGATAGCACCTTTTGATCCTATTGAACAAAATCGTTCAGCTTTATTGTTACCGCCAGCTTGGTATGAAGGCGGCAATTCCGCTTATCTACTGGGTACAGATGACATTGGTCGAGATATTCTTTCTCGCATTATTTATGGTACGCGCATTTCTGTTTTTGCAGGTTTCATTATTGTCATTCTATCTTGCATTTTAGGAACGAGCCTAGGTTTGCTTGCCGGTTATTATGGTGGCGCATTGGATACATTAATTGTTCGTTTTATTGACATTATGTTGGCTATCCCAAACTTGCTTTTAACCATTGTGGTAGTGTCAATTTTAGAGCCATCTTTAACCAATGCGACGTTGGCGATTGCCGTGGTTTCGATTCCAAGTTATGTGCGTTTAACACGTGCAGCGGTATTAAATGAGAAAAACAGAGATTATGTCACCTCTTCGCGTGTAGCAGGAGCAAGCGTATTACGTTTAATGTTTATTGTGATTTTACCGAATTGTCTTGCACCGCTTATTGTGCAAATGACAATGGGGATTTCTAACGCGATTTTAGAGTTAGCCACCTTAGGTTTCTTAGGTATCGGTGCAAAACCACCAACACCGGAATTGGGGACTATGTTATCTGAATCGCGTAGTTTTATGCAGGCCGCCAACTGGTTGGTTACCATTCCAGGTTTAGTGATTTTATCGCTTGTTTTAGCATTTAACTTAATGGGCGACGGGTTGCGTGATGCACTCGATCCAAAATTAAAACAATAGGGGGCAGAATGGCATTATTAGATGTAAAAGAGCTGTCTGTTCACTTTGGTGATGAAAAAGCACCTTTTAAAGCGGTGGATCGTATTAGCTACCAAGTCAATCAAGGCGAAGTATTAGGTATTGTCGGCGAGTCAGGTTCAGGGAAATCAGTAAGTTCCCTTGCTGTGATGGGCTTAATTGATTTTCCTGGGCGTGTTTCAGCGAAAGGGCTAGAATTTGAAGGAAAAGATCTCTTAAGCTTACCGGCAAAAGAAAAGCGGGAATTAGTTGGCGCAGATATTGCCATGATCTTCCAAGACCCGATGACAAGCTTAAATCCTGCTTATACGGTGGGTTTCCAAATTATGGAGGCGATTAAGGCGCATCAAGGCGGCAGTAAAAAAGAACGTCGTGAACGCACCTTAGAGCTATTACGCTTAGTCGGAATACCTGATCCTGAATCACGTATTGATGTCTATCCGCATCAGCTTTCTGGCGGGATGAGCCAACGCGTTATGATTGCTATGGCGATTGCATGTAAACCGAGATTGCTCATTGCAGATGAACCAACCACCGCACTGGATGTGACCATTCAAGCTCAAATTGTAGATTTGTTGCTTGAGTTACAGCAAAAAGAATGTATGTCGTTGATTCTGATCACGCACGATCTTGCGCTAGTCGCAGAAGCGGCACATCGCATTATTGTAATGTATGCAGGACAAGTAGTAGAAGAAGGGCAAGCAGAAGATATTTTCCGTGAACCAAAACATCCTTACACTCAAGCGTTATTACGTTCTTTACCTGAATTTGCCGAAGGTAAATCTCGTTTGCAATCTTTACCCGGTGTGGTGCCAGGTAAACATTGGGTTGAAGAAATATTATCCTGTGAAAAAAGGGATGTTTGCAAAAACACAGCAAGTGAAAGCATTAGATGGCGTGTCTTTTTCTCTAGAACGAGGCAAAACGCTTGCCGTGGTGGGGGAGTCAGGTTGTGGGAAGTCGACACTTGGTCGTCTTTTGACCATGATAGAAGAGCCGACTGAAGGTGAGTTATATTACAACGGACAAAATTTCTTAGAGAATGATCACGAAACAAAAGCATTGCGTCGTCAGAAAATCCAAATCGTGTTTCAAAATCCTTATGCCTCACTGAATCCGCGTAAAAAAATCGGCACGATTTTGGAAGAGCCCTTAGTCATTAATACCAATCTATCGGCAAAAGAGCGTAAAGAAAAAGTACTGTCCATGATGGCAAAAGTGGGGTTGCGTGCAGAGTTTTATAATCGCTATCCACATATGTTTTCAGGTGGGCAACGTCAGCGTATCGCGATTGCTCGAGGTTTAATGCTTAATCCTGATGTGGTTGTAGCGGATGAACCCGTTTCTGCGTTAGATGTATCCGTTCGTGCGCAAGTGCTGAATTTGATGATGGATTTGCAAGCTGAGCTTGGTTTATCTTATGTGTTTATTTCCCATGATCTTTCGGTGGTTGAGCATATTGCTGATGAGGTGATGGTGATGTATTTAGGCCGCTGTGTTGAAATGGGCACAAAAGCACAGATCTTTAATAATCCTCAGCATCCTTATACACAAGCGTTGCTTTCGGCGACACCAAGATTATCGCCTGAATTACGTCGTCAGCGGATTAAATTAAAGGGGGAATTACCAAGCCCGATTAATCCACCAAAAGGTTGTGCATTTAATCCACGCTGTTGGAAAGCGACCGATAAATGTCGAAATGAGCAACCGAAATTGGAAAAATATCCTGATGGTAAGCTAATCGCTTGTTTCCATCTTGATTAAAAAAGAGAAAATAAAATGACCGCACTTGAGTAAGTGCGGTCATTTTTTTAGACGTTTTGAGCGCGATAGCGGAAATTGAAGAAGACAAAGATGCCGAGTGCAATAACGGCTAATGCTGCACCGCTAAAGCCAATATATTCAAGACCAACATGATGAGCGATTTGGTTACCAAACAGTGCTCCTGCACCAATACCCGCATTGAAAATACCGGAATAAATGGCACTTGCTACGTCCGTTGCATCAGGAGCAAGTTGTAGTACGCGCATTTGTAATGCCAGTCCGATACAAGAGATGCCAATCCCCCAAATAAAAGCAAGGGTAAACATGGTGGCGGTATAATTCGCAGAGGCAAGCATAAATGTTAAAGATATAGCCAGTAAAATCATAGCCCCACTGATAAATTGAGTTGGACCGAAACGGTATAAGCGGTTAAAGATCACACTTGCGGTAATGCCAGAAACCCCAAAAACTAACAAAATCATCGTTGCAAGATTTGGATCGAGTTCACCGATTTGAACCATAAAGGGTTCAATGTAGGTATAAGCGGTAAAGTGCGCAGAAACAATGATTACCGTTGTGGCATAAAGTCCAATCAATAATGGACGTTTTGCTAAAATAGGTAGACTAGATAACGAGCCTGCATTTTTACTTGGTAGATTTGGTAATAAACGCATAATAAATACCATCACAACCAAAGCTAATGCGGCAATGATTGCGAAAGTAATACGCCAACCAACTAATTGACCGACTAAACGGCCTAATGGTAAGCCTAAAATAGTCGCAAGGGATGTACCGATAGCGAGCATACCAATTGCTTGTGTTTTCTTATTCTTCGGTGCCACACGCATCACTAATGATGCGGTAATTGCCCAGAAGAGTGAATGCGCTACCGCAATACACATACGAGCAATGAGAAGAATCCAATAATTCCACGCAATGACCGAGATAATATGGCCGATGATAAAAATCACAAAAAGTTTCAGCAATAAGCCTTTACGTTCCATATCGCCTGTCGCGAGCATGGCGGGTAAAGACATAATCATAACCGTCCAAGCATAAACGGTCATCATTAAACCCACATCAGAGCTTTGCATATCAAAACTTTGTCCAATATCGGTGAGTAACGCAACGGGCACAAATTCCGTGGTATTAAAAATAAAAGCGGCGCAAGCCATGATAACTACGCGCCAAAATTGAGTTTTTTCTGCTTTTTGGTAAAACGACATTATTTTAATTTCTCTTTAATTAATTCCTTAAGTTGATGACGGAAATTTTTATCAATATTTAATTTGTATTGTGGAGCATAGCAGCTATCGAAAAAGCGAATAGGCAATGCCAGTTTTTTGTATTTTTCGTCAGTTGATCTTAAAGTTAAATTGACGTCGCATTGTACATTATCTAAATCAATGGCTCCAGAACCCTCACCTAAAAGTGCGGTTGTTTTTAAGTTTATTTTATCGACTTTGAGTAAATGATTTTCGAATGAAAGGCTTGATTCAAAACGCTCATAAGGCGTGTTCATATTTTGAGTATGGCAAGACAATTTGTGGTGCATGTTGGTCGAATGTAACCAATGGCAAGTTTCTGTGGTTTCGTTAAATCAGCATGAATTTCAATATAGCCTAATTTTTGCTGATTGAATTGCACGTCATCAAATTGAATAAGTGATTCACCTTCCTGACGAAGGGCGATATTTCCTTTGTTAAAAAGAAAATCAAAGGTTGCGGTGTTGCCATAAATAGGTTTTTCAAGGTTCACCCAAATATGGTTGCTACCATTAAAAGTAAGATCTTTTTTTAAAAATTGTTTGAGTGCAAAATCTGAAAATGCCATGCGGATATTGGCTGAATTTAATGCATTTTCAGTAAAGCGAGCTTGCTGAATTTGAATTTCGTCAATCGTTGGATTCCCAAAAACGAGTGAAATAAAAGGTAATTTTCCTTCAATTTTTTGTGCAGAAATTGCGTGATATTTAACCTTTTCTAAGGAAATAACAGGCTGTGGAAAGAGGCTAATACTTATCGTTTCAAGTTGAATATCTCGTTTCGTCAGTTGTTCGGTCAAAAGACTCTTAGCTTGTTGAAGTTGAACATAAAAAAAAGCAAAGATCGCAAACAGCACGATCAACAGGCTAATTGCGATCTTTTTCATGGATTAATCCTCATTAATTCGGCTTGCTACCGCATTCTGCTGATGTTTATATTTGGCATCTTTACGACTGGTATACGGGCGAGCTGCCGGACCACTTAACACTTCGAAACTCAATGCACCAATTACCATATTAGGACGTAATGCTAAAGGTAATTTGCCAGAGTTGTAGAATTCCAACACAATTTTGCCTTCCCAACCTGGATCGATACGATGTGCGGTTACATGTACCATTAAACCTAAACGAGCAAGTGAAGAACGACCATCTAGCCAACCGATAATATTGGCAGGGAGTTTCACTGACTCCAATGTAGTTGCTAACGCCAACATACCAGGGTGTAAGAAGAAGGCTTCATCATCACCGATAATAATTTCGTCACTCATCACTGATTCAAGTTGAGCAGAGACTTCTTCTTTCGGTCCACTTAAATCAATATAAGGCGCGGAATGTTCACGAAATACGCGAAATGAATTGCCTAAACGCACATCAATGGTCGCACCATTGATTTTGTCATTTTCAGGACGAGGCGTTAAAGAAATAATGCCATCATCTAGATAGCGTTCGATATCGGTATCGCAAAGACGCATGATTTTTCCTATTTTTGGTTTAACAAATGAAGAATTTGAGCTTTTAACATATTGATCGCAATACGGTTTTTACCACCACGAGGAATCACGATATCCGCATATTGTTTTGATGGTTCGATAAATTGCATGAACATTGGGCGCACAGTTGCACGGTATTGCTCAATCACAGATTGTAGTGAACGACCACGTTCTTCCATATCACGTTGTAAACGACGGATAAAACAAATGTCTAATGGTGTATCCACGAAGACTGAAATATCGGCTAATTGGCGAACTCGCTCATCGGTGAGCAATAAGATCCCTTCTAAAATAACAATTTTCTTTGGCGTAAAGTGTTTGGTTTCGCCTGTTCTGGTATGCTCAACATAACTGTAGACAGGAACATCCACCGCAGTTCCGTTTTTTAAGTCTTTTAAGTGTTGAATAAGTAAATCTCTGTCCATTGAATTCGGGTGGTCATAGTTCATTTTCACACGTTCGCTCATTTCCAAATGACTTTGATCTTTGTAGTAGCTATCTTCTGCAATGATGCCAATTTCTTGGCAACCTAATTCATTACAAAGTTCTTTGTGAACGGTAGATGCAATGGAGCTTTTCCCTGAAGCGGATGCCCCCGTGATAGCAATGATGATACAAGATGAGTTTGACATAAAACGTCCTCAAAAAACGGAAGGTAAAAATTAGTGGGATTATAAAGAAAAATCAGTTTAAATTCACCTTTCTTTTTTATTTAAATTTTTTAAATTTGTGAAGTAGTTCACGGAATTTTTTTTCGTTTGCGCTTACGATGTGCTCGTTTTTATTATTTCATCAGTGTTATTTATGAGGAGTGTACGATGAAAATGAATAAAATTTCTCTCTCCATTTCAACCGCACTTCCTTATAAATCTAAACACATTGATGAAATTGTTGAACGTTTCCGTGACCCAGCGAAAACCAAAGGACATTATGTCTCTGCGATTTACATGGGGATCTTAGGTTTTGGTGTGAATACCGAGCGTTTAGCAAAATTAGGTATTAAAGAAGTACCAAAATGCTGGAAAGATTTAACCGATCCTCGCTTAAAAGGCGAAGTGCAAATTGCTGACCCACAAAGTGCAGGTACAGCTTATACCGCATTGGCAACTTTCGTTCAACTTTGGGGCGAAGAAAAAGCCTTTGATTTCTTAAAAGCATTACATCCAAACGTATCTCAATACACCAAATCCGGTGTCACTCCGTCTCGTAATGCAGCACGTGGTGAAACGGCGGTAGGTATCGGCTTCTTACACGATTATGCACTTGAAAAACGTCAAGGTGCGCCATTGGAATTAGTGGTGCCTTGTGAAGGTACTGGTTACGAGTTAGGTGGCGTAAGTATCTTAAAAGGTGCGCGTAACATTGATAACGCAAAATTATTCGTGGATTGGGCATTATCTAAAGAAGGTCAAGAGTTAGCGTGGAAACAAGGTGACTCTTTACAAATCTTAACCAACACCACAGCGGAACAATCGCCAACTGCGTTTGATCCAAACAAACTTAACCTGATCAATTATGACTTTGAGAAATACGGTGCAACTGAACAACGCAAAGCCTTAATTGAAAAATGGGTTCAAGACGTTAAATTAGCGAAATAATGTTTAAAGTGCGGTTGAAAAACATGAGATTTTTTGACCGCACTTTTACCATTTTAGCCCCACTAGCTAGGTTTTTACGTGGGTTTCTACGATGAGCGTATTAGCTCATCTTATTTTATAAACACAGGAGTGGACCAATGAAAATGTCTAACGTTGCTTTAGCACTTTCTGGTGTTGTATTTGGTGGCGTGTTGCTAAGCGCTCACGCATCTGCTGCAGAAGGTCGTTTAGTGGTTTATTGTAGTGCACAAAATACGATGTGCGAGCAAGAAACCATGGCTTTTGAGAAAAAATACGGAATCAAAACTAGTTTTATCCGTGGTGGTACAGGCACAATTTTAGCCAAAATTGATGCTGAGAAAGACAACCCTCAAGGGGATGTGTGGTATGGCGGTACGCTTGATCCTCATTCTCAAGCGGGTGAAATGGGCTTACTTGAAGCATATAAGTCGCCAAATCTTGCACAAATTCCTGAACAGTTTAGAGACCCAGCTAAAATTAAAGGCAACTATTCTTCAGCGATTTATCTCGGTGTATTAGGTTTCGGTATCAATCCAGAACGTTTGAAAAAGCTTAATTTACCGACACCAAAATGTTGGAAAGATCTAGCCGATCCTGCGTATCGTAATGAGATCCAAGCAGCCGATCCTCAAAGTTCAGGAACAGGTTATACTCAGTTAGCGACCTATATCCAACTTTGGGGTGAGGATGAAGCGTTCAAATATCTCAAAGAACTCAATAAAAACGTTTCCCAATATACTAAATCCGGTAACACAGCGACCCGTAATACAGCGCGTGGTGAAACCGCAATCGGAATTGGTTTTTTACATGAATATTCTTTAGAGAAAGCAAAAGGCGCACCAGTTGAATTAGTTGTTCCTTGCGAAGGTACAGGCTATGAAATTGGTGGTGTGAGCATTATTAAAGGTGCAAGAAACCTTGAAAATGCAAAATTATTTGTGGATTGGGCGTTATCAAAAGAAGCGCAAGAGTTAACCTGGAAAAAAGGGGAAGCTTATTCTATTTTAACCAATAGCACTGCTGAGCAATCGCCTTATGCGCTCGATTTTAAATCCATCAATTTAATTAATTATGATTTTGACAAATACGGCTCAAGTGATTTACGTAAACGTTTGATCACAAAATGGGTTGATGATGTTAAATTAGCAAAATAATGATGTATACATAGCGAAATAATAGCTATTATATTATTTCGCTTTTTTTCTTTTATGCGAGGTTGTATGAACGCAAATAAACTTCCTATTATCCAATCCGCTAACTTTTGGATAATTCTTGCAGTGATTGCATTTCTTCTTCTGCCTTCCCACGCTTTAGATTATGGCTTGTTTGATAGCACAAGCGATGAATACCTAGGTGCAATGGGTTGGTCTTCATTAAATATTACGGCATTATGGTTTTTACCGGTTCTTTTATACGGATTGATGCCGCTTCTTAAATTACCGAAGGATACACAAGCGAAAGCAGAGCTATATCTTATTGCAGCAGCGACATTATTTATCTTTGTCAGTGCAACAATTTATAAAGTCAGCATGGGTTATTCAGTGATTGTATTAATCGCGAGTTTAACCGCATTGGCGACGTTTTCTTTCGCAAAATTAAAAGTGATGCAAGGGGATAAATTTATTATCGCTTCTTTACTTTGCATTATCTTATTAATTTTCTTCTTCATCGTTTACCCGACATTAGCGATCTTTGTCTCCATGTTCTATGACGGTGATACTTTTGCACCACAACAAGTGATGCGAATTTTGACTCAAAGCTATATTGTACGTGTTATTAGTAACTCGTTATTCTTATCTGGCTTTGTAGGTATCGTATCAACGATTTTCGGTTTGGCATTTGCACTTTATACCACCCGTATTGCTCGTAGAACGGCATTCATTGGTAAAATTTTCTCTATTTTGCCAATCGTTACCCCTCCATTCGTTGTGGGCTTAGGGGTCACATTAATGCTTGGTCGTTCTGGTTATGTGACGGAGTTCTTAGCTTCAACATTTGGATTTGAGAATCACAACTGGTTATATGGTTTTAACGGGATTGCTATTGCGCAGATTCTTGCTTTTGCACCGATTTCATTCATGATTTTAGATGGGGCATTAAAATCTGTTCATCCATCAATTGAAGAAGCTTCTTACACTTTACGTGCAAATCGTTACCAAACTTTCTTCAATATCATCTTCCCATTATTACGTCCGGCATTGGCAAACTCATTCTTAATCGTGTTTATCCAATCCTTAGCGGACTTTAGTAACCCATTAGTATTGGGTGGTAGCTTTGACGTCATCGCGACACAAATCTACTTCTATATTGCAGGCTCACAATTAGATTATGCTTCAGCAAGTACTTTAGGTTCGATGCTTTTAATCTTCTCATTAGCTGTATTTATCATCCAATATATTTGGATTGGTAACCGCTCTTATGTAACCGTTTCAGGTAAATCCTATCGCGGTGACGTACAAGATTTACCAACCGGCTTAAAATATACCATCATCGGTATGCTTGGTTTCTGGGTGCTCTTTAACTTAGCGTTATACGGCAGTATTTTCTACGGTAGTTTCACCGTAAACTGGGGTGTGGATTACACCTTAACCTTGAAAAACTATGCGATGTTATTCGGACAAGGCTTAAGCGATGGGGCATGGCCATCATTGATTAATACCTTAATTTACGCAGGAATTGCCGCACCATTGACCGCACTTTTCGGTTTATTAATTGCGTATATTGTGGTGCGTAAAGATTTCCAAGGTAAAAAATCTCTTGAGTTCTTAACCATGCTTTGCTTCGCCGTACCAGGAACTGTAGCAGGGGTATCTTATATTTTAGCCTTTAACAATGCGCCACTTTACATTACAGGTACCAGCATTATTGTGATCATTTCAATGGTGATGCGTGATTTACCAATCGGTATGCGTGCAGCCATCGCAGGTCTTGGTCAATTAGATAAATCACTCGATGAAGCATCTCTTTCTTTAAAAGGTAGCTCATGGAAAACCTTGTGGTTTATCGTTTTACCATTGTTAAAACCAGCGTTACTTTCTGCATTGGTCACCAGCTTCGTTCGTGCGATGACTACCGTAAGTGCGATTATCTTCTTAGTCACCGCTGATACACGTGTGGCAACAGCCTATATTTTAAACCGTGTAGAAGATGGTGAATATGGTGTTGCTATCGCATACGGTTCGATTTTAATCATCGTAATGATGGCCATTATTTTATTCTTTGACTGGATTGTGGGTGATACCCGAATTTCCCGTTCTAAAGCGAAAAAAATGAATTAACTCGTTAAGTTGTAGGTAAATATTATGAGTAATAATGATTTCTTAGTATTAAAAAATATCACTAAATCTTTTGGTAAATCCACAGTCATTGATAATTTAGATTTAACCATTAAACGTGGCACCGTGTAAAAGAAGCCTTAGAGTTAGTTGACTTAGCAGGTTTTGAAGATCGTTTTGTGGATCAAATTTCAGGTGGTCAACAACAACGTGTGGCATTAGCACGTGCGTTAGTATTAAAACCAAAAGTATTACTTTTTGATGAACCATTAAGTAACTTGGATGCCAACTTACGTCGTTCTATGCGTGAAAAAATCCGTGAATTACAACAAAGTTTAGGTATTACCTCACTTTATGTGACTCACGACCAGACCGAAGCATTTGCGGTATCCGATGAAGTTATTGTCATGAATAAAGGTAAAATCATGCAAAAAGCGCCAGCAAAAGAGCTTTATTTGCGTCCAAATTCTTTATTCCTTGCAAACTTCATGGGCGAATCGAGCATCTTTGAAGGTAAATTGGAAAATAACACCATTGACGTGAATGGCTACAAATTACCATTAAGCAATGCGGCACAATTCAATTTACCAGATGGTGAATGCTTAGTAGGCGTACGTCCTGAAGCAATTTACTTAAAAGCAGAAGGCGGGGCAGCACAACAATGTGAAATCAAGAGTGCAGTCTATATGGGTAATCACTGGGAAGTGGTGGCAATTTGGGCAGGCAAAGAATTGCTCATTAACACCAAACCTGAAGACTTCAATGCTGATCTCAAACAAGCTTATGTGAATTTCTCTGAACAAGGTATTTTCTTGCTGAAAAAAGAGAAATAATACCAATTTAAAGGCGTATGGAAGCATATGGAAGCATACGCCTTTTCTTTTAAAGCCCTTTCAAAATTGACCGCACTTTTCCTTTCATTTTTATTTTTATTTTTATTTTCCCTAACAGATCTGTATAATGTTTACCCTTTGAATATAAACGATTGAAGGAGGAAAGCATGATAAAACCTGATACTTTACCGCAATTTTTGCATAATAAAGTCGAGGAAAATGATGCCTTTGGTCTTGTGGAAGGGCTGTGTCAATTATTACGTAGTAGCCCTACAGAAAAAATTTCTCCAACCTTGCATTTGTTTAAGTTTATCTTAAAGAACGATAAAGAATTAGGCTGTTCTGTTTCGAAATTATTATGTGGTTGGTTATGTGGTTTACGTCTTTACCCGTTGTTTATTAGTAGCGGTATTCTTACACGTGGCGGTTTTGGACAGGAAATGAAAACGCGTATTTATGAGCGTTTTAACCCCTCTTTTAAAGATATTAATGATTTACGTGATATTTTTTATTTATTGTTTAGCGATAAAAATGATGCGCGCTGGATTGATGCCGTCCCATTAAAAACGTGGCGAGGCGTATTTGGCGTTTTAACCCGTTATACAGAACAAAAAGATCGGGAACGTTTAAAAAATCATATTGAAACAGAAACGTGGGGCAGTAGTGGGGTCTTCCTTAAATACAGCGTATTTATTAGAACGTCTTTCCCAGACTTTAGAACGATTAGAAACGTTGATGGCAATTTTTGTTTCAAATCGCTATTTACCGCGTCGAATATTGTTATTAACGGGTTGTTTTGCCCGTGCAGCTGCAGAGCGACATAGTATTTCCCGATTATGGAAACAAAGCTCAGGATTAATTGCTCGTAGTGTTACGCAGAATGCTGGGGACCACGGTGAGCATTACATTACTCGAGATAAAAAAGAGTATTGGGCAATGTTTTACTCTGCGGCAGGTGGTGGTGTATTGATTGCACTAATGGCGTTATTTAAAACCTATTTAGGCAGCATTATTGATGATAAAGTCTGGAAAGGTCTTGCCGAAGGTTTAAATTACGGCTTCGGTTTTATGGTGATCTTTATGTTGCATTTCACGGTTGCAACCAAACAGCCAGCCATGACAGCTGCTCGTTTTGCTGAGGCAGTAGAGAAAAATCCACAAGGCAAAACATTAAATATGAAATTAGCCCAGTTATTAGTGGATGTATTTCGTTCCCAAAGCGTGGCCGTTTTAGGCAATGTAGTAGTTGCTATGGGATTGGCGGCATTAATTGCTTTTGTTTATCAACATCAAACAGGTGAGCCATTGATGAATTCAGAGAAAATAGCCTATCAATTACACCGTATTGATCCTTTAGATGGTTCTTTATGGTTCGCAGCTATTGCAGGTGTATGGTTATTCTGCTCCGGAATTATTTCTGGCTATTTTGATAATCGTAGCAATTATTTGAATATGCGCATGCGTTTAGCACAACATCCGTTATTAAAAAAATTGATGTCTGAGAAGTCTCGCGTTAAATTTGCTAATTATATGCATGAGAATTATGGTTCGCTTATTGGTAACTTCTGTTTTGGTATGTTACTTGGGCTTACCGGTTTAGTGGGATATTTAACTCATCTCCCGTTAGATATTCGTCATGTTGCATTTTCATCAGCAAATTTAGGATATAGTGCAGTCAGTGGACAATTTGCCTATCCATTCTTTTTACAATGCATTGCTTTTGTGTTGCTGATTGGTTTAGTGAATTTAATAGTCAGTTTTTCATTGACACTTTGGGTCGCACTGCGCTCTTTAAATACGGAAATTGACAGCTGGTGGGCAATTTGGCATGAAGTTTGTCAAATTGTGAAAAAACGACCATTGAGCTTATTTTTTCCCGTTCAATTAGATAAATAATCGGCTTAAGTGCGGTCAAAAATATCAACGTTTTTGACCGCAGAGCGTAAAAGTAATCCATTGCGTTTTACTGCAGCAGGCGATCGTTTGATTCGTCTTGCTAATGAAATTCTTCCGAAAGTGATTGATGCAGAACGTGAGCTCGCACGCGTAAAACATGGTGATGCAGGGCAGTTAAGAATTGCAGTAGAGTGTCATACCTGTTTCGACTGGTTAATGCCAGCGATGGATGAGTTTCGTCAGCATTGGAGTCTAGTGGAATTGGATATCGTCTCAGGTTTCCATACTGATCCTGTAGGATTGTTATTGTCTCATCGTGCAGATTGGGCGATTGTGTCAGATGTTGAACAAAATGATGATGTTTTGTTTAAACCACTGTTTTCTTATGAAATGGTGGGGATTTGTTCTAAAGATCATCCATTAGCGAATAAAGAGGTTTGGCAGGCGGAAGATTTTGCTGAGGAAACTTGGGTAACCTATCCCGTGCCTGATGATATGTTAGACTTATATCGTCAAGTGTTGAAACCGAAAGGTATTAATCCGCCACGTCGTACGACAGAGCTAACGATCGCCTTGATCCAGTTAGTGGCAAGTCGTCGGGGTATTGCCACTGTGCCTTATTGGGCTGCCTTGCCTTATTTAGAAAAAGGGTATGTAGTGGCACGCAAAATTACAGAAGAAGGGTTGTACAGTAACCTCTATGCCGCGATTCGTAAAGAAGATGCTAATTTAGCTTATATCGAAGATTTCCATCAAACAGTAAAAGCACAAAGTTTTTCGACCTTACCTGGTTTGTCTGTTTTAGAGTTGTAGTAGGTCAATATGTCAGAAGTAGTGACAGAAAATCCCATCAAAGCCGCGGCAAAAGCGGCATTTCCTTACAGCATGCCAATGCTTGCCGGCTTTTTATTTTTAGGCATAGCATACGGCATTTACATGAAAGCACTTGGATTCGGTGTTTGGTTCCCCGTTGCAATGGCAGCACTCATTTATGCGGGCTCAGTGGAATTTATTGCCGCTGCCGCCTTAGTTATGCCTTTTTCGCCTTTAAGTGTTGCGTTGGTTACGCTGATGGTAAGTGGGCGCCAAATTTTTTATGGCATTTCTATGTTAGAAAAATATGGTGCTCAATTAGGGAAAAAACGTTGGTATTTAATTAGTACCCTAGTCGATGAAAGTTTTTCCCTTAACTATATGGCGAAGATCCCCGATCATTTAGATAAAGGCTGGTACATGTTCTTTGTCAGTTTTTATCTCCATCTTTATTGGGTCGTTGGAGCTGGATTAGGTAATCTATTTGGCTCAATTATACCTTTTGATTTAAAAGGGGTAGAGTTTGGTATGACTGCACTTTTCCTGGTGATTTTTGCTGAAAACTGGCTCAAAGAGAAATCTCATGAAAGCTCATTATTAGGTTTAGGTGTGGCTTTTGCATCGCTATTAATTGTTGGGAAAGAACACTTTTTAGTGCCAACGCTAATCAGTATCTGGATTCTATTAACGGTACGACGTCCTAAACTTTCATCTAAATTGGAGGCACTAAAATGACATTGATGGAACAAATTATCACCATTGTGATTTGTATTGTGTGCGTGCAATTTACTCGATTATTGCCCTTCTGGATATTTCCCGCCAATCGTCCGATTCCGGAATATGTTCGTTATTTAGGTAAAGTACTACCAGCCGCGATGTTTGGGATGTTAGTGGTGTATTGCTATAAAAATGTAGATGTGTTGAGTGGTTATCACGGCTTACCCGATTTCATTGCAGGCGCTTTAGTATTGGGATTACATTTCTGGAAAAAGAACATGTTTCTTTCTATCTCGGCAGGCACAATTTTTTATATGTTTTTAGTGCAAAAAGTCTTTATCTAAGCAAATGTTGAGCGAAATAAAAATTTCTTGATATTGCAATCGGTTGCCTTTATTTCGCCTCTTTTCCTCAATTCCAAAATCTTTTATGATGCCGCCTCAATCATTGTTGACGGAGAGATTTATGGAATTTAATTTCATCGAATTATTAGGTTATTTGGCAACATTCTTTGTGGCTGCGTCTTTTTTATTTAAATCGATTGTTCACTTGAGAGTTGTTAATGCAATTGGAGCGGTACTTTTTGTCGTTTACAGTTTGATCATCAAATCTTATCCAGTTGCGCTTCTAAACGCATTCTTAGTTTTCGTTAACTTATATCAACTTTATCGTTTGAAAAAAGAGCAGCCGGCATCAAAAGTGCTTAAATAATTGACCGCACTTTTCCACGATTTACCCCCATATTTGATATAAGGCAATCACCAGTGGCATAGTAAACATACAAAGCAGCGTCGTTACACCATAGATGGCGCTGGCTTTCTGTGGATTGTTGTTATAAATCACTGCCATTTGTGTCACGGTTGAAGCAGATGGGCTCGTGGTTGCTAAAAAGCTAATCAACACAATAATTTCGCCTTTTTCAGCCCAATGCACAAACCCAATCAGTTTTATTAATACCAATAATGCAATCGGAATAAGTAACAAGCGCAAAAGTGTGACTAAATAAATGCGTTTGGATGATACGATGCTCCGTAAAGGAATTGCCGCAATCAGCATACCCGCAACAAGCATGGCATTTGGACCAATAAATAAGCCAATCGAAGAAAGTGTGCCATTGATAATATTTGGCAACTTAATTTGAAAAGCAAATAAAAATGCCCCCACGAGAATTGACCAAATATTGATATTTTTGGCAATCATCTTTAAGGATAAATTTCCTTTTCCTACAATAATCAAACGACAATGCGTCCAAAATAGAAAAGTTTGTACCACAATAAAACAGCTGGCGTAAATGACCCATTCTTTGCCAAATAACGACATCACAATCGGAATAATTAAGTTACCAGAATTGGAATAAATGGAAGTGGCGTGTTCAATAGGATCAAGCTTTAGTAGGCGTTTCAATAGGCTACCAATAATAATCAGAATAATGTGAAGAAACACCGCCATAAGCAGTGAAAGCTGTAAACCTTGCAAGATTTCAGGCGTGTAATCAATTTGAAAGGCTTCAATCATCACTGCAGGACTGATAACATAAAGCCCAATAACGGAAAGCGTCTTGCTATCTTCAGATTTTAATAATTTTGATTTAACCAACCCATAACCAATAAGCACAATAAGTGTCAGTTCAATAATTTTAGTGCCGAGTAAAAATGCGATGTCCATAGTGAATATTGATGAGAGAAGTTTTGTTTATTAAACAATAGATAAAAGAAAAAACAAAATAACTTTTGTAATTATTCGTCACATAGTATTGTGTTTTAGATGTAAGTATTTAGTAGTTTTAAATCCAATAGAGAATATTGAAAATGTTTGATGAAAGCAATAAAAGGAAAAAATAAAAAAGTGCGGTTAAATGGAACCGCACTTTGAACTATTACTAATACATCAATTTAGAAGTCAATGCTTGCGTTTAAGCTAAATGTGCGAGGTGCTCCAGAAACTAAATATCCATAATTAGGGTAGCCGCCAACAGATTCCCAATATTTTTTGTTGGTGAGATTATCAATTCGCGCTCTTAGTGTGATAGGCGTGTTACCAATCATTGCGATATAACGAGCTCCCACATCTACTTTCGTCCAGCCTTTAACTTTCAGTGTATTTTGTGAATCTGCATAGCTTGAACCTGTGTAGGTAATACGAGATTCTAAGGTAAGTCCTTCTAATGCTCTCACATCATATTCTAACCCTAGATTGCCTTGAAATTTTGGTACACCAATCGTGTATTTGCCTTCTGTTGTGTTAGAACCTGTTTTACGTTGTTTGGCTTGTAAGAATGTCACACCGCCTAATAAACGAATATTCGATGTGATTTGCCCGTAAACATTTATTTCTGCCCCATTATGGCGATCTTTGCCTTTTGTTGTGTAGTAATTATTGCTATCTAAATAACCACGCGGTTTCTCAGTACTAAAGAGTGCTATGCTTGTGCCAAATCCACTTTGTGACTCATATTTAATGCCAATTTCTTTTTGTTTAGAAATATAAGGTTTTTGTGTTTCACCTTGATTCACTGCAGTGCTTGGAGCGGTATCTCCTTGAGCAAGGCTTTCGATATAGTTTCCATAAATGGATAATTCGGGTAGGATTCGGTAAACAACTCCAACACTTGGACTAATTCGTGAATCGTTATAGTAACCGCCTTCAACTCCTGTATTGTATGCGAAATCTCTTGAAACAATTTGTTGCCAACGAGCACCTAAGGTCACTTGAAGTTTTTTATCTAATACCGACAACGTATCGCCAATAGCAACGCTATTTAAGGTTGATCGGTGTTGTAGTGCAGGTGATGAAAGATCATTGCCTTTTAGTGCATTCGCAGAATAAGCAATACTAGAAATGAATGTTGGGTGATAAAGATTGGTTGCAAACGTATTTTGCCAGTCCATGACATAGGCATTTTTACGTTTTTCTTGATAACGATTAGCGGATAAGACCACGTCATGTTCCACTTCATTTGTTGTAAAATGACCTTTTAATCCTATTTCGCTCGTGTGAATAATGTTGCGTCGAGTATTATCAAAACGGTATTCAGTGCCATTACCATTAATATTGCTCACGCGTAAATTAGCCAATACATTCGCTTCTTTGCCATATCGATAGCCATAAGCGGCATAAGCCGTTAAGTTTGGATGAAAATCATATTCTGCACGAAATGTGCCGAAAATATCTCTTTCTTCAGAATAAGTCCATCCTTGTCCCCAATTGCTACGAGGGTTAGGAGTCGAAGGAACTACGGTTACACCAGATAGTGTAACACTTGGACGTGGGCTGCCTAAGTAGTTTTTCTGATAGCCTAAATCTGCAGATAAACGTACTTTTTCAACTTCCCAGTCTAGTCCTAAATGGAAGACTGTATTGCGAGCATTGTCATTATCAATGGCACTTTCTCCTTCCGTATGAGCGGCATTTAAACGCACACCGAATTCTCTATTTTCACCCAGACGGCGAGAAATATCGGTAGAGAAATTTGCTCTTTCATTGCTGGAGTAGCCTAAATTTAAGCGATTAAGGTCTTCAGCTTGTGCACGTTTTGGCATTAATGCAATGGTTCCGCCAATTGAACCACCTCCTGGTGCCATACCATTTAAGAAGGCCGAAGAACCACGTTGAACTTCTACACGTTCAAACATTTCAGAGGCGATATATTGACGTGGCAATAAACCATATAAACCGTTATATAGAATATCGTCAGAATTGGTAATAAAACCTCGCATAAAATAGGACTCTTGGAAATTACCAAAACCACGAGCAACACGGACATTTGGATCGTTTTTTAGTACATCTGCCACACTACGAGCTTGTTTATCTTGAATGAACTTGTTAGTGTAGCTTGTTGTCGCAAATGAACTTTCTAAGTTCGATTTATTTCCTAGAATACCAATACGGCTACCACTTGCAACTTGGCCACCTGCGAATTCTTTGCTTAATCCAGTTTGCGAGGCATCAGCACTCACTTCAATGGTATCCAGTTGCTCAACATTTTCTTCCGCATAAGCGGTGTTCATTGCAAGTAAAATGCTACTTGCGACAGTAGTTAAAAGAAAGGATTTTTTCATTGTAAAGTTCCTTTTGTGTTGATAAAAATGATATTTTCTCGGTTATTATGTGCGAATGTCGCACAAATCCAGTTTGGATAATTAAATTTTTCGCATCATCACTAAAAAATAGCTTCCTCCTAACAAAGTGGCGATAAGGCCAGCAGGAATTTCATAAGGGAATAAAACTTGTCGTCCAACCCAATCCGCTAAAACCATAATGGTTGTCCCGAGAAGTGCAGAAATAAGTAACTGATTTTTGGCTTTGTGAACGCCTAAAAAATTCGTTAAATGTGGTACTAAAAGACCGATAAAACTCAACGGTCCGATCATTAATGTGGCGATGGCTGTTAGTGCAGCACTGAATAAAATCAGTATCCAGCGGGTGAGTTTTAAATTTAGCCCTAAAGCTTTTGCTATGGGGGCTTGTAGGCTTAAGAGTTCTAGCCAACGACTAAAAATTAAACTGATAAGTAAAAGTCCAAGACTTAGTATGAAAAATGGCACAGCAAGCTTTGGATCGGTATTTTGTGTAGAGCCTGATGTCCATGAAATTAATTGATTTGCACGCGGGTCACCACTTGCAACAGCAAGGCGTTGCACCGTATCAAATAAGGCAGAAAGACTAATTCCTGTAAGAAGAATTTTCTCGGGGAGCATTCCGTTACGTTGATTGATCGCTGCTAAAATGGCTAGTGCGATAAATGCTCCGACAATACCCGTGATCCAAAATAGTATCGTTTGTTGTGTGGTAAAAACAAAGAGCAACACTAAAATACCCATACCAGCTCCAGATGAGACGCCTAATAATTCGGGACTTGCCATTGGGTTTAAGGTTAAGCGTTGCAACAGCACACCTGCAACTGAAAGTAAAATGCCTGCGCAAATTGCAATAAATATACGTGGATAACGCAATTCAAGTAATTCCTGATTAAAAGGATTATCGAAAGTGGTAATTTTAATGTAAGGATAAAACTGCATTTTCCCCACAAATAAGGCTAGCATCACACTTATCGCTAATAAAACGATAATAAAGATTGTAAAGAGCGGTCGATATTGGCGAGATTTTTGCTGTGAATTTTCGGTTAATCGTCCTGTGTTTGGCAAGGCTTTAAACATTAACCACAGTAGCAAAGGTGTGCCGAGTAGGGCCGTCACCGCACCTGTTGGCAGACTGATTTGATAATAAAGATTGATAAATTGTAAAATCAAATCCGTGATAGCAAGTAATAATGCTCCCATTGCAAAAGAGCCGATAAGTTGCCATTTTAATGTGCGAATCCCCATTTGTCGGATAATCGTTGCTGCCGCTAATCCCACAAATCCTAACATTCCTACTTTGCTGACTACGGATGAAATTAGATAAGCACTAGTTACCACGCCAATAAAGCGAAGTTTGCCTACAGGCACACCGAGACTTTTGGCGTTATTGTCATTTAACGTCAAGATACTAAATGGGCGAATAAGGGCAAAAACAATGGCAAAACAGACCGCACTTTGTAGACTTAATAGTTGGCTATCTCGCCAGCTTTCTTGCACCAGTGAGCCAGCTCCCCACAAGGCTAAACCACGAGATTCTTCAGGATAGAACAACATCATCATACCCGTAAATGAACCAAAATACAGATTGACAACAAGGCCTGCTAAAATCAATAAAAGTGGTGACATGGTTTTTCGTATGGCAAGGGTCATTACTAATAGCAAACTCAATCCTGCCCCCAATAAGGCAATAAAACTTGCACCCATTTCGAGCCATTGGGGAGCAAAAATTGTCGCTAAGAATAATGTCATTTGCGAGCCACTGCTGATACCAAGCGTATTGTCAGAGGCTAGTGGATTGCTCATCACTTGTTGCAATAATAAACTGGCAAAGGCTAAGGCTCCACCTGCTAGTAACGCCATTGCAATGCGTGGCAGACTGTAAGATTGCACAAGTAATAGATCCAAGTTATCAGTATGTTGGAATACTAACCAGATTGATGTGTTTTCAGGTACTTGAGCATGGAGCAAGGAAACGGTCAATCCAACAAAAAGTGTGACCAATAACGCAAAGAAAATTCTAGTACGATTTACCATGCCTCACCTCCATGAATTAAGCTTTCTGTTAGAGTCTGTGCGAAACGTTCGGCAGAAGGAATACCACCAAAAGACCAAACAGCAGGTAATACAAGAGCATCCTTGGCTAAGGGTAAATATTGCCATAAGGTGTTATATGTTAAGGCTTGTGCGATATTATTTGGATAAGGTTTTACGACAATAAATCGCGTATTTTGTGGTAGGTGAGCAAGCTCGGTAATCTCAATATTTTGAAAACCCCAAATATTAACCTCAGGCAAATACGCATTCTGAAAACCGAGTTGTTTGGCGACTGCGCCGAAAAGGCTATTTTCACCATAAATCCGTAAGTGACGAGTATCAATAAATTGCACGATAGCAAGTGGACGTTCCGCGAACTGCGATTGATGTTGGAGAAGTCTTTCTCTTAATTTTTCAATGTTAGAGGTGTAACGAGTAACTAATTTTTTAGCAGCTTGTGGTTTATTGATAATTTGGGCAATTTCTTGTGTGGCTGCTAAGACGTTTTGCCAAAGATCACCTGCTTGATAAAAATTCACGTTATATACTCTTCCATAAGGCGACAGTTTTTCATTTAATCCTGCATAGAATTGGCTATGAATAAAACGTAATGGCTGGGATTTTACATCATGGGATAACATTGAAATGACTTCAAAATTCGGTTGTAAGCGAATGCCTAAATCAATGGTATCTTCGGGAAGTTTCGGTTCCATTACCCAAGTTCGATAACTGTGTATATCACCGACAGCGATTGGATTTTCACCGAGTGCCAATAAGGTCTCAGTAACTGTCCAATCCACAGTGGCTATATTTTGTTGTCCTTCATCAGCTTGGACATAAATGCTGAAAAGTGCGGTCAATATGAATAAGATTTTTTTCATATTATGTTCCAACTAATAAAAGCTTACAGGACGATGAGCTTCGGGATGATCGAGCACATTTAATTCAATGCCGTAAATAGCTTGAAGTGATGACGTATTGACAATTTCATGGGCATTGCCTTGGACTAGCAGTTTCCCACTATGTAGAGCAACTAAATGATCGCAAAAACGAGATGCTAAATTAATATCGTGAATAACGATAATCACGCCTAAATTTAACTCGCGACTTAATTGGTAGACAAGCTGCATTACTTCTACTTGGTGGGCTATATCTAATGCCGCAAGAGGCTCGTCTAGTAATAAGTATTGGCTTTGTTGTGCTAAAAGCATCGCCAACCAAATACGCGAACGTTCGCCACCTGAAAGTGTATCCACAATCTGACTGGCAAATTTTTCTGTATGGGTGAGTTCAAGAGCACGCTGAATGGCTTGTGTATCAGCACTTGTTTGCCGCCCGAATAAACCATTCCACGCATAACGCCCCATTGCAATAAGTTCTTTTGCTGTCATATTGGTGGTTTGTGGTAAATGTTGCGGCAAATAAGCAACACGTTTGGCAAATTCACGGCTGTTCCAGTGATTAAGTTTTTTTCCATCCAACAAAATTTCACCACTTGAAATAGGGTGCTGGCGAGCCATTAATTTAATTAATGTGGATTTGCCTGAGCCATTATGCCCAATTAAGCCATAGACATAGCCCGCTTCAAAATTAAGTGAAGTTGGTTGGAGCAAAGTGCGGTGGGGAATAGAAAAAGAAACTTGATTAAGCTGAAACACAAACTTTCCATATAAAAAATCTAAAAGTGTCCATATTGTATATGATAATCATTTTCGTTTCACTTTTTGAAGTGCTTTAAAAGTTAATTACTCCATTTTTAAAAACAAATTTTGAGGTAACGCTAAATAATTTTGAGTTATGAAAATAAATTAAAAATGTTGAATTTTTTTTCAATTGTTTGTCAAAAATACCGTCATAATTAAGAAATGGGTAGAGAAGATTAGAGATGAGGTGAATAAATAAAGCCTTGATATACAAGGCTTTATTTGATGTATTGAAATGATTAGAAAGTGTCTGAAAAAGTGATTTTTTATTCCCACTCGATAGTTGCTGGGGGTTTTCCGCTAATGTCATACACGACGCGGGAAATGCCATTCACTTCATTGATGATGCGGTTAGACACTTTGCCTAATAAATCATAAGGTAAATGAGCCCAATGTGCGGTCATAAAATCGATGGTTTCTACCGCACGTAGCGAGATCACCCAATCGTATTTACGGCCATCGCCCATGACGCCAACAGATTTCACTGGTAAGAATACGCTGAAAGCTTGACTGGTTTTTTCATACCAACCGCTGTTGCGTAATTCTTCGATAAAGATTGCATCTGCACGGCGTAATAAATCGCAGTATTCTTTTTTCACTTCGCCTAATACACGCACGCCTAAACCTGGACCAGGGAATGGGTGGCGGTTGATCATTTCAGCCGGTAAGCCTAATGCTAAACCGATTTTACGTACTTCGTCTTTAAACAATTCACGTAGCGGTTCTACTAAGCCAAGTTTCATATAGTCTGGTAAGCCACCTACGTTGTGGTGTGATTTAATCACATGCGCTTTACCAGTTTTGCTTGCTGCAGATTCGATCACGTCAGGGTAGATCGTGCCTTGTGCCAACCATTTAACGTTAGTAAGTTTTTTCGATTCATCATCGAATACATCAACGAATACTTTACCGATAATTTTGCGTTTTGCTTCAGGATCCGATACACCTGCAAGCTCACCTAAGAAACGGCTTTCCGCATCAACGCGGGTAATGTTCAAGCCGAATTTATCGCCAAACATTTCCATTACTTGATCGCCTTCGTGTAAGCGGAGTAAACCGTTATCTACGAATACGCAGTGTAAGTTTTTACCGATGGCGCGGTGTAAAAGTAATGCAACCACAGAAGAGTCCACACCACCAGATAAACCTAAAATTACTTCATCATCGCCCACTTGCTCTTTAATGCGAGCTACTGCATCTTCGATAATGTTTTCTGCTGTCCATTTGGTTTCGCAACCACAAATGTTCACCACGAAATTCATTAATAATTCCAAGCCTTTTTTAGTATGGGTCACTTCTGGGTGGAATTGTACGCCGTAGAAACGACGGCTTTCATCAGACATCGCGGCAATAGGACAGGTTGGAGTCGTACCGGTAACTTGGAAGTTTTCAGGTAAACGCGTTACTTTATCACCATGGCTCATCCATACATCTAATTTGCTGTCGCCATCATTTAAATGAGCAAAAAGTGCGGTTGGGTTATCCATTAAAACCGATGCATAGCCGAATTCACGATGATCAGAGGTTTCAGTTAAACCACCAAGTTGCATCGCCATGGTTTGCATACCGTAACAAATACCCAATACAGGCACACCTGCATTAAATACATATTCAGGTGCCCGAGGGCTGTTTGCTTCAGTGGTGCTTTCTGGACCACCAGAAAGAATGATACCGTCTGGATTAAATTTACGGATTTGTTCTTCAGTCACATCCCACGCCCAAAGTTCGCAGTACACACCAATCTCACGCACACGACGTGCGATTAATTGCGTATATTGTGAACCGAAGTCTAGGATAAGGATTTTGTGATTGTGAATGTTGTTCATTGAATATTCCAATATTTAAAGTTATTTTGTAGATAAGTAATTTTTAAGAAATTCTGCAATTTCAATTTCTTTAGATTTAGGAAAAATCCATCCTTTTAGAGTATTATTCCATTTCCCACCCAATTCTTTTATTTCATTTTTAATCTCAACAGTATCACCTTTCACTAAAAAAGATTTTATTTCACCATCTTTTTTATAATCTTCCATATAAATCTTATCTTTTTTCATTATTTTTTCGATAGATTTAACCTTTTGAGTTCTTTCTTCTGGAGTAGGTATACTAATGAGCGTATTCGTCAAAAGGTTATTTACGTTTATACTAATTTGATTTCTTAATTGTTCTTTAAAATCATTAATATCAACATAAGAACCAATTAACCCTATTTTTTGCATATTTTTTTGAAAGTCTCGTAATTTTTCTAATTGAGATAAATCCAAAGTTGTTATATCAACCTTTCTACCTGAAAAATAGAGCATTACAGGCTTCCCGGCTTTAATAAAGTGTTCTATTTCTTCCACAGTACCACTATCACTTACTCCCGTTGGTGAGCCTAATCTTGTCCAAAATACACCAATAAGCATATCGCATCCATTCACAATTTGCTCATTTATAATTCCTTGCGGACGATTCCCAAGTAATGGAGCTGAATGAGTTTCCCACCCAACAGGCATCAAAACTACTTTTTGTTGTTCAGAATTGATATTATTCCAGTTTGATATCACTTCAGCGATTGCATTTCTTTCATCAGGAACATCTGCTGGGCTGGCAATCAATATTTTATAAACTTTTGCTTCAAAAGACATATATAACTCCTTGGAACATCACGCGGTTTAATTTCACAAAAAAACTTGCAAATTCCAACCGCGCTTTAAATTATAAAAGGTGGGCTAGTAAGCCCACCCTGCGAAATAGTTTAAACATTAACCCATACGATAATTCGGTGCTTCTTTAGTAATGGTTACGTCATGAACGTGGCTTTCTTTAATGCCTGCACCACTAATACGAACGAATTCTGCTTTCGTGCGTAATTCTTCGATGGTTGCGCAGCCAGTTAAGCCCATGCAAGAACGTAAGCCGCCCATTTGTTGGTGGATGATTTCTTTTAAGTAACCTTTGTATGGAATACGACCTTCGATACCTTCTGGTACGAGTTTGTCTGCAGCGTTATCCGATTGGAAGTAGCGGTCAGATGAGCCTTTCGCCATCGCACCTAATGAACCCATACCACGGTAAGATTTAAATGCACGACCTTGATAAAGTTCGATTTCACCTGGCGCTTCTTCAGTACCTGCGAACATAGAACCAACCATTACACAGCTCGCACCTGCTGCGATAGCTTTTGCAATATCACCAGAGAAACGGATACCACCATCCGCGATAACTGGAATACCACGATCTTTTAATGCAGCCGCTGCATCTGCGATAGCCGTGATTTGTGGAACACCTACACCAGTCACAATACGAGTTGTACAAATTGAACCAGGACCAATGCCCACTTTCACTGCGCTTGCACCTGCATCAGCTAATGCGATTGCTCCTTCAGCCGTTGCTACGTTACCTGCAACGATCGGTAAATTTGGATATTTTGCGCGAGTTTCACGAACGCGTTGTAATACGCCTTCTGAGTGACCGTGAGAAGAGTCGATTAACAATACATCTACGCCCGCTTTCACTAATGCATCAATACGTTCTTCGTTACCCGGGCCTGCACCTACAGCCGCACCGACGCGTAAACGACCAAATTCATCTTTACATGCGTTCGGTTTTTGTTCCGCTTTTTGGAAGTCTTTAACGGTGATCATGCCTTTTAATTTGAAAGCATCATCTACAACAAGCACTTTCTCTACGCGGTTTTTATGCATTAATTCTAAAATTGTTTCACGACTTGCACCTTCTTTTACGGTGACTAAATCTTCTTTCTTCGTCATTAATTGTGAAACAGTTTTGCTTAAATCTTTTACGAAACGCGTGTCACGACCAGTGATGATACCGATTAAGTTATTTTCACTGTCTACAACAGGGTAGCCTGCGAAGCCGTTTTTCTTCACCATTTCAGCAAGTGCAGCAAGGGTTAAATCGGGAGAAACTGTCACAGGTTCAGAAACGATACCA
>JAGZXE010000016.1:0-21098 GCA_018378615.1 Parahaemophilus parainfluenzae
TTGTATTGTGCAAATTGGCTTTGTTTTTGACGTAATTGTTCACGTTGAGCATCACGTTGTGACTGCAATTGTTCCAAACGTTGACGAAGTTGCTCATTAAGCTCTGATGTTTCTGCTTGACCCGCATCTTCATAGCTGAAGTGATTTTTACGTTGTACTACATCCGCTAAAGCAAATACACGTTGTTGTACTTGTTTTTGACGTTCAACCGCTTGGGTTAAATCAGCTTTTAAGCGTTCATAGTTTTCTGGATCGCTTTGTAAGGTATTGGCTATCGGTTCTAATTGTGACAACGCAACGCCATGTTGACGAATAAAGCTTTCATCTTGTTCTGCAATATCTAGTTGTTCACGGCATTCTTCAATGCGATCAAGTAATTCTTCATCAGCAAGCAAGTTAAGCTGCGGCATTAACTTATTCAACAATTGCATTTTTTCTTTGGCATTATCCAATTTAATGCGAATTTGTTTCTCAGTACTTGAGAATTGATTGAGTTCGCGATCAATTTCATTGCGTTCTTGATTGATTTCCGCCATCACCTCTTCAGGGTTTGGTTGGAACGCAAGCGCTAAATGTAAGCCAACAAATTGACTAAAGTGTTCGTGTAAACGTTGACATTTTTGTACATCAAAGGCAATTTGTGCGTATTCTTCCGCAATTTCATCACGTTTAGCTTGTAATTCTTCTAAATGTTTTTCACGTGCAGCACGGCCGAATAATGGAATTTGCGGGAATTTTGAATAACGCAATTCACGATCAGACACTTGCACCACAACGCCCATTTCAAGCTCTTGGGCTGAAAGTACGCTATCATCAAAGGCATTTGGATCACCTTCGATTAAATATAAATCGTCTGGACAGTCTTCTAAATTAGCTAATTGTTCGCGTACCGTGTTGAGATCACGTACAACAATAGCATGACGTGCAGGACCATAAAGTGCTGAAAAATAAGGTGCATCTTCAATTGGTACATCATCATATAATTCAGAAAGCAATACACCGCCAAAGCGTTCTGCAAGCACATTCAAGCGAGCATCTTCCGAACCATCTGGTTGGCTTAAACGAGAAATTTGCTCGTCTAATTGTTGACGTTGTTTCTCTAAATTGTCACGTTGAATAGTCAGCTCACGTTCTTTCACCAATTGTGATTGCATAAAATGCATCACATCTTGGCTATTCTCGAAGGTTTCACCACTTTGCTCTTGTAAGCGTTCTAAAGCGGCTTGAGCAGTTAACCAAGCCGGTGCTTTACGAGCATTTTCTTCGTAAAGTGCGGTCAAACTTTCACGTTTTTGACGCAAGATTGAACGGTTTTCTACTTGCTCAGCAAGTTCTTCATTTAAACTTTCAATGAGGTCTTCTTGCTCAGCATGGTATGCTTCGAGTTCATCAGCAGTTTCTAAAGATAAATCAGCACGTTGATTAAAATCAGCCAATAATTTAACCGCACTTTGTTGTTGAGCATAGCGCTGCTCTAACTCATGTAATTTTGCGTGTAATTGAGGAGTTTGTTGTGCTTGAATTTTTTGTGTTGGATATTCACGCAATAATTCTTTAGCACTTTCCCAAGCACTTGAACGTGGCATATCTCCAGCAATTTTACATACCAACTGATAGGCTTTATCAAATTGTGATTTAGCCGCTTCAGAAATAGACATCTTATGTTCTAACTCAAGCACTTGCTCGGTAAGACTTTCTGCATGAGCAGCAAACTCTGCTTGATAATCTTCCGCATTTTTTACGCTCAAATCCGCTAAACCACATAAGGTTTTCGCTTTTTCAAGCGCGGCAATCGCTTGTTGATATTGCAATGCACGAGTTTGTTGTGCATCTAATGCTTGTTGATAATCCGCAAGTTGCGCTCGCACTTGGTCAATTTCAAGTTCTGTTTGCTCAAATTGTGCTTGGCTTTCCTCAAGCTGTTCGGTTGCGGTTTCCACAACCATTTTTTGTTCTTCTAATTTTTCTGTAAGCTCAGCCACATCTTCTTGATAACGCGATACTTTTTCTTGATGACGTAACGCATTTAATACCAAGTTCAAGTGGTCAGCCGCACTTTGATGATCTACTTCTAAAGTCCGTTCATTTTCTGCCAATTCAGCCGCTTCACGGCTTAAATCAATTAAGCGATGTTGTGATAACTCTTGCTCAGCTTTTGCTTTATACCAATCACGGCGGAAACCTAAAGCGGCTTCGATATTGCCGCGGCGTTCATTGGCATTACGCATATAATCTGATGCCACATAATTAGTGGTTTCGGTGATTAAATGTTTAAATAAATCACGATCAGATTGCGTAACTTTAATTGCTTCAAGGGTCATGCGGTTTTCACGTAATGCGCTTTCCATATCTTGGAAGGCTTTACGGACACCAAGGTTTTCTGGCAATAAATAATCACGTAAAGAACGGGTAATAGCGCTGGAAATACCACCGTATAAAGAAGCTTCGATTAATTTATAGAATTTGCTACGGTCTGAGGCACTACGTAAGCGTTTTGGAATAATACCTAAATCAAACATCATGCTATGATAATCGGTGATGGAATGATATTGCTTAAATTGTGCACCAAGATTTTCAATTTTATCTTTTAATTCATTTAAATTGAGTACACGCGCTTGACGTTCACCGACTGTTTCAGTGAAAAGTGCGGTCGGATTTAAGGATAATTCTACACCTTGAATCGAGAACGTTTTTAAATCCACTTTCTTATCTCGACCCGCAATTTGTTGCAGACGTACACCTACGAGAATTCGTTGGTGACGAGAATTGATGGTATCCAATACCGCATAACACACACCTGGACGTAATTTACCGTGTAAGCCTTTATCACGAGAGCCGCCTGTCGAGCCTGCCTCAGTGGTATTACGGAAATGCAATAAGGTTAAGTCTGGAATTAATGCTGTGACAAAACCTGCCATGGTTGTGGATTTACCAGCACCGTTACCACCGGAAAGTGTGGTCACCAATTCATCCAAATCAAAGGTGCGGGCAAAGAAACCATTCCAGTTAATTAAGGTTAATGAACGAAATTTACCTCGTTCTACTCCACTATGTTGGTTTAATACAGGAGCAATAAATTCTTCTTCAACCTGTTCAGTTGATTGCTCAGATTCGTCTTGATAGATTTCGTTTTCAAGTTCTAATACATCAGACATTATTCTTGTTCTCCTGCATCATCAAATTCTTCATCAATTTCGACCGCACTTTCTTCATCATCGAGATCATCAGCATTGCTTGCCGCTTTTGCTTGCTTTTCGAGTTCGAGAGATTGCGGTGTGGCTACTTCCCCATCACGAATTAAGCGAGCTTGTGCTTCTAACGGATCATCACCAGAACGTACTTCAGCACCAAAACGGAAAACTGATTCTGAAATAGTAAATTTACCGCTATGCTGTTCACCTACGGTATGAATCATGCCTAAACGGCGTAAACGACCGATCGCTGCACGTACTTTTTCAGATAATTTTTGTTTATCTAAATCCGAACCACTAGAGCGCTGATTGACGGCTTTCAATAATTTGCCTTCGTCTGCTAAATTCAGTAATTCATCATAGACTTCTTGTGTACTGAAGATACCTTGCTGTGCTAAACGTTCTGGGCTTAAATATAAATAGCAAAGTACCTTCCCTACTAACATTTCTAATTCGGAAAGCACTGAACGGGCAATTAATGTCGTCGCTTTTGGACGTAAATAGAAAAAGCCTTCTGGAGCACGAATTAATTCCACATTGTAACGGCGGTAAAAGCCATCTAACTCATTTTGGAAATCCATCAAAAAAGCATGATTATCTAATTGATCTGTGCTGATATGGCGACCTGAGCGCAATAAACTGTCCACTGTAGGAAAAATAGGATTAGCAATGGCATTTGCTAATTTCGGGGAAATTACATCTTGAATATCTGTCATGGTTAATTTCTCATTTTATGAATTCGTTTTTGGGTAAGCCTCGAAATTAATATTTATCAATTACATGCGCTTGCACTTCTGCGCCGTAATCGTTAATTTCCTGCCATTGCGGATAAAGGCCGGCTAAATCATCATTTGCCATACCTAAACGCACTGCTTGATCCACAATAATACGCGCCACATCAAAATGACGGGAAAGTGGATAAGCCTCTAATTGTTCTTTTAAGACCAAACTTAAATCAATTGGACGATTATTTTCACGGTATTGAATTAATAAGCCTTGCATATGTTCGACGATTTGATCATGTAAATCAGCCAAAGATTCATATTGCAACTCTTCAGGTAATTCACCCAATGCATCATCTTCACGTAATACCATTTCTTCATCACGCAGATCGACCAAACGTTCCGCTTGAGCAGTCCACAAGAACCAAGGATGATCGAAATAGCTGTGGATAGAATTACGCAAGCGTTGTGAGAATACACGGTTTTTATCCATATCAATGGCGGTACGGATAAATTTATGCACGTGACGGTCATAACCAATCCATAAATCGATGGCTTGTTGTCCCCAGCTAATAATGCGGTCAAGCTTGGATTGTAAATCAGTAATTAATTGTTCAATAAAATACAGCTCATCATGACCAATTACACAATCTTGAATACGTAATAATTGAGCCTGTAACTTATCACCTGCTGCATTTAAAGTATCTTGTAACTCACGTAAATTGCCTGAGGTTTCATCTAATAAACGTTCACAGCTAGAAATTGCCGCCTGCCAATCTTTGGTAAGTAAATTGGCAATTTCTTCTTTAATGCTTTGTTGATTTTCATCCATCACGCGTTGTGATAAATCGATACTATCGAAAATCTCTGCTACTGAATATTTTAACGGAGCAAAAACATTCCTGCGCCAAAAGTGCTCATTCTCCCCTTTTGCTGTAGCTTCTTCTGCTGCATCAGATGCACGCTGAATTTCATCAGCCACAATAGAAAGCTGTACAGAAAGACGCAATGCAGAAAATTCACGCTGACGAATATAATAATCTGATACGCCAACACCTAATGGCGTAAGACGATAAATGGAAAGACCTTCAGTAAACTCACTGCTGAAACGGTTAAGAAAACGCTGTTTCACCAGTTCATTGATAGCATTATTGGCACGGGTGGCAATCGCGTCCGTTGATTGGTCAAAGGCATTAGCTGTGTGGCGGAAAATATCCACTAAATCAGCTTCTAACATCTCACCGTCTAAACGTTCATTGTTATAGATGGCAATAGCCAGTAAAAACACCAAACGCTCTGTCGGCAGATTTAACGAAAATTCCCGCTCTTTCGCCCATGAGACGAGTTCAGGAATAGTTTGTGAGGTTTCGATCATTCGGTTACAAAAGCTTAAAATTGAACAAAAAATTTCTGAGATTATACAGGATTTTTTCTCAATCTTGAAAATCTTCTTGCAAATTGACCGCTCTTTTTAAATTTAAAATATCCTTAACTTAAATAAGGAAATATATTTTCGTATTTCAACCTTAGAAATGAGCGATATTTAAATAATATTTACAACTCTTTACAATTCTTTACAAAATAAACATGCTATTTACTTTTCTATACAAAAAAAACTATCTATAATCTTGTGTAGGTACGCAATCGTTTACTGAATAGATAAAAATAAGATTTTCAATATCTTAAAAATAAGAGATTAAAAATCATACAGTTAATCCATTCTTCAATGCGTCCTATATAGTATTTATGTATATTTACACTGCTCTAATAAAATTCTTTTATCACATTTATGTAATTAAAGAAGAAACTCAAGCGAGGACATATGAAAAATTTTAAATTTAATGCTATCACGGCATTAATTATTGGGGTGAATGTTGCTGTAGCGAATGCTGCTGATGGAAACATTCTGAATATCACGACACAAGATGCTGTTAATGCAAACAAGACACCAGAAGCAACTAACGTTAAAGGTCCTGGACATACAGCTATTGGTCAGCAAAACCAAATCTATTCTATTTCTGCTGCTGAAGCTGAAGAAAGCCAGGGTTCAAGTTCTGCCATCGGTAATCAAAATGTGGTAAAAGGTGAACAAGCAAATGCGATTGGTGATGGGAATGATGCATATGGTCATTTTACCCAAAGTGTTGGTGATAATAACAAAGTTTATGCCGATCATTCTCTTGGATATGGTGCACATAATAAAGTAGGTGCTCAGCGTGTAATCGGCACACCAGAAAAAGATGTTGTTGTGGATAAAAACACAAATAAAGCAAGCGTATTTGGTTTAAATAATGTCGTTTTAGGAAAAGAAGTTCTAGCTCTAGGTAATAACAATAATGTAAATGGTAAAAACTCTACAGCTATTGGTATTCAATCTACTGTAAATGGTGAAAACTCTACAGCTATTGGTATTCAATCTACTGCAGATGGCCTTAATGCACTTGCAATTGGTGTAGGAGCTAAAGCTCATGTAACCAACCCAGCAGCGGCAAATTCAAACAAACCAGGTAACTTAGTTGCAATTGGTACAAGTGCAGAGGCAACAGCTGCGGAAACTGTTAGCGTTGCAATCAGCGTAAATTCTAAAGCTAAAGCAGAGGATTCTATTGCGATTGGTGCGAATACAAGTTCTGAAATTAGAGGTGTTTCTATTGGATCTGGTGCCTCTGCACATTATCAAGGTATTTCTGTTGGTTATGAAAGTAAGGCGTCAGGTATTGGTTCAATTGCGACTGGAGTTGGCTCAACTGCGGCGGGATTATCTGCTATTGCAACAGGTTCAAATGCAACTTCGTCAGGTATAGCATCAATAGCTGTTGGTGACAAATCGAAAGCAACTGCAGGTTATGCTGTTGCAATTGGTGATAAAGCAAGTGCAACTCACGGCTCAAGTGTGGCGTTAGGTAATGCTTCAGAAACAAAACAGGCAGCTGCAGTAAATGACGCTACTGTAAATGGTATTTCTTATAATGGCTTTGCTGGAACAGATGCGACTGGGACAGTCTCCGTTGGTTCAGTAGGCAATGAACAATTTACTCGTCAAATTGTTAATGTTGGTGCGGGTGAAATTTCCAAAACATCTACTGACGCAATCAATGGTTCACAACTTTATATGGTCGCCGAGCAAGTTGGTGAAAATAAAAAACGTATCGAGAACATCCGAGTTCGCGCAGGTGATGTAAAAGTAAAAGCTGGTGATAACATCGATGTAGAAGAAACTCACGATGATGCTAACCAAGTAAAAACCTATACTGTTAGTACCAAAAAAGACATCAAAGCAAATTCTTATACCATTAATAATTCCAATATCAAAATTGATCAAAACGGAATTAATGCAGGTAACAAAAAAGTTATCAACGTTGCAAATGGTGAAAATGATAACGATGCGGTTAATGTTTCACAATTAAATAAAGTGAAAACTGATGTGGCTAACAATACTAAAAATATTGCTACAAACACTCAAAATATCGCTAACAATACTAAAGCACTTAATACTTTAAATAAGAAAGTTAATGATGTTGACCGTAAATCTCGCGCAGGTATTGCAGGCGTTGCAGCAATCGCTTCTGCGCCATCTGCACGTAAAGATGGCAAGAGCATGGTATCAACCGGCGTTGCTCATCACCGTGGTGAAAGCGCGATCGCAATTAAAGCGTCTCGTAACTCTGATAACGGTCACTGGTCAACCAACGTGAACGGTGCTGCTGATACTCGCGGTCAATTTACTGTGGGGGCGGGTGTCGGTTACGAATGGTAATCTGACTTACATTTTAAAACAAAGAGCCACAAAATCGTGGCTCTTTTTTTCTTCTCAAAACAATCAAAAATTTGACCGCACTTATTGCAATATATATCGCCAAACAAATGCACTGACCAAAATAATCAACATGATAATAATTTGTATTAAACGTTTTTTGGTTAAACTTTGTATTCCTTTCACATTGAACGAACATGAGCTTGATCAGCTTGATAATATTATCGAGCGTAAAAAGCCTATACAAAAATCTCAAGTCCTTTTTAAAGCGGGCGACACGCTTAATTCTATTTATGCGATTCGTTCCGGTACCATTAAAACTTATACCATTAGTGAAGCGGGCGAAGAACAAATTACCTCTTTTCACTTACCAGGCGATTTAGTGGGCTTTGATGCTATCACGAATATGCAACATCCAAGTTTTGCACAAGCATTGGAAACCGCTATGGTATGTGAAATTCCCTTTGATATCTTAGATGACCTATCCGGCAAAATGCCTAAGCTTCGTCAGCAAATTATGCGTTTAATGAGTAGTGAAATCAAAAGCGATCAAGAAATGATTTTATTACTGTCTAAAATGAATGCTGAAGAACGTTTAGCCGCATTCATCCATAACCTATCTAAACGCTATTCTGCTCGAGGTTTCTCAGCGAAAGAATTCCGTTTAACCATGACTCGCAGCGATATTGGTAATTACCTCGGCCTAACTGTTGAGACGATCAGTCGTTTGCTCGGTCGTTTCCAAAAATTAGGTGTACTCTCTGTTCAAGGTAAATACATTACCATTAATGATATTAATGCCTTGATTGATTTAACAGGTGTACATAAAACCAAAATCCAGTTAGTGGAATAGATAAAAAGCGTGAGTTTTCACGCTTTTTTAGTATTTGAGACAAAAAACTTGTACAAAATCACTTTTTTTATAATAGGTTCTTGTCATCACTTAAAATCTTTTCTATCCTATTGATATCTCATGTCTTGGAGGCTTTATGAAATTTAATAATATTCTTGTTGTACTTAACCCTGATAACGAAAAACAATATGCGCTCGCTCGTGCCGTTCGTCTTGTTAAAGAACAACAAAATGAAACAAAAGTAAAAATCACCACCTTGTTGAGTGTCTATGACTTATCTTATGAAATGTCTGCACTTCTTTCTTCAGAAGAACGTAGTCAAATGCATGAAACAGCCATTGAGCAACAACGTCAAGCCGTACAATTTTATTTAGATAAATATGCAGATCCAGAAATTGAGTTTGAATCTCACATTGTATGGAGCAGCAATGAAGCGGATGCAATTCGTGAAGAAGTTGAAAAAAATCAATATGACCTCGTTGTAAAATACACCAAAGATGAAGAAAGCTTCACTTCACTGATTTTCACACCAGTAGATTGGCAATTATTACGTAAATGTCCAATTCCAGTATTAATGGTGCGTGATGGTGACTGGAAACATCAACGCCGCATTTTAATCGCAGTGAATGTATCGGGTGAACAAGAATATCAAGATGAATTCAACCAAGAATTAGTTTCAACGGGTATGAATTTAGCGGAAAACTTAAACCGTGGTAACGTACATTTAGTGGCGGCCTACCCTGTTGCGCCAATTAATATGGCGATTGATTTACCTGAATTTAATACTTCAGGTTATGAAAATGGCATTCGTGGGCAACACCTCATCAATATGAAAGCCTTACGTCAAAAATTTGGTATTGATGAAGATCATACCCACGTACGCGAAGGTTTCCCTGAAGAAGTGATTCCTGAAGTGGCGAAAGAAATTGAAGCTGAATTAGTGATTTTAGGTACAGTGGGAAGAACGGGTCTATCTGCAGCGTTATTAGGTAATACAGCGGAACATGTGATTAGTAAATTAAGCTGTAACCTATTAGCTATTAAACCTTCTAAAAAATAAGCCAATTTAGCCTTTAATTTAAAATTAAGTGCGGTCAAAAAAACAATCGTTTTAATGACCGCACTTTTTTGTTAAAAAAATGTGAAGTTTCTCACAAAATCAACTTTTTCTATTCGTCTCATTATTTCTTTTTCGCTATACTCATCCGCCCTATCGAAGACTTTCTATAAATTGATTTATTAATTAAAAAGGAAAGACAATGAAAAAAACATTAATTGCAACACTACTTGGTTTCTCTGCGCTCGCGCAAGCTCATGAAGTTTGGGTTGCAACACCGGCACAACTTGCTTCCAATTCCGTTTTAAAAGCTGATTTAGCTTATGGTGACTACCCTTACGTTGAAAGAATTCCTGAAAAACGTCTTGCTATTTTTCCACCGATGGAACTCATCAATCAAGATGGTGAAATGCAAACCTTAGTACAAAAAGGTGAAAACTACCAATATCAATCAGAAAAACCGTTAAAAGACGGTTCATATTGGGTAACGGCAACTTATAAACCCACTTTCTGGTCACAAAATAATGAAGGTTGGAAAATGGATAACTTACAAGGTACACCAAATGCATTCTATTGCGAACAAACTCAAATGTTTGGTAAAGCCTTTACTGTGGTTGGTAAGAAACCATTGAATGCAGAGATGGCAATGACACGCATCGGTTTACCACTTGAAATTGTGCCACTCAAAGATCCAAAAACAATTAAAGCGGGCGAAGCTTTCCCTCTGCAAATTTTCTATAAAGACAAACCACTTTCGGGCGAAACGATTATTGCAACGTCTGATACCTTTGTCGTAAAAGATATGGAAGCAGCGACATCTCACCGTGAACCACAAGCGTTTTCAGGTAAAACAGATAGTGAAGGTAAAGTTAACTTTATCCCATTAATTGAAGGTATTTGGAAACTTAAAGTGATTCATAAAGAACCATTTGAAGATCAAAAAGTGTGTCAACAATCAGCAAATTACGCAACGTTAATTTTACCTGTTGGTAAAGCGCGTGCTAAACTGCCACCAAAACCAGAACATCATCACCATTAATCACAAAAAAAGTGCGGACAAATTTAACCGCACTTTTTTAATATGTTCTTAATGCTGGAGGTTGATAGTGTTCAATAAAGCTTTCGATTTCTTGAAGATCATTCGAGAATAAAATTTTCTCAAAATCACCTTGAGTAAAAAAGCCTTCTTTCACCATATGGCTAAAAAAGGACTTTAATGAATCGAAATAACCCTTTTCATTAAATAGAATACAAGGATTGTTATTTTTTCCAATTCTAGCCCAAGAAATCACTTCAGCAATTTCTTCTAAAGTGCCAGGTCCGCCAGGCAAGGCAACATAAGCATCGCCAAGCTCAACCATTTTATTTTTTCGCTCAGACATGCTTTCAACCACCACGGTCTTGGTTAAATTAGGATGTGAAACTTCTCTGTCTTGTAAAAATTGAGGGATAATGCCAATTACTTTGCCTTGATGAGCGAGCACAGTATCTGCAACCACGCCCATTAATCCCAATTTTCCACCACCATAAACTAAAGTACGTTGGCCATCAGCAATCCATTTTCCTAATTTTTCTGCGGCAGCCTGATAGGCAGAATCATTGCCTAAACTTGCACCGCAATAAACCGTGACGTTCATCCTACTTTTTCCGTTCTACCCATTTTCCATCAATATAATCCACAATCCATTTTGTGGCTTTGCCATTCTTTTCAGATGTCACATATTGATGTTTTTCTTTACGGCTGAAACGGATAATCGCTTCATTACCCTCTGGGTCTTTTTGTGGCGCATCGGCTAAATAACGTAATTTTTCTGGTAAACGATCACGATAAAGCGCTAATTCCGCCACTTTTGCCGGTCGTGTTTCACGTGATTTCGGGAAGTTATGTGCAGACATAAACACCCCACTTGCACCATCACGTAATACAAAATACGCGTCAGATTTTTCACATTTCAATTCAGGGAAATGTACCGGCTCTTCTTTTGGCGGTGCAACCTCGCCGTTTTTCAAAATCTTACGGGTGTTATCACAGTTGGTACAGCCCATATATTTACCAAAACGACCGAGTTTCAAGTGCATATCCGAACCACACTTGTCACATTCTACAATCGGACCGTCATAGCCTTTAATTTTAAATTGGCCTTGTTCAACCAAATAACCATCACAATTTGGATTGTTACCACAAATATGCAATTTACGATGTGGGTCAATAATGTAACTGTCCATCGCCGTGCCACATATCGGGCAACGTTTACGATCCATTAAGGCTTTGGTCTCAGAAGCCTCATCCAACACATTTAATAATTCCGCTTCTGGAATGAGATTAATCGTCGTTTTACAACGCTCTTTTGGTGGTAATGCATAACCAGAACAACCAAGGAAGACACCTGTACTTGCTGTGCGAATCGCCATTTTACGGCTACAAGTTGGGCAATCAATATCGGTGAGCACAAGGCTATTCGGCTTCATTCCACCTTCCAACTCATCTAATTCTGCCCTAGAAAGTTGGATAGAAAAATCTTTGAAGAATTGATTTAACTCAGCCTTCCAATTTTTCTCACCGGACGCAATTTGGTCTAGTACGTTTTCCATGTTGGCAGTGAAATCGTAGCTCATCAAATCAGTAAAAGATTGATTTAAGCGATCAGTAACGATTTCGCCCATTTTCTCTGCATAGAAACGGCGATTTTCAATGCGCACATAACCACGTTCTTGAATAGTCGAAATAATTGCCGCATAAGTCGAAGGACGACCAATACCACGTTTCTCCAATTCTTTAACCAAGGCTGCTTCGGTAAAACGAGCTGGCGGTTTGGTAAAGTGTTGGCTTGGCGAAACCGTTTTTAGAGCTAATGTTTCGTTTAAACTCACAGCCGGTAAAATTTGGTCTTCTGGATTCTTGCCTAATTGTGGCAAGACTTTTGTCCAACCATCAAAACGTAAAATACGGCCTTTGGCTTTCAATTCATAATCGCCAGCCATTACGGTAACCGTTGTACTGTCATATTGTGCTGCTGGCATTTGGCAGGCTACAAATTGACGCCAGATTAAATCATACAAGCGCACGGCATCTTTATCCATACCACTTAAATGATCTGCGAGCGTTTTTACATCAGAAGGACGAATCGCTTCGTGCGCTTCTTGTGCATTTTCTTTGCTCGAGTAGAAATTCGGTTTAGCGGGCAAATAATCTTTGCCAAAATGACTTTCAATATAAGAGCGAGCCATATTTAATGCATCTTGGCTCAAGTTAGTAGAGTCAGTACGCATATAAGTGATGTAACCAGCTTCGTATAAACGTTGTGCCAACATCATGGTTTTCTTCACCCCAAAACCTAAACGCGTACTTGCAGTTTGTTGTAAGGTTGAAGTAATAAATGGGGCTCTTGGTTTAGAACCTGTTGGTTTTGTTTCTAAATCTGTGACAACGTAATGAGATTTATTTAAGAAATCGACCGCACTTTGAGCTTCTTTTTCATTTTTCGGCTCAAACTTCTTACCTTTATATTGCACCACATCCAAACGTAAGTCTTCTTTCTTGCTCGTTTGGGTTAGCGCTTCAATTTCCCAAAATTCTTCCGGTTGGAATGCTTTGATTTCACGTTCACGCTCTACCACCAATTTCACGGCAACAGATTGCACACGTCCGGCAGATAGTCCTCGCGCCACTTTTTTCCATAATAATGGCGACACCATAAAGCCTACCACTCGGTCTAAGAAACGACGGGTTTGCTGAGCATTAACCTGGTCCATATTAATGTGCGCAGGATGCTGGAATGCTTTTTCAATCGCTTTCTTCGTAATCTCATTAAATACAACACGGCTAAAACGACTATCATCGCCACCGATCACTTCACGTAAATGCCACGCGATAGCCTCTCCTTCTCTATCCAAGTCGGTTGCGAGATAAACATGGTCGGATTTTTTAGCAAGGGATTTTAACTCGGCTACCACTTTTTCTTTGCCTGGTAGAATTTGGTAATTGGCTTTCCAATCGTCATAGGGGTCAATCCCCATACGTTTCACTAAGGCCGCACGGTCTTTTTCTGCTTTAATTTTGTTTTTTTCTTCCGCACTTAATCCTTTAGTGGAAACTGGTTTAGCCTTCTCGCCTGTGCTACTCCCTGCAGTAGGTAAATCACAAATATGCCCTACGCTAGATTTCACCACATACTGGCTACCTAAATATTTATTGATGGTTTTCGCTTTGGCCGGCGACTCCACAATCACTAAAGATTTGCTCATTTGCTTACCTAAAATATAACTAGAATTCTGTAAAATTGGCGATATACTGCAAACTTACGCCGATAAAATCAAGCTTTTTTTCAAAAAGGATTTATAAATGGATAAACTCAATGCAATTTCGGTTTTCTGTAAAGTAATCGAAACGCAAAGTTTTACACAAGCCGCAAACCAACAGAATATTTCTGTGGCCATGGCGAGCAAACTAGTTTCACAATTAGAAGAACATTTAAAAACACGATTATTACAACGTACAACACGAAAAATTGTACCAACTGAAGCTGGTATGCTTTATTATCAACGTTGCCAAGCTATTTTATTAGATTTAAGCGAGGCTGATTCTAGCATTAGTAATATGGCGACAAGCTTACAAGGTAATTTATTAATCTCTGTGCCTCGTGATTTTGGCTTGCTTTATATCTCACCTAACTTACCTAAATTTATTGAGCTTCATCCCAATTTACACGTAGAAATTGAATTTGAAGATAAACGTGTCGATCTTGTTGCTGAGGGCTATGACTTAGCATTACGGATTGGCTATATGCAAGATAGCTCACTTGTTGCGCGTAAAATTAGTAGCTCCCCTATGCATTTTGTTGCCTCTCCAAGTTATTTAGAAGCACGAGGCACACCACTTACACCTGACGATTTAGAATATCACCAAGGTTTACTTTATAAATCATCGTTAAATCAAGTGCATTGGCAATCAACAAAAGCCAATCAAATTCAACGGTATAAAATTCAATCTAAAGTGGTTTCCAATAATGGTATGGCATTGTTAGAAATGACAAAAGCGGGATTGGGCATCAGTAATTCACCTAGCTTCTTTGTCAAAGATGCGCTTGCTTCTGGTGAGTTAGTTGAAATTTTGTCTGAATATAAACAAAAACCTTTAGATATTTATGTGGTTTACCCAAACCGTCGTCATTTACCTGCAAAAGTTCGTGCATTTATTGAATTTCTAGCGAGCCTCGGTTTGTGTGAGAACAGTCAAATATAAAAAACAAGGGCGGATTGATCGCCCTTTATTATTCAAATAATGTCCAAATTGGTTTAACCTCTTCAGGTAAAAACAAATTCTTTCCTAATTCAATCCATCCACAAGGAAAATGAAAATCCGAGCCTAAAGAGGCGGCTAAGTCATATTCATTGGCTAAACGCGCAAGATATTGACGTTGATCTTTAGTTTGACCACTATCCGCGACTTCCATGCCATCACCGCCCCATTGTTTGAAATTAATAATTAGTCGACGAATCCATTTTCCTGTCATGTTATAACGCATAGGATGAGCAATGACTGCGACACCGCCTGCTGCATGAATCGTATCAATTGCTGTTGGAATATCTACCCATTCAGCTTTGACAAAACACGATTTTCCACTGCCTAGATAACGCTTAAAGGCTTGCCCATCATTTGAAACCTTCCCGATTTGCACCAAATAGCGAGCATAATGTGCACGAGTCACTTCCCCATTGGCTAACGCTTTTGCGCCTTCATAGGCATTGGAAACTCCTGCTTTTTCTAATTTGTGGCCAATTTCAACCGCTCTTTTTTCTCTCAGTGATTTTTGTTCGGCTAAAAGTGCGGTCATTTTAGGATGGGTTTTATCAAAATTTAATCCAACAATATGGATGCCACGACCTTCCCAATTTGTTGAAATTTCTACGCCATTAATTAGCTCAATACCTAATTTATCTGCTTCAATTTTAGCCTCATCAATACCCATCACGGTGTCGTGATCACATAAAGCAAGCACATTGACACCTTGCTCATGAGCTCGTTGCACAAGCTCCGTAGGCGTTAAAACACCATCTGAAGCCGTACTATGGCAATGTAAATCATATTTGATCATCGGCTTTCCTATAAATTAGTTTGAATAGTGTAATTATCTTCATCAACAATTACAGCTTGGCTATTTGTTAAAGGGAGTAAATTCAATTTGGATTGATAGATCTGAACAGTTTTCTGTGAACTCTCTTCAAAAGGAAACTCACCATAATGTGGAACAATTGCAAAATCGACTAAATTTAAAGCTGAATAATTGGTCAAATCGATAGCTATATTTTTGTCATCCATAATTTGATTATACTCGATGTCGCTGGCAGTAATAATAGCACCGGCAGATTCACCAAGGTAAAACATACCTTCATCAATTCGTTTTTTTATATGTGGTAATAAGTGCTTTCTTTTCAACTCTTGTAATAGATAAAACGTATTACCACCAGAAATGTAAAGGCTCGGTGTATAATTTAATTTCTCTTTAATAACCCCTTCTGTTTCTTGGGCTATATCCAAAACATCGACTTCAAAACCTAATTTATGAAAAATATTTTTTGCCTCATCAATGTATTTAACATAGCTTTCGACATTACCTGCAGTAGGAATAAACAGCACTTTATGCAATAAAAAATGCTGTTTTAAAAATCGTCTGAAAAGATTTTCTACGGCTGCAAAATAAGAGGCTAGAAATAATGTTTTCATATTATTTCTCTCTTACTTAATCGCCTGAACCAAGCCTTTAACTAAGCTTGGGCCGTGATAAATCAAGCCCGAATAGACTTGCAACAATTCTGCCCCCGCTTCAATTTTCTCTTGTGCGTTTTGTACACCATCAATGCCACCACTCCCAATAATCGGAATTTGACCTTTCAGCTCTTGATGCAATCTTTGAATAATTTCTGTACTTTTCTGCTGTAACGGTTTTCCACTTAAGCCGCCTTGTTGTTCCGCATTTTTCAAACCTGAGACGTTGTCACGTGAAATCGTCGTATTAGTCGCAATTACCCCGTCCATTTGATGACGAAGTAACGTATCTGCAATTTGAATGAGCTCGCTCTCGGATAAATCAGGTGCGATTTTTACTGCAATCGGTACATATTTGTTATATTGCTCAGCTAATACTTTTTGACGCTGTTTTATACTTTGCAATAAATCATCAAAGTAATCACCATACTGTAATTGGCGTAAATCCGGCGTGTTCGGTGATGAAATATTTACTGTAATATAATCTGCATAGTTATAAGCTTTGTTTAAGCAAAATAAGTAATCATCTTTCCCCTTTTCAAGCGGTGTGACTTTATTTTTGCCAATATTAATCCCAATTACGCCATCAAATTTTGCCTTTTTAACATTCTCAATCGCATAATCAATGCCGTAATTATTGAATCCATTACGGTTAATAATCCCTTCCGCTTCCACTAAACGAAATTGACGAGGCTTATCATTTCCCTCTTGCGCCAAAGGCGTAACCGTCCCCACTTCAATAAAACCAAATCCCATCGCACCAAATCCATCAATGGCTTCGGCATTTTTATCTGCCCCTGCCGCTAACCCAATAGGATTTTTAAAGGTAATGCCCATCACTTGCTTAGGCATACCATGTGGACAAGCTAAAAGCTGCTTTAATAAAAATTCAAAAGGAGGTTTACCCGCTAAATGCAGTGATTTAATCACTAAATCATGGGCGGTTTCAGGATCAAGGGAAAAAATGGCTTTACGGATCAAAGAATACATACTCGTTTATCTCTCAGGATAGTTCACTGTAAATGGAAAGTGCGGTTGATTTTACCGCACTTTTGTTGAAAAGTTGTGTTGCATTTTAAAATGAAAGCAAAGTATATGCAACGAAAGGTACTTAGATAACTCTACTTGCGAATGTAAAGCTCCTTGGTATAAACATAATCCTGTGGATTATGCATTGGGAATCCACCTACTGCTGGATTAATTACTTTAATCAGCGGTGAATAGAATATCGGGATTAGAGGAGCCTCTTCCGCAATAATCAGCTCTGCTTGACGATATAATTCAGCACGCGTCTTATCATTTAAAGTACTTTGTGCTTCTTTCATGATTTGATCAAATTTCTCATTCTTCCACAGCCCCACATTTTCGGGAGATGTTGAAACTAATGAATTAAGAAATGCTGATGGTTCATTATATTCTGCATCAATTGACATACGTGACAATTGGAAATTTCCCATATTGCGTTCGCCTAAATAGGTTTTCCATTCCATCGTACGTAATTTCACATCTACACCTAATTGTTTTTTCCATTCTGAAGCTAATGCTAACGCAACTTTTTCATGTGTCGCATATTTGTTATAAAAAATCTCAAACTGGAGCGGATGTTTTTCATTATATCCTGCATCATTTAATAATTTTTTAGCTTGTTCAACCCTTTCCGTTAATGGTTGACTCAATTCAACAATATTCGGCGCATTAAAACCATCGACTTCAGGTGGGGTTAATGTCGCAGCAGGTTTACGCAAGCCAATAATATGTTCTGCTATTAATGGTCGGTCTAACGTAAGATATAGCGCTTTGCGTACCTTTTCGTTATCAAATGGTGGTTTCGCCACATTGAACGTGTAGAATTCAGTCGTTAGTCTCGGGACCACAAGTAACGCGCTTGGCGTATTTTTCTGAATATGTGGTATTTGCTCCACTGGTATCCAAGTTAAATCCAATTCTTTAGCTTGGTAACGTTGATAGGCAGAAGCCAAACTTTCTTGAAATAGATATTCTGAAGTATTAATGAGCGTATTTTTATCATTCCAATAAAACGGATTACGTTCCGCTGTAATTTTCTCGTTAATTGTCCATTGTTTTAATTTATAAGCACCATTACTCACGATATTTTGAGGGGTTGCCCATTTATCACCAAATTGCGCTAATTTATGATGGGGAACAGGAAATGTTGTAGGATATGCGAGTAGCTGTAAGAAGTAAGGTGTGGCTTGGGTTAGTTTGATTTCAAGTTGTTTATCATTAATCGCCTTAATGCCCAAAGCGCTCATAGGCTGTTTACCTTGCATCACATCTTCTGCATTTAAAATATGTGCTTTAGACAAATAACTGGCATTTGGACTACCAAACTTAGGATCAACTGCTCGTTGCCAACCTAGCACGAAATCTTGAGCCGTTACCGGTGTACCATCTGACCATTTTACATCACGTAATGAAAAAGTATAAATCTTACCATCGTCAGAGACTGTCCATTTCTCTGCCTGCGCTGGCTGTACTTGTCCATTTTCATCTAACCAAATTAATCCTTCAAATAAATCAATCACAATTTGTGCAGCTGTATTTTCTTGAACTAATTGAGGATCAAGTGAGCCGGGATCACTATGTGTATTTTGACGAAAAACCTGAGTTTCAGAAAGTGGTGTGCCCTCAGGCACATTGGCTGAAAATGCTGTTGTTGAAAAAATGCCAAGCATCATACTGACCAGCACTGATGTTTTGTATGTTTTCATATAAAATCCTTATTAACTAATATGGCGAAATGCCATTAATCATTCTATCAAAGGCAATAAAAGAAAAGATTGATATAGTTAACAAATTTGAAAAAAATACGGAATGTCTTAGACATCCCGTATTGAATTTATGAAGTATCTGTTCAGAGATTATTGCAAGGCTTTTTCAATCTTCTCAAATAAATCTTTTGAGAGATCTTCAACAGCACTTAATCGTTCTAAGGCTCGTTTCATTAACGTTTGACGTTGTGCATCAAAACGTGAGAAACGAATTAATGGCTCAATTAAACGCGCAGCCACTTGTGGATTTGTTTCATTTAAACGAATTAAAACATCCGTTAAGAAACGATAGCCTGAACCACTAATATGGTGGAACGCTTTTAAGTTGTGATTTGCAAAACTGCCTACTAATGAACGTAAACGGTTTGGATTGTTGAAGTTAAAGCTTGGGTGATCCATTAATGCTTGTACAATTTCCAATACGTTTTCATCAGGGCGGGTTGCTTGTAAAGCAAACCATTTATCCATAACTAAGCCATCATGTTGCCATTTTTGTTCGAAATCCGCTAACAAGGTATCACGACAAGGTAATGCCGCTTTGGTTGCCATATTTAATGCTGCCAACGTATCTGTCATATTATTGGCATTGTTATAATGTTTTTGAACTACATTATTACCAAGATTGGTGTAAGCCAAATAACTTAAACAAAGATTACGCATGGCTCGTAAGGCAATATCTTCTTGTGTTACTCGATAATCTTCAAGACGAACATGGGTGTAAATACGCAATAAATCTTCTTTCAAGTATTCTGCAATTTGCACCAACATAAATTCTCTTGCGGCCGCAATGCCATCTGGATCAATCGTTTTAAAGCTTTCTGCAAACTCAATGTCTTTTGGCAAGGTTAGAATTAATGTGGCTAATTCAATATCTTGTTCATAATTTTCCAATACATGCGCAAGTGCGGTCAAAACATCAGGTGAAATTTCAAAGGCTTCACCTTGTTGGAAATGAGCCACATTACGACGTAATTCTTGAATAAACAGCATTTGTGCTGCATCCCAACGAGCAAATTGGTTATCAGCAAATTTAAGCAAACCTAATAACTGCTCTGTGGTGTAATCATAATCGAGTTTCACCGGTGCAGAGAAATCACATAATAACGCAGGAATTGGTCGACCATAAATGCCATGGAACTCAAACACTTGGTCTTTTTCTGTTACATTTAATACATCACTTAACAATTCACCGTTATGCTGTAACATTTGTTTGGTGCCTTTGGCATCATAAAGTGCAATTTTCAATGGAATATGTAAGTTTACTTTTTCCATTTGGTCCGCTGTTGGTGGCGTAGATTGCGAAACGGTTAAACGATAAGTATGAGTTTGTTCATCATAGGCATCGCTAATCAATAATTCTGGCGTACCTGATTGACTATACCAACGGCGGAATTGTGCTAAATCAACGTCATTCGCACGTTCCATTGCAGAAACAAAGTCTTCACAGGTTGCCGCTTTACCATCGTTTTCAGCAATATAGAGTTGCATCCCTTTTTGGAAACCTTGTTCTCCTAATAAGGTGTGCAACATACGAATCACTTCTGCCCCTTTTTCATATACAGTCACGGTATAGAAGTTATTCATTTCAATGACTTTTTCAGGGCGAATCGGGTGTGACATAGGGCTTGCATCTTCGGCAAATTGCACCGTACGTAAGAATTTCACGTTATTAATGCGATTAACGGCACGAGAACCTGTATCAGATGAAAATTCTTGATCACGGAAAACTGTTAAACCTTCTTTTAAACTTAATTGGAACCAATCACGGCAAGTCACACGGTTTCCTGTCCAGTTATGGAAGTATTCGTGCGCAATCACACTTTCAATGGCAAGGTAATCATCATCGGTTGCCGTTTGTGGATTTGCCAACACAAATTTAGAGTTAAAGATATTCAACCCTTTATTTTCCATGGCGCCCATATTGAAGAAGTCCACAGCAACAATCATGTAAATATCTAAGTCG
>JAGZXE010000017.1:0-17230 GCA_018378615.1 Parahaemophilus parainfluenzae
AGGTGTACGTAAGAAACGAACCATACGAAGTTTCATGACTAAGTGGTCAACTAATTCTTGCGCTTCAGTTTCAGTAAGTTTACCTGCTTTTAAATCACGTTCGATATAGATATCGATAAAGGTTGCAGTACGGCCGAATGACATCGCTGCACCATTTTGTGATTTGATTGCGGCTAAGTAAGCAAAGTACATCCATTGAATTGCTTCTTTAGCGTTAGTTGCAGGGTTAGAAATATCGAAACCGTAACTTGCTGCCATTTGTTTCATTTGGCCTAATGCACGGTGTTGTTCTGCGATCTCTTCACGTAAACGGATAGTTGCTTCTAGATTTACGCCATCTTCTAAGTCTTTTTGTAAAGAAGTGAATTGCGCGTACTTATCTTTCATTAAGAAATCAACACCATAAAGTGCAACACGACGGTAGTCACCGATGATACGACCACGACCGTAAGCATCTGGAAGACCGGTTAATACACCTGATTTACGACAACGTAAAATGTCTGGTGTATAAACATCGAACACACCTTGGTTATGGGTTTTACGATATTCAGTGAAGATTTTTTTCACTTCAGGATCTAATTCACGACCGTAAATTTTGCATGATCCTTCCACCATTTTAATACCACCAAATGGCATAATGGCGCGTTTTAATGGAGCATCGGTTTGAAGACCTACGATTTTCTCTAAGTCTTTATTGATATAACCTGGTGCGTGAGAAGTAATCGTTGAAGGGGTATGTTCGTCAAAGTCTAACGGCGCATGCGTGCGGTTTTCAACTTTAATTCCTTCCATAACGGTTTCCCAAAGTTTTGTTGTCGCTTCGGTTGGACCTGCTAAGAAAGAATCATCACCTTCATATGGGGTGTAGTTCTTTTGAATAAAATCACGCACGTTGACGTTTTCTTGCCAATCACCGGCAACGAATCCTGCCCACGCAACTTTTTGTGCTTCATTAAGTTCTGACATAGTCATTTCCTTTTTCAATTGATAAAAATAAATCTGTGATAGCTCGTTAGCCCATTAGTGAGTTTTGGTTAAATAGCGTTGGAATAAGCCAATACAAACCGCACCACCCACAATGTTTCCTAACGTTACTGGAATCAAATTCTTCACAATGAAATGATAGAGATCTAAATCTGCATATTTCATTGGATCCACACCAATCTGTTGCCAAAACTCTGGTGTACTAAAATGTGCTGTAATAATGCCAAGCGGAATCATAAACATATTTGCCACACAGTGTTCAAAACCTGATGCAACAAATAAACCAATCGGCATCCAATTTCGGATCATTTGAGTTGTGGTTATCTTACCGCCTACGCGGGCAACTAAGGTTAAAGTAGAAGAGGTGAATAATTCAGATCCTAAAATTACCACCATAATTACGCCTAAAGAGAAGACTAACCCACCGACTAACTTGGTTAATCCCCAAGGCGCTCCTGCGCTTGCTGTTTGTGTCGTCGTATAGAATACAAAGGCCAAAGCAATACAAGCCCCTGCACTAATACCAGACAGAAATGATAAAAATGGGCGTTTTTGCGCTTTATACGCAGCAACGCTTTCAGCATAATCCGTTGCTTCAACTGGTGTGAGAGCAACAGAAGATTGATTTAAATTTTCTGATGCCATATCTAACTCCAAATAGTTGGTTTATTATTTCTTATACTACAACATAGGTATTCCTATACCCGTTTGGTATTCTACTCTCTTATAAAACCATTGCAAGAAATCCCCAACTTATTCCAAAAAAATTTGATATTTTGCAAGTTTTGGTAAATTTTCTGCTTTAAAATAAAAAAAGCGGAATATCACTATTCCGCTTTTCATATAAAAATAACAACATTAAAACACGATACGATCTCGGTTTTTCTCTAACGTAGCTTTACCAATGCCTTGTACTTCAAGTAGTTGTTCTGCCGCAGTGAAATTACCGTGTTTTTCACGGTATTGCACAATGGCCTCTGCTTTTTTCGCCCCAATACCAATCAGCGCTTTTTGAATTTCTGATGCACTGGCGGTATTGATATTTAATTTATCACTCACCATTTGTTGTACAGTTTGTGATGGTGCTTGCACAGCAGTTTGTTGCTGCACTTGCGTTTGCAGTTGAGCCTGCTCAGATGTATTTTCTTCAGCAAGCGCTTGTGTACCCAACATCGCGCCTGCAATAAATAATGAACTAAATAAATGTTTCATCAATTTCATAAAAATGCCCTTTATTAACAAATAAGTACCGTTGATTCATATCAACAGTGACATTTTTAAGAAACACGGAAAACACGCAAGAAATCAACCGCACTTTTGCGATCTTGATCGCAAAAATTACATTTAAGCAAATAAAAAAACGACCTTAGCGCACCACTACAGCTGTGCCACTCGCAATCACCATAAACATACTTTTATTGCTTACTGTTGCGTAATTAATCTCTACGCCAACCACGGCATTTGCTCCTAAAGCAATCGCTTTTTCTTCCAACTCTTTCAAGGCATCTTGGCGTGCACGACTAATACGACGCTCATAAACACTCGAACGCCCACCAATCACATCGGTAATAGCCGCAAAAAAATCACGGATGAAGTTTGCCCCAGCAATCACTTCCCCAAAGACGACTTGTTTATATTCTATGATTTGTTTACCTTCAATATTAGGCGTAGTGGTAATAATCATTTTGTATCCTTTAATTCTCGTAAAAAATCAACCGCACTTTAGGCAGTTAATTTTGATTTTAAAACAGCTAATGCCTTCGCACGATGAGAAATTTTCTTTTTCTCTACGGTTTCTAATTCGGCAAAGGTACAGCCTTTTTCAGGGCTAAAAAAGAGCGAGTCGTAACCGAAGCCATTTTCACCTTTTTCTTCATAAATAATTTGCCCGTCACATTCACCTTGAGCAATGATTGGAGAAGGATCACTTGGGTGTTGTAATAACACAATCGTACTCACAAATTTTGCTTGGCGACGTTCAGTCGGTACATCGGCTAACTCTGCCAGTAATTTTTCACGATTTTTTGCATCAGCTTCGTCACCATCCACACCTGCATAACGTGCAGAATATAATCCTGGCGCACCATTTAACGCATCCATCACAAGACCGGAATCATCTGCAATAGCTGGTAAACCTGATTTTTCAGATGCATAACGTGCTTTCAGAATGGCATTTTCAACAAACGTTAAGCCTGTTTCCTCTGGACTTTCAATGCCTAAATCTGTCTGAGCAATGACTTCAAAACCAAAATCTGCTAATACATCTGCCATTTCTTTTACTTTGCCTTTATTGCCCGTGGCAAGCACAATTTTTTGCTTCATGATTCTGTCCCTCATATCAAATATTGTCTTATTTTAGCACCTCACCAAAAATTTTCGGAATAAATATTGACCTTAACCTTAGGTTAACGTTTATGATTTGCGCTCATTCAGTTATCACATAGGAGCAAAACATGAAAAAACTTATGACTTTTATTACACTTAGCGCTGCTGCAGTTTCAATTTGTGCCCAAGCGAATGAACAACAGCACCAAGCACACATGAATATGCCAATGTCGACAGGTTCTGCAATGCAACAAGAATTAATGCAGGGTATGAATCAAATGCATCAAGACATGATGGCAGCTATGCAATATCAAGATCCCGATGTCGCTTTTGCAGCAGGTATGTTGCCACACCATATTGGCGCAGTAAAAATGGCTGAAGTTGAATTAAAATATGGAAAAGATCCTGAGATGCGTAAGCTTGCTGAGAATATTATTAACGCACAACAAGCGGAAATTGAACAAATGCAAAAATGGCTTAAAGTGCACAATAAAAAATAAAATAACACAAAAAAAGTGCGGTAAATTAACCGCACTTTTTTAATAGAATTAGTTCACTTCTTTTATTCTTAACTCTTTTGGTACTTCAAAGAACATATTCTCTTCTAAGCCTTGAAGCTCTTCAATAGTATCGGCACCAAATTCTTTTAATCGAGCAATCACGGATTGCACCAACTCTTCTGGTGCTGAAGCGCCTGCTGTTACGCCAATTGTTTCAACGCCTTCAAACCAATCTGCTGCCACATCATTTGGATCGTCAATCAATTTTGATTTCACACCCATACGCGATGCCAACTCAGCTAAACGGTTAGAATTTGATGAGTTTTTAGAGCCCACCACTACCACTAAATCACATTGTTTCGCTAATTCACGCACTGCTTCTTGGCGATTCGTTGTAGCATAGCAAATATCGTTTTTATGTGGACCTTGAATCGCAGGATATTTATCTTTCAATGCACTGATAGTTTCCGCCGTATCATCGAGAGAAAGTGTGGTTTGTGTCATAAAGGTTAAATCATCATTTTCTTGAACCGGCAAGCGAGCAATATCTTCTACGCTTTCAATTAAGAAAATGCCACCTTCGGCATTATTATACTGCCCCATTGTGCCTTCTACTTCTGGATGCCCTTTATGTCCGATCAAAATCGCTTTTGTCCCTTTACGGCTCGCACGTGCCACTTGCATATGCACTTTGGTTACCAACGGACAAGTTGCATCAAACACTTTTAACTGACGATCTTTCGCTTCTTGACGAACGGCTTGTGACACACCATGGGCGGAGAAAATCACAATGGCGCCATCTGGCACTTCACTTAGTTCTTCCACAAAAATGGCTCCGCGTTCACGCAAACCATTCACCACAAAACGGTTATGCACCACTTCATGACGCACATAAATCGGTGCGCCATGAATTTCAAGCGCTAATTCAACAATGCTAATGGCTCGATCGACACCAGCGCAAAATCCGCGAGGATTGGCTAAAATTATCTTCATTTTTGACCGCTCTTTTTATCACCTTTAAAGGCATCTAATGCTAATAAACCCGCACCAATACAAATGGCAATATCTGCTACATTGAATACCGGATAATGATAAATATCCCAATAAAAATCTAAGAAATCCACTACAAAACCGTTATACACACGGTCCACCATATTGGCTAACGCACCGCCAATAATCAGTGCATAAGCTGAGTTTTGTAATTTTTGCTCTGCAGAATTCTTTTTCATAAAGTAAGCCAGCATTAAAGAAATCCCGATTGCTAGCACGATAAAGAAATATTTCTGCCAACCATCATGTTCAGCAAGAAAACTAAACGCTGCGCCATAGTTACGCACATAGGTTAAATTAAAAACGGGCAATATGTTCACACTTTCATAGAGATCAAAGCGTTGCACTACGATATATTTGGTCAGTAAATCAAGGATAAATGCGACCGCACTTAACCAAAGGAATGAAAGTCCTGTTTTATTTTTTGTCATAGGAAATTATCTGTCTTTATAAATGGACGATGATTTTAACAACTCGAATAGCCTTTATAAAGCAAAAGGCATCAAATTATAAAAGGCGAACACATTGGTTCGCCTTGCAATGTTAATTACTTTTTCTTCACCGGTCTTTGCCAACCTTGAATATGACGTTGCGGCACACGAGTAATCACAAGCTCATCTTTCTCAATATTTTGAGTAATCGTTGAGCCTGCACCGATCGTTGCGCCATCTGCCACAGTAACTGGCGCGACTAATTGTGTATCAGAACCTACGAATACATTGTTGCCAATGATTGTTTTAAATTTATTCGCACCGTCATAGTTACAAGTAATGACACCTGCACCAATGTTACAGTTCTCACCAATTTCGGTATCGCCCACATAAGTGAGATGATTTACTTTAGAACCTTTACCTACTGTGGATTTTTTAATTTCCACGAAGTTGCCCACATGGGTTTCTGCCGCTAATTCAGCACCTGGACGTAAACGAGAGAATGGACCAATCGCCGCTTTCTCACCAATTGTCGCATCTTCTAAAACAGAATAAGGCTTGATCTCAACATCATCACCAATAGTCACGTTTTTCAATACACAACCCGCACCGATTTTTACACGATCGCCCAAGCGCACATTGCCTTCCACAATCACGTTCACATCAATTTCAACATCTTTACCGTGCTCTAATGTGCCGCGTAAATCAAAACGCTCAGGATCAATCAACATCACGCCTGCAAGTAAAAGTTTTTCTGCTTGTTTACGTTGATAATAGCGTTCCATTTTGGCTAATTGTAGGCGATTATTTACCCCTTCAACTTCCATAAAATCAGTTGCTTGAACAGCTACAATCGGACAACCATCTTGATGAGCTAAGCCAATTACATCAGTAATATAAAACTCACCTTGTGCATTATTATTATCTAAACGCGCTAACCATTTTTTGAAACTTGCACCATCTGAAACTAACACACCTGTATTAATCTCTTGAATTTTAAGCTGCTCAGGCGTTGCATCTTTTTGTTCAACAATCCCTACAACTTTGCCATTTTCACGTACGATTCGACCATAACCTGTTGGGTTATCTAATACGACGGTTAACACTGCAATACCATTTTCAGGTTTCGCATCGATTAATTTTTGCAATGTTTCCGGTGTAATCATTGGGCCATCGCCATACACCATTAAAACATTTTCATCATCACGGAAAAAAGGCATTGCTTGTTGCATAGCATGTCCTGTACCCAACTGTTCCGCTTGGAACACCCAGTTCACGCTTTCATTTGCCAAACGCTCACGCATTAATTCGCCACCATGACCATAAATCAAATGCACATTTTCCGCACCTAATTGATTTGCCGTATCAATCACATGTTTTACCATCGGTTTACCTGCCACTTTGTGCAAGACTTTAGGTAAATCAGAATACATACGAGTGCCTTTACCGGCTGCTAAAATCACTACGCTTAATGCTTTATTTGTCATAAATTCTTCTCTTCTTTGTAAAAAAATTTGGGCGTATTCTATCGTAGAATGGAGAATATGATAAGCCATTTAATTTTCATACATTCCTGACAAGACAAGATTGTATAAAAATCTCAAATCCTGTAAACTATCCTCCCGTCTTGATAGCTAATCATCTTTTTCTTTTATTTTTGACCGCACTTTTCAGTATTCTGCACAAATTTGCATAAAAGATGATTGGCTATAATCATTTTTATCCCAACATTTTAGGTCTCTCACTATGGCTACAAATTATATTTTCGTCACAGGCGGTGTGGTTTCATCGTTAGGTAAAGGTATTGCTGCCGCATCATTAGCAGCCATTTTAGAAGCACGTGGCTTAAACGTGACTATTATGAAATTAGACCCTTACATCAACGTGGACCCGGGTACAATGAGCCCAACCCAACACGGTGAAGTGTTCGTGACACAAGACGGGGCGGAAACCGATTTAGACTTAGGTCACTACGAGCGTTTTATTCGTACCAAAATGACAAAACGCAACAACTTCACCACAGGTAAAATTTATTCTGAAGTATTACGCAAAGAGCGTCGTGGTGATTATTTAGGTGCGACAATTCAAGTTATCCCACACATTACCAATGAAATCAAAGATCGAGTGATCGCCGGCGCACAAGGCCATGATGTGGTTATCGTGGAAGTAGGCGGAACTGTGGGTGATATTGAATCACTTCCATTCTTAGAAGCACTGCGTCAACTTGCCGTACAAGTAGGTCGTGAGCATACTCTCTTTATGCACTTAACTTTAGTGCCATACATCCCGACTGCGGGTGAAGTAAAAACCAAACCAACGCAACATTCTGTAAAAGAATTACTTTCGATTGGTATTCAACCGGATGTGCTTATCTGCCGTTCAGATCGCATGATTCCACCAAACGAGCGTGCAAAAATCGCCTTATTCTGTAACGTACCAGAACGTGCGGTCATCTCATTAAAAGATGTGAATTCAATCTACCAAATTCCAGCATTATTGAAATCACAAGGTTTAGATGAATTCATCTGCCAACGTTTCCACTTAGACTGCCCAGAAGCGGACCTTTCAGAATGGGAACAAGTGCTTTATCAAGAAGCGAACCCAGTGGGCGATGTGACAATCGGTATGGTAGGTAAATATACTGAATTACCAGATGCTTATAAATCAGTGAATGAAGCCTTAAAACACGCAGGTTTGAAAAACCGTTTAAGCGTACATATCAAATACATTGACTCGCAAGATGTCGAAACCAAAGGCACTGACGTATTAAAAGGTGTCGATGGTATTTTAGTACCGGGCGGCTTTGGCTATCGCGGTGTAGAAGGCAAAATTTTGACCGCAAAATATGCACGTGAAAACAATGTGCCTTACCTCGGTATTTGTTTAGGGATGCAAATTGCATTAATCGAGTATGCGCGTAATGTTGCAGGTCTTGAAAAAGCGAACTCATCTGAATTTGATCGTCACTGTGAGCAACCTGTTGTGGGTTTAATTACAGAATGGCAAGATGCGGAAGGCCACATTGAAACCCGTGATGATAATTCAGATCTGGGTGGTACGATGCGTTTAGGTGCGCAACAATGTCATTTAATTGAAGGCTCAAAAGCGCGTGCATTATATGGCAAAGAAACCATTGAAGAACGTCACCGTCACCGCTATGAAGTGAACAATAACCTGCTTCCACAAATTGAAAAAGCGGGCCTTAAAGTAACTGGTTTATCTGCGGATCGTAAATTAGTGGAAATCATTGAAGTACCAAACCACCCATGGTTTGTAGCATGTCAATTCCACCCTGAATTTACGTCAACACCACGTGATGGCCACCCATTATTCGAAGGTTTTGTCAAAGCAGCCAGAGAAAATCAGTTAAAAACTGAAAAGTAATTTGCTGATAATTCCATAAACAAGTGCGGTCAAAAATTCTTGTGTTTTTGACCGCACTTTGTATTTTTAAGCATTTTAATTTGATTGATTCGATTACCGTTTCACCAAACGATAAGGCAAGATCTGCATTTTACATTTATCAGAAATATCACCTGAATCAAAATCATCAATAAAATGCCAATGTGCGGTATCTTTTGTTAAATCAGTGAGATAAATTTGAGTGTTATCTACTTTATAACGACACTCACCAATAACAAAATTCCTTTCACTACTCGCATCATCCATATAATCACCGTGAACAACTTGGATAAGCTTCGCATAATTGGTTAAATCAGTGTAATACCACCAAATATCAAATTTATCTTTATCATTAGCTAACTGAACTTGCAAACTCGGCTCTACAAAGTTCGCATTATAACTATGAGCTTGCTTTATCTGTGAACTTATTAACTCATTATGTTTCCAAAGGTAATCATAATTGAGCTGGCGATTTTCATAAAATGCAACTTTACTCTTTAAACGAATCGTCGGTAGAATAACTTCACCTTCAGGTATTTCACAACTGGCTAAGGTAAAATCAGAATAAGACATCGAAGGCCCCTTACCTTTTATCCGTACAAAAACAAAGTTTCCTCTACTCAAACAAGACTGTCCATTAATAGAAATCGTTTCTGGCATGCCTAAGTCAGTATCATGTTGTTCACCCAATCTAACCAAGTCATTGATTCTAACAACCTTACTATTTAATGAAAGTTTATTTAAACGAAAATCGCCCCACTTAAAATACGTATTATCGAGCGTAATAACATAATCTGGCGCATCTTCTCCGGTTGTTGCAAAAACAAATGCATTCGAAGATAGATCATCAATACCTGCTAAATACGGTTTATCTTGTAACTGAACGCCTCTAAGCCCCTAATCTTGTGGAGCTGAAGAGAACAAAACATAAAATACAAAATAACTCAAAATAAATAATAACGTGACAATTCCAAACAATATACCAATTGTCCACAAAAATATTTCTAATGGTGTCTTTAAACGCTGCATATTTCCTAATATCTCTCTTAATCAATATATTTGTGTATTATGCTTTTCTTATCAATACAGAAAAATACTACTTTCCGGAATACTTTCATCATTTTCTTACCCTATAAAAAAGCAAATTTATTTAACTACACTTCAAAAAACATTTGAATTAGTATAACATTTTAGTCAACTATTTATATAACTTAAACAAGCGGTTATTTTTCAGTGTTTTTTTGCAAAACATTTATTAAATCCGACCGCTTGTGATAAAAGGAACGACTATGCATAAATTTTTACTTACTGCCCTTCTCGCCAGCCTTTCTACCTCTGCTTTCGCACTTTTCCCTGTGCAAACTGATTGGCAAGCAAATCACTTACAAGGCAAAGTGAAATCCGTTATTTCACATTCGGAAGATAATCCTGATGCAGTAGAAGGAGAAGTGGTCACGAACGATGTTCGTCAATTTTATAACGAACAAGGCTTTTTAATTAAGACTGAAGAGATTACCCAAGAATCTGAATTTTCCGATAAAACGACGGCGAATTATCGATATGATCAAAACAATCGATTAGAAGAAATTCGTTCCGATATCTATAAAGAGACTCATGGAAGACTCTACCACTATCAAGAAAACCGCGATGGTTCAGGCGTCATTTTAGAAATCACTTATGTAGGCAAAAAGCCGAAAAAGCCAAATTTTCAAGAAGATTACATCAAAAGAGTTTACGACAAAGATGGCAAACTCATCTCTGAAGACGTTTCTTATGCAGAGATGCTTGACGGCCATGCGAAAAAATTCCATTACAAGGACGATAAACTCACCAAAACTTGTGACTTTGATGACAAAGGAAAAGAAAGCAATTGCGAAACTTATCGTTATCTAGAAAATGGTAACTTTGTAAATAACACGTCTTTTAATAATGGACGAGCAGATTTTACTTATGACAAAAACCACAATGAATTAAAACGCGAAATTTTTGACCAACATGGGAAATTAGAAGAGACGCTCACAACACGTCATAAATTTGATCAACACGGTAATGTGATTGAAAGCATTATGTATGATGAAAAAGGTATATGGTTAAATAAAACCACAAAGAAATATGAATATTATCAATAACTGCCTTTGCTTTATGTTAATACAGGTTCCGACAATTTCTATTGCTTAGTTTGCCCAAAATCAGCCGCGCCTCGCATAATAGAAATTGCAGACATATTAAATTTACCTATCAACCATTAAATTTTAGATAAGAAAACTGCCTAGCGGCAATAAAGAGCGGTCAGTTTTTGTTGCATTTTTGCAAAATATCTCAGTGATTGAATAGCAGAATTTGTAATGTGAGTGAAAAGTAATAAAGCCCCGCTCTATAAAAATATTTTAGATAACTAACAAAGTTAAACTTCTGACTATCGCCGCGGTCGTAATTTAAATAGAATACGCTTTTATCTACACGGAAATGAAAAAATGAAACTTGCTGTTGTTTTACCCGCCTATAATGCAGAAAATTTTATCACTGAATGTTTAGATTCATTATTGAATCAAACCTTTAGTGATTTTTGTATTCTGGCGGTTAATGATGCTTCTACCGATAACACAGGCAAGATTCTCGAAGATTATGCGGCGAAAGATACTCGCTTACGTGTTTACCATTTACCTCAAAACCAAGGTGAACCTGCTGTCATGCAATTTGCTATGGATATGCTTAACTATATGAATGTTGAATATATTGCACGTATGGATGCCGATGATATTTGTGTGCCACACCGTTTTGAAAGACAAGTTCAATATTTAGACGAGCATCCCGAAATTGATATTTTAGGAAGTAATGCTCTGCTCTTTAATGATGGGCAAACTGATAAAACGACTAAAATAAGTACACTTCCTCTTTTAGATAAAGATATAAAAGCACATTTTTCTTTAGCTCGTGACAATATCATTAATCCATCTTCAATGTGGCGACATTCGAGCATTAAAGCGCTCAACATTAATTATGCACAAACAGCCACTGCGCCCGATTTTCATATGTGGATACAATGTGCATTGCACAAAAAGACATTTGCTAATTTACCAGAACCCTTATTGCTTTATCGACTACATCCAGGACAAGAGAGTAAAAAACATGACAAAATTAGCGAGTCTGTTCAATACTCTATGGAGCTATGGATAAGCCATTTATTTCCAGAATTAACACCTAAAGAAGTCAGCTTACTAAGCCTTATACTGCACGGGAAAAGCATTAAATTACGCACTGAAGAGTTTGAAATCGCTTTTTCAGCTTATGACAAAGTTCGTTCAAATAATGAAATCTCACTATTTGGTGAAGATCGGGAAACCATGTTTAGTATTTTAGATACATATACGCAAGCTTTAAAAAAGGTATTCTATAAACACATATCTTAATATTTAAAGCGGTCATTTTTAGCTAATTTTTACAAAAAACGCTGTGAAACATCACAGCGTTTTTTATTTAGGGTTACTTATCAAAAATAGCTTGTACAGATACTTCACTATAGTAATAACCTTTTTCCTTACTAAACTCCATTTCAAGCTCTCTCAAATAAACCGTGAAACTTGGTCCATCAATTTTTAATAAATCTTGAGTAAACGGTTTAAGATCAGCTTTAGACATTTTTTTCATCGGGTCTAGTTGATGTTCCTTGAATACTTTGTGAATATGTTCATCCATATTAGTACAATATCTGTCATGATCTTCAACAAAGCAAACCTCTGGCTTCTCTTCGTGCTTATCCGCTTTTTCATCAGATTTCATATAAGCCCGAGGCTCTAGACGATAGAATGAATATGTCGGCACTCGAATCCATTTTTTATACGGCGTGACATCAATTGATTCCCATAGAAATTCTATTGTTGTTTTTCGGTCGCTAATTACTTGTTCATTGATGCTGATATGATCACCATAAATATGTAATGCCAAAAGCTCTTCAGATTTTTTACCATATCTCTGCTTAAATATCTCGTCTCTTTCTTTATAAGGATCTTCTACATAAGAGTCTAGCGCTATATGACGAACCAAATAAAATGTTAAATTATCTAGTTCTTCCCAATCTTTAAGCTCGCTCTTCGGCATATTCTCTAAACGTTCAACAAAATCTATATCATCACGAATTTTTCCTGAACTATCGGATAAATTTAGTTTTATTAATAGCTGTTCAAAACGTTCCGTTTGGCTTTGGTAAGCAATTTCTTTTGGCTTCACTACCCAGGTCATGGAGAAAATTGCCACCATTACAACAGCAGAGATTAAACGATATTGACGAATTTTCGGCACAGTTAGAATCGCACAAGCAATCGTAATCGCCGTAGTCAAGGCCACTAAATAAATACGTTGTTCCGTCCAAGCATAGGCACTAATACGGCGATCAATCGCCAGCCATAGCAACACGATTGGCACAATAGCAAGATATGGATAGAACTTAAAAAAAGTTTCCCAGCGGGCTTTAGCGCAAATAGAACGTAATGCATATACGCCTAAACCACCAAGCAGGTAAGGCAAAGTAATATTAGCCAGCATCCCTTTTGGTAATACGCCTTCAAAAATAATTTGCACAACATAAGCATAAAGCAACACAGTGAAAATCATCAATGCTGGTGCTAATACAAAATTAACTAAGATCTCAAAAATGCGATTTAACGTCATTTCTGATTTAGCTTGGCGTTGTTGGAATACTAAGAAAAAGAGTGGCAAAGTAAAAATGCCTAAAGATGTATAAATATGCTCATAGAAACTATCAGAAAACTCGACATTAAAGAGCGTTTTAATCGTAAATAAAATAGCCGCCACTAACCCAAACACCAACAACCATACCGCCGTCGCTAAGCCAAGATGGAATAGATTGGTAAAATTACGGTAGGTAAACCCTTGATTATTTTTTTCAAATGGAAAACCCAATAACACCAGTAACGCAATAAAATTTGCGCCCCAGAATTTTGGACTCGTGAGATAAAACTCTGCACTATCATTAGTCATGCCAATGATAGCCAGCGCTACCAATGGCACAATCCATGAAAAACGATACCAAGAATATGGGCGAGAGAGATAAACAAAGATAAACAACATTGGCTCAAATACCCAATAAGCCAAATGATCATTTCCTTGACGAGGCTCTAATTCCATAAACCAAATTCCAATTGCAAATGCACTAATTAGAAAAATTGCAATCGGATGTGCAGACACTGCATTTTTTATCTGCGCTTTAGTCTTTTCGAAAAATGTTGAAACAGACATAATCATTCCTTTTTTATTCTATAAAGTCTTAATTAACACTTGATAATTCATACTAAAATAGTATGGAATTTACGGGCACTTTAACGAACTTTTATGAATAAATCCACTAAAATTAAATAGATATTGGATAAAAAAAGACAAAATCTCACCGCACTTTATTGAAAAACAAGATACAGATCAAAGTGCGGTCATTTTTCCAAGACAAATTTCTAAATTTGCTTTATTATATTCCCGTTTTAGGTTCGCCTAACTAATTTTAATTAACTGTTTCTTAGGTAAAGGTGTATTAAAAGCGGTTGCGGCTGTAAACGGTCCTATCGCAGATGCATTAGTGGGTAAAGAAGCGTCTAACCAAGCTGAAATTGACCAAATCATGATCGATTTAGACGGTACTGAAAACAAATCTAACTTCGGTGCAAACGCAATCTTAGCGGTATCTTTAGCAAACGCAAAAGCCGCTGCAGCGTCTAAAGGTTTACCGCTTTACGCTTACATCGCAGAACTTAACGGTACGCCAGGCGTTTACTCTATGCCATTACCAATGATGAACATCATCAACGGTGGTGAGCACGCAGATAACAACGTTGATATCCAAGAATTCATGATTCAACCAGTTGGTGCGAAAACATTACGTGAAGCACTTCGTATCGGTGCTGAAGTATTCCACAACCTTGCGAAAGTATTAAAATCTAAAGGCATGAGCACTGCTGTAGGTGATGAAGGTGGTTTCGCACCTAACTTAGCATCTAATGCTGACGCTTTAGCATGTATCAAAGAAGCTGTAGAAAAAGCAGGTTATGTATTAGGTAAAGACGTGACTTTAGCAATGGACTGTGCATCTTCTGAGTTCTATAACAAAGAAACTGGCAAATACGAAATGAAAGGCGAAGGCCGTTCATTCACTTCTCAAGAGTTCACACACTATCTTGAAGAATTAACCAAACAATACCCAATCGTGTCTATCGAAGATGGTCAAGATGAATCTGACTGGGATGGTTTCGCATACCAAACTAAAGTGTTAGGCGACCGCGTTCAATTAGTGGGCGACGACTTATTCGTCACTAACACCAAAATCTTAAAAGAAGGTATCGAAAAAGGTATCGCAAACTCTATCTTAATCAAATTCAACCAAATCGGTTCTTTAACTGAAACTTTAGCGGCAATTAAAATGGCTAAAGATGCAGGTTACACCGCTGTGATCTCTCACCGTTCAGGTGAAACCGAAGATGCGACTATCGCTGATTTAGCGGTTGGTACAGCAGCAGGTCAAATCAAAACTGGTTCTATGAGCCGTTCTGACCGTATTGCGAAATACAACCAATTAATCCGTATCGAAGAAGCATTAGAACGCGCTGGTACACCAGCTCCGTTCTTAGGTTTAAAAGCGGTTAAAGGTCAAGCGTAATTCACGCTGAATTTACTGTAAAATCTCACCGCACTTTGCACAAAAGTGCGGTGTTTTTTTAAGGTGTTTTATGAAGACACAATCTGATTCACTTCTTACTGAACCTTGGCTATCTTGGGCTATCGAAATCCAAAGCATTGCACAAAACGGGTTAACTTATTGCAAAAATATCTATGACATTGAACGCTATGAACGCTTGCGGGATTTGTCTGCTGAAATGCTCGCTTATAAAACAGCAATACCCAAAGAAACCGTCAAATCGTTTTTCTGCAATGGGGCAGGTTATCAAACCCCTAAAATCGACTCTCGTGCAGCTATTTTCAAAGATGATAAAATTTTATTAGTACAAGAAAATGATAGGCTTTGGTCACTGCCCGGTGGTTGGATAGATGTACTAGAAACCATTCATAGTAATACGATTAAAGAAGTACGCGAAGAAGCAGGGCTTAATGTAAAACCTACTTTCATTATTGCTATTCACGAACAACATAAACGCAATTTTCCGCCTTTTGTACATCCTGTACTCAAAACCTTCGTCATGTGCGAACCATTAAGTGGTGAATTTCAACCAAATAGTGAAACCGTCCAATCTGCCTATTTTGCGTTGAATGAACTGCCACCTATGAATGAAGAAAAAAATACGCTTGCACAGGTTGAACTTTGCTTTCAAGCACACCATAGTAGTCACTGGACTACACAATTTGATTAGGAAATACCATGTTACATTTAACCCTAGAAGACCAACTTTTTCTCGGTCAACCAAAACAAGTCGGTACACACTCGACTGTGCACGATCATCTGGCGGTGATGTTTGAAGATGATGGCGAAACGGGCTATTTTTATGCGTTAGATATGCGTCAAAATGCGCAGCCTGTTGTCGATTGCTTACATGTTTATAATGTTGATAACACACGCAATCATCATGAAGCACGTAAATTAGAAATCTGCTGGGATGAAAGTGGTTATTTAGCCTTATTGCTTATTAACGGTTATCCACATGCCGTATTTGATTTTGCTCATTTGATCGGATATAACACCGACAAGCATCCTCAGCCTGACTTAATGAGCATGTGGACACACGAAGAAATCACCAATGAACGTGCAACAGCATGGCTTGGTGTGAATACCATTAAATAGGATTAACTATGCGATTTTACCGCGGTCTTCAGCCTTTCAAGGTCATGAGTTTTGATCTTGATGACACCCTTTACGATAACAGTGATGTCATTCGTTTAGCCGAAGAACGCTTTCTTCAATGTGTGCAAGAACACGCACAACTGAGCGATCTTACCTCAGAATATTGGCGAGAATGGAAATGGCAACTGGCTGAGAAAGATCCCTTGATTGCTGAAGATGTGATTGCCTGGCGTGTCGAAACGTTACGTAACTTACTGGCACATCATGGTAAAAATGCGGTTGAAATTGACCGCACTTTAGCGCTTGCCATGGAAGAATTTATTGAATGGCGACATAAAATTGATGTACCCGCAGAAAGTATTGAAGTGCTGAATCAACTGAAAGATCGCTACCTATTGAGCGTGATTACCAATGGTAATGTGATTGCCATACGTATTGGGTTTGAACACTTTCAGCTGAGTTTACGTGGTGGAGAACAAGGCAGAGCGAAACCTCATCAAGATTTATTCCACCAAACCGCCCATTATTTTGGCGTAAAACCGAGTGAAATTTTACACATTGGTGATAACTTAACTACGGATGTTCAAGGCGCCATTCAAGCTGGCTGCCAAGCTGTATGGATTAATTTATCGGGTAAAAACCTCAATTCATTTACTGAAGCAAGTGTTTTGCCTACATTAGAAATCAATCATTTAACTGAATTATTAACACTTTAACCCTATGATGAAAAAGAAAAATCA
>JAGZXE010000163.1:0-3056 GCA_018378615.1 Parahaemophilus parainfluenzae
AGGCATTAAAGTGCGGTCTAAATTCAGCTGAAATTGGCATCCGACCTTTGGTTGTGGAGAGAACAGAATGAAAATAATCATCTTAGGTGCAGGGCAAGTAGGCACAACACTTGCGGCAAATTTAGTGAGTGAAGATAACGATATCACGCTAGTCGATAATGAATCTCAACATTTGCAGAATTTGCAAGATAAGCATGATTTACGCGTGGTTAAAGGTTCTCCTTCTTCTCCTAAAATTTTGCGTGATGCAGGAGCCGCTGATGCAGACTTGATGGTTGCAGTAACGGCATCAGATGAAATCAATATGATTGCTTGCCAGTTGGGATATACTCTTTTTAATACCCCAACACGTATTGCACGTATTCGTAATGCGGAATATTTGCGTGAGAAAGATAAATTATTTAATGATGAAAACGTACCAATCGATCATCTGATTTCGCCAGAGAATTTAGTTACAGATGAGATTACACGCTTAATTGCTTATCCAGGTGCGTTGCAAGTGGCGCATTTTGCCAATAATCGAATTAGCATTGTGATCGTGAAAGCATATTACGGTGGTCCGTTAGTGGGCTATGCGTTATCCGCTTTTAAAGAGCATATGCCACATATTGATTGCCGTATCATTTCAATTTTACGTAATGATAAATTAATTCGCCCGCAAGGTTCGACCATTATTGAGGCGGGAGACGAAATCACCTTCATTTGTGCGACAGAGCATATTAAAGCGGTGATGAGTGAGTTGCAACGCCTTGAGAAAACCTACAAGCGCATCATGATTGTCGGCAGCGGGAATATTGCCTCTGGTGTTGCAAAACAGTTAGAAGATAAGTATCAAGTGAAACTTATTGAGCGAGACGGTGAAAAAGCAAAAGTCTTGGCTGAGAAACTCTCTAAAACCCTTGTTTTCCATGGTGATGCTTCTGATCAAAATTTACTTTTTGAAGAGCATATTGAGAACGTCGATGTCTTTTTATCATTAAGTGCGGACGATGAAGCCAATATTATGTCTGCGTTACTAGCAAAACGTCTAGGGGCGAAAAAAGCCATGGTACTGATTCAGCGCATGGCATATATCAATTTGATTCAAGGTGGAACCATTGATATTGCGGTTTCACCACAACAAGCGACAATTTCCGCTTTATTGGGGCATGTGCGTAAAGGGGATATCAAAAACGTGACATCTTTGCGTCATGGTACTGCGGAAGCTATTGAGCTTGTGGTACATGGTGATTCGACAACATCCAATGTGGTTGGAAGACAGATTGGCGATATTAAACTTCCAGTTGGTGCAATGATTGCGGCAATTTTACGTAAAAATGAGGTTATCATTGCACGTCGTCAGGTGGCAATTGAAGAAGGCGATAGTGTCATTGTTTATATTAATGACAAGAAATCTGTGTCAGAAATAGAAAAATTATTCCAACCAAGTGCATTTTTTATTTAAATAACAGTTTACTTTTTAATCTAAAAATCTATAATACGCACTCTTTTAATTTTTTAAACCAACACAAAAGGAAATTTTATGAGCTTTCTTAAAGAATTCCGCGAATTCGCAATGCGCGGCAACGTAGCAACAAAGTGAAAAAACCAGTAGAAGAAGTAAAAGGTCCTTCACAAGAAGAGTTACTTACTGAAATTCGCGATTTATTAAAAAAACAATAAGAATTTAATCCAAATAAAAAAGGTTGGTATTTTACCAACCTTTTCTTTTACCTAAAATTTAAGCTTTTAATAATAATGCGACAGCCTCGCAAGCAATACCTTCACTTCGGCCTGTAAAGCCAAGTTTTTCTGTTGTGGTTGCTTTCACGTTGACTTGCTCAATATCACAATGTAAATCTTCCGCAATTTTCGCTCGCATTGCATCGATATGAGGACGCATTTTAGGGGCTTGAGCAATAATGGTTACATCCACATTACCGACCTTATAGCCTTTTGCTTGTACTTGGCGGAATGCTTCTCGTAATAAAACACGGCTATCTGCATTTTTATATTGCATATCGGTATCAGGGAAGAGTTTACCAATATCGCCTAATGCTACTGCACCTAATAAAGCATCTGTTAAGGCATGTAAGGCGACATCACCATCAGAATGGGCAATAAACCCAGTGTGGTAAGGCACTTCAACGCCACCAATAATTAAAGGGCGATCTTCACCAAAGGCATGAACATCAAACCCATGTCCAATTCGTATCATAGAATTTTCCTTGTTAAATAAAATTCGGCTAAAGCTAAATCTTCTGGACGCGTGACTTTAATATTATCACTTCGTCCTGCGACTAAGTGCGGTTGAAATCCGGCAAGTTCCATCGCAGAGGCTTCATCTGTAATATTAGCGCCTTGAGAAAGCCCCTGTTTAAGTGCATTTCTTAATAGATCGCAACGGAAAAATTGAGGCGTCTGAGCAAGCCAAAGTTCGGAGCGATCTTCTGTTTTAATAATATTTTGTTGTTTATTCGCGCGTTTAATCGTATCGACCGCTGGAATAGCTAAAATAGCACCTTGCTCATCATCGATTTGGAGCAATTTATCTAAATCTTGATGTGTTAAACAAGGTCTGGCTGCATCATGCACCAACACCCAAGCATGGTCATTTTTGATCGCGTTGAGTCCATTTAGAACTGACTCAGCGCGTGTTTCCCCCCCTTCAACGAGGGAGATGTTTTGATGAGGGAATAAGGTAATTTCAGAAAGATAGGGATCATTTTTTCCCACCGCAAGGATAACGTGATTGATTGCAGGATGGGATAGAATGACTGAGAGCGTATGTTCCAGAATCGTCTTGTCTAGGATTTTCAGATATTGCTTCGGTTTGTTTGCTTGCATACGGCTTCCAACACCCGCAGCAGGAATGACGGCAATAATTTCGCGGTTCATTATTTATGCTCTTTGACGATGTGATAGAACACTTCGTTTGGTTTGACCATATCATGACTCATGCGTGCACGCTCTTCAATAGATTCAAAGCCTTTTGTTAATCCTTGAATTTCGGCGGAAATCATTTGATTTCTTTGTGAGAGCTTTTCATTTTCAGCTTTATTCTCTTTGATTTGAGC
>JAGZXE010000018.1:0-17024 GCA_018378615.1 Parahaemophilus parainfluenzae
ATTCAAGCATAGTGTCGAAAGCCACACCTTGCACATCGATGCCATTACGGGCGAAGATGGTGAGATCGTATTTGAAGTTTTGCCCGACTTTTTGAATAGTAGGATTTTCTAAAATCGGTTTTAACAACGTAAGTGCGGTTGTTTTTTCGAGAGTTTTTGGTGCGCCTAAATAATCTAATTGTAGCGGTAAATAAGCGGCTTCACCGTTTTCTAACGCAAAGGAAATACCCACCAAGTTGGCAGCCATATAATCTAAATTATCGGTTTCTGTATCCAAGGCAAAAAGTTTGGCTTGATTGAGTTTTTCCACCCAACGATTTAAATCTGCTTCAGTGAGCAAGGTTTCATAACGGCTGCGATCAATTTGAATTGCCGGCAATGCTTCATCGCTATTGTCTTGAGCAAGCGCAGGTGTTGCTTGATAATGATTAATTTTCGTCGGTTGTTCGCTGTTATTGGTGATGGAATCAGCACCATTCATCACTTCATTGAGCCAACGTTTAAATTCATAACGGCCGAAATATTCGGTAAGTTGATCGTTATTGCTTGCACCAAGGGTAAGTTGCTCCGGAGTGATATCGAGGGCGACATCGGTTTTGATCGTGGCAAGACGATAGGATAAGTCGGCCATTTCTTTTTCAGCCAATAATTTATCCCCTAATTTTTTTGCCCCACGAATTGGCAATTCAGCCACTTTGTCTAAGTTGGCATAAATCTCTGCCATGCTGCCGATACCTTGCAAGAGACCGAGAGCCGTTTTTTCACCCACCCCCGCTACGCCTGGAATATTATCGGCGCTATCGCCCATTAGCGCTAAGTAATCAATGATAAGTTCTGGTGGAATACCGTATTTTTCAATCACGGCATCGCGATCTAATAAGGTATTATTCATGGTGTTGATCAACATAATGTTGTCATCCACTAGCTGCGCCATGTCTTTATCACCGGTGCTGATCAAAACTTTTTGATTGGCTTTAGAAGCCGCTACCGCCAAGGTACCAATGACATCGTCGGCTTCAACACCTTCAATGACTAAAAGAGGAATGCCAAGGGCACGTATAATATCGTGCAATGGCTGAATTTGTTTGCGTAGCTCATCCGGCATCGGTGGACGATGGGATTTATATTGTTCAAACATTTCATCACGGAACGTTTTGCCCTTTGCATCAAAGACTACCGCAATATGGCTCGGTTGCACTTGCGAAATCAGGCTTTTGAGCATATTTAATACACCGTACATGGCACCAGTCGGCTCGCCAGCAGAATTGGTGAGTGGCGGAAAAGCATGAAAAGCACGATATAAATAAGATGAACCGTCCACTAGGACTAATGGATTAGGAGCGATAGTTGGCATAAATATTCCGTTCAAAAATAATGAAAAGTGTCGCATTATAGCGTAAATTGCGAAATGGGGCGAACGGATAAAGTGCGGTCAATTAAACGTAAAAATTATGACGAAGGCATTTGGCTGTGGCATAATAGGATTACTTGAGCATTCAACATAAGGGAATAACATGTCATTAAAACTGGTTGAAGTTGTTGTATTAGGGCAAGTGCTGCGCTTGAATGTCCCTGCAGAACAAGAAGAGATTTTGCGTCAAGCGGCGCGTAATTTAGATCTTCAAGTGTCTGAAATGAAAGAGCGTACAGGTTTATTACAATTAGACCGTGTGCTTTCTATTGTTGCCTTGAATTTAAGTTTTGAATTAACCCAAGAAAAGAATAAAAATGCCCAGATTGAAAACGTGTTATGTACGCGAATTCAGCAGTTAGATCATTCTTTAGAGAATGCATTAGGTGGGCGTCTTATCGTCGATTAAATAAAAAAGAACCGCATGTTGAAAGTGCGGTTCTTTTTTTATGTGTTTTTAATCGGGCGTGTAATAGAGTTTACCAATTTCAATTTTTTGTCGCCCTGTTTCTTCACGCCATTTATTGCTGTCTCGTAAAGAATAAACACAACCACAATATTCCTGTTGATAAAAACGTTCACGTTTACTGATTTCGATCATGCGTTGCGATCCGCCAGCTTTACGCCAGTTGTAATCCCAATAAATTACATCATCATATTTTTCAGCAGCACGGTGACCACAGCCATTAATTTGCTCCATGTCTTTCCAGCGAGAAATACCAAGGCAGCTGGTAAATACAGGGAAACCATGTTCATGAGCATATTCAGCTGCTTTTTCAAAACGCATATCAAAACACATGGTGCAGCGAATGCCTCGTTCAGGTTCCCATTCCATGCCTTTTGCGCGATCAAACCATTGTTGGCGATCGTAGTCTGCATCAATAAACGGAATTCCGAATTTTTGGGCGAAACGGATGTTTTCTTCTTTACGAATTAAATATTCTTTTAATGGATGAATATTCGGATTGTAAAAATAAATCGTAAACTCAATACCAGAAGCCAAAATAGCCTCCATCACTTCACCCGAACAAGGCGCACAGCAAGAGTGGAGAAGTAGCTTATTATGCCCTTCAGGTAATTCGAGTTTTTCACGAATAAAAGGTGCATTGGGATCCTTGTGCACTTTTTGTTTACGTGGTTTTTGAAATTTAGCTTGAGAATCGACCGCACTTTGCGGTTGAATTTGTTCTTCAGTCATATTAATAAGTTCGGTCTACCGATAAATAAGCCAGTGAAATTAAGGCTTTTTTGTATTCGCTTTCAGGTAATAAGGCAATAGCATCAACCGCTTTTTGAGCTTCTTGTTTCGCGCGATCCATTGCGTAATCGAGAGATTTATGTTCTGCCATAATCGCAAGTACGTCATCGATCGCATCACGTTTTCCGCCTTGTTCAATGGCTTCACGAATAAGCGCGGCTTGTTGTGGATTGCCGTGACGCATTGCATGTAATAGAGGGAGAGTAGGTTTGCCTTCAGCGAGGTCATCACCCACATTTTTACCTAATGCAGCTGCATTAGCGCTGTAATCTAACACGTCATCTACTAATTGGAATGCAGTACCAAGATAGCGACCATATTCTTGAAATGCGGTTTCAATTGATTTTTCAGCACCCGCAACAATCGCCACAGATTGCGCAGCCACTTCAAATAAACGTGCTGTTTTACTATAAATCACGCGCATATAGCTTTCTTCCGTGGTATCGGGATCGTTCACGTTCATTAATTGTTGAACTTCACCTTCCGCCAACACGTTGGTGGCATCTGCCATAATGCGAAGAATATCTAGAGATTGTAACTGCGCCACTAATTGGAATGCGCGAGTATAAATGAAGTCACCCACTAATACGCTAGCGGCATTACCAAAGGCAGAGTTTGCCGTTGCGCGACCACGACGCATATCCGATTCATCCACCACATCATCATGTAATAAAGATGCGGTGTGAATAAATTCTACAAAGGTAGCACAAGTCGCCACTTTATCGCTTTCATAGCCTAATGCACGTGCCGCTAAAACCGCAATAAGTGGTCGAATACGTTTTCCGCCACCTTGTACAATATAAAAACCAAGCTGATTAACCATCGGCACATCGGAGTTAATTTGTGCTAAAATGGTTTGGTTGACTTTCTGCATATCCGCATCAGTTAATGCTTGGATGGTATGCATATCCATTAAATCTTGTTTGTTCATCTTCATTTGGTTCGATGGTTGTGTATATATAAAGAAAGTGCGGTGAATTTTACCCGATTTTTTAAGGTTTCTGAAATTAAACTCGAGGAAAAGCGCTTTTTTTTATTTTATTGCAAATAAGTACTTGCGATCGAGTTGTTTTTTCCGTAGAATTTGCGACCTATTTATATGAATTTTGAAGTGCGGACCGAAAATAGTAACGGAGAAGCACAATTTATAGCGGAGTATTTATGTACGCAGTTTTCCAAAGTGGCGGTAAACAACACCGTGTGAGCGAAGGTCAAGTCGTTCGTTTAGAAAAACTTGAACTTGCAACTGGCGCAACAGTTGAGTTCGACTCAGTGTTGATGGTCGTTAATGGTGAAGATGTTAAAATTGGTGCACCAGTAGTAGCTGGCGCGAAAGTAGTGGCTGAAGTTGTGGCACAAGGTCGTGGCGATAAAGTTAAAATCGTTAAGTTCCGTCGTCGTAAACACAGCCGTAAACAACAAGGTCATCGTCAGTGGTTCACAGAAGTGAAAATCACTGGGATTCAAGCATAATTTCAGAGGAGATCAAGTAGATGGCAACTAAAAAAGCTGGTGGTTCAACTCGTAACGGTCGTGATTCTGAAGCTAAACGCCTTGGTGTTAAACGTTTCGGTGGCGAATCTGTATTAGCAGGTAGCATCATTGTACGTCAACGTGGTACTAAATTCCACGCAGGTAACAACGTAGGTATGGGTCGTGACCACACCTTATTTGCTACCGCTGACGGTAAAGTAAAATTTGAAGTTAAAGGCGAGAAAAGCCGTAAATACGTAAGTATTGTAACTGAATAATTTTAAATTACAGCGATGGCATGGGGATCTTTACCCATCGCGTTAAAACAGGTTTTATCCGTGATGACGCCACAAACGATCGTGTGGTATCGCTTTATTGTGGCATTTTTAGCACTCTTTATTTTGCTTGCCTATAAGAACAAATTGCCACAATTTTTGAAAGGTGGTCAATTTATTTGGTTGGTAGTCATTGGTGTCATAGGGTTATCTGGCAACTTCTTCTTATTTAATAGCTCACTTAAGTTTATCGATCCTTCTTCGGCTCAAATTTTTATTCACTTTTCCTCTTTTGGCATGTTGATTTGTGGTCTTTTTGTCTTTAAAGAAAAGCTCGGATTACACCAAAAAATAGGTTTAGTCTTATTACTTGTAGGGTTAGTGCTTTTCTTCAATGATAAGCTAGATGGGTTTCAAGGAGAAAGTCGCTATTTAACAGGCGTATTATTAAGTCTGGCCGGCTCGTTAATTTGGGTTGCTTATGGTATGGCACAGAAATTAATGCTTCGCCGTTTTAGTTCACCACAAATTTTATTAATGATTTATTTCGGTTGTCTTTTGGTATTTACGCCTGTTGCTGAATTTTCCCAAGTGAGAGAACTCAGCCCGTTAGCGTTTGGTTGTTTGGTTTATTGTTGTTTAAATACCTTATTTGGTTATGGCGCTTATGCTGAAGCCCTTAATCGTTGGGAAGTTTCTAAAGTAAGCGTTGTGATTACCTTGGTACCGCTATTTACCATTTTCTTTGCTCATCTTGCGCATTATGCGAGCCCTGATAATTTTGCCGCGCCAGAATTAAATATGATTAGCTATATCGGGGCGTTTGTTGTAGTATGCGGAGCAATTTTGTCGGCAATCGGACATAAGTTATTACCGCAATCAAAGTAAAGTGCGGTTAAATATTGGAGAGTTTTTATGAAATTTATTGATGAAGCCCTGATTCGTGTGGAAGCAGGGGATGGTGGAAACGGTTGTGTAAGTTTCCGCCGTGAAAAATTTATCCCAAAAGGCGGCCCTGATGGCGGTGATGGCGGTGATGGCGGTGATGTTTATTTGGTTGCAGATGAAAACTTAAATACTTTGATCGATTATCGCTTTACGAAACGTTTTGCCGCAGAACGCGGTGAGAATGGGCATAGTTCAGATTGTACCGGTCGCCGTGGTAAAGATATTACATTACGTGTACCAGTGGGAACGCGTGCAATTGATAATGACACCAAAGAAGTGCTTGGCGATTTAACAAAGCATGGTGCCAAAATGTTAGTGGCGAAAGGGGGTTATCATGGTTTAGGTAATACGCGTTTTAAATCCTCAGTAAACCGTGCACCTCGCCAAAAAACCATGGGTACACCAGGGGAAAAACGTGATTTATTATTAGAATTAATGCTTCTTGCGGACGTCGGCATGTTAGGTTTACCGAATGCGGGTAAATCCACCTTTATTCGTGCCGTTTCAGCTGCAAAACCAAAAGTCGCGGATTATCCATTTACCACTTTAGTGCCAAGTTTAGGCGTAGTGAAAGTGGATGAGAGTCATAGTTTTGTAGTGGCAGATATTCCTGGATTGATTGAAGGTGCATCCGATGGTGCGGGTTTAGGAATTCGTTTCTTGAAACACTTAGAACGTTGTCGAGTGTTAATTCATTTAGTGGATATTAACCCAATTGATGAATCCGATCCTGCGGATAATATTGCGATCATCGAGTCTGAATTATTCCAATATAGCGAAAAATTGGCAGATAAACCGCGTTGGTTAGTCTTCAATAAAATTGATACGATGACTGAAGAAGAGGCGCATGAACGAGCACAAGAGATTACCGAACGTCTTGGTTGGGAAGAAGGCTATCACCTTATTTCCGCCGCAACCGGTAAAAATGTGCCACCACTTTGTCGTGATATTATGGATTTCATTGAAGCGAATCCGCGTGACGTTGAAATAGAAGAAAATAAACCGGAAGAAGTGAAATTCAAATGGGAAGATTACCATCAAGAACAGCTCGCTGAACATCAATTTGATGATGAAGATGACGACTGGGATGATTGGGACGAAGAAGATGAAGAAGGCGTTGAGTTTATTTATAAACCTTAATGCCTAAATGAAAAAAAGAGCGGAAATTTGACCGCTCTTTTTTATTGGGGTTAACCTTTCTTTTTCCCACCTTGACGTGCTTTAAAGCGAGGGTTGGTTTTCGAAATGACATAAACGACACCGTGGCGACGAACAATTTTGCAGCCAGGACGGTTTTTTGCGCTTTTGAGTGAAGATAATACTTTCATTGAATATTCCTATTTTGATTTAAATGCGCCAAATTTACCGTAACGGCTTGCAAATTCACTTGCACGACCTTCATTACCAATTTGACGAGTTTTACCAGTATAAAATGGGTGAGAAGCAGATGAGGTATCGCACATAAATACAGGGTATTCATTACCATCTTCCCATTTCATGGTGTTGTTGGTTTTAGCACAAGAACGAATGAGAAAGCCTTGTTTTGCGTTGGAATCATAAAATAAAACAGTACGATAATTTTCAGGGTGAATGCCTTTTTTCATTAGAGCTCCTTATATAACGAAAAGAATTGGGCGAAGATACTAATTCAAAAGAGAATGATTATCAATATAATTTTATTCATGGCTATGAGAATTTTTTTCATATTGAGAAAAAGAAAAATGCCTTTCGATTGAAAGGCATTTTGTCAGTTTGGAGGGAGAGTTATCCACGATGTGCATTTTTCATAATACGCTCTTTCGCTACTTTCCATTCACGCTCTTTAATATCATCACGTTTATCATGTTGTTTTTTACCTTTCGCAAGACCGATTTTGATCTTTGCCCAAGCACCTTTCCAATAAAGAGAAAGGGCAACAATGGTAAAACCATCACGGCTTGATTTACCGAAAAGATTATCCAGTTCACGTTTATTCAATAAAAGCTTTCGCGTACGCGTCGGATCGCAAACCACGTGGGTAGAAGCCAAGCTTAATGGTTGAATGGTCGCACCAAATAAATAGGCTTCCCCGTTTTTAAAAATGATATAGCTGTCGCTGATATTGGCTTTACCTGCGCGCATTGATTTCACTTCCCAACCTTGTAATTCAAGGCCGGCTTCAATTTCATCTTCAATAAAATATTCGTGTCTTGCTCGTTTATTTAACGCAATGGTGTTGGAGCCGACTTTGACTTTCTTCTTGGTCATTGTTATCCGTTGTTCATTAATCGTAAATTGGCGTTGATTTTACCGAATCTCGCCGTGGATAGCAAAAAACAAAAGGCTGATTTGACTCAGCCTTCTATTACTAAATGATAGATTATTCTTCTAACTCACCACAGAAACGATAGCCTTCGCCATGCACGGTAGCAATGATTTCAGGGGTATTAGGATGATCTTCAAAATGTTTTCGAATGCGACGAATTGTTACATCCACGGTACGATCTTGTGGTTTTAATTCACGTCCCGTCATTTTTAGCAATAATTCTTCACGAGTTTGCAATTTGCCAGGGTTTTCGCAGAAATGCAACATGGCACGGAATTCACTGCGAGGCAGCTTAAATTCAGTGCCTTCTGGTGTAATTAAATTATGGCTATTTAAATCCAGCGTCCAACCATTAAAACGATAGTTCTCACGTTGTAAATGGGTTTCTTTGCCATTTAGTGTCATTGTGCGATGCAATAAATTTCGTGCACGAATGGTGAGTTCTCTTGGGTTAAATGGTTTAGTGAGATAATCATCTGCCCCAATTTCCAAGCCTAAAATTTTATCGACCTCGTTATCTCGCCCCGTGAGGAAGATTAATGGAATTGCAGCTTTCTCACGTAATTCACGCCCCAGTAATAAACCATTTTTACCAGGTAAGTTGATATCTAATACGATGAGATTAACCGTTTCTGAGTTTAACTGACGATACATTTCTGCACCATCTTGTGCTTGTAATACCTCATAGCCCTCAGCTTCAAAAATTCCTCTTAACGTATTACGGGTTACCGCTTCATCTTCCACAATGAGAATTTTTGGGGTAGCCATTCGTTGCTCCTTGTTATACTTCGTTATGGGCATATTCTATAATTGTAACATTGCTGTAACAACAGAAAAGTGCAGTCTTTTTTTTAAATTGCATTTAATTTTATGATCTAAGTCATAAATTATTAACATTCCGCTCATCTATGCTAGAATTTTAGTAGGAACAATAGTTGGAACTTTATGATGAAGCGAATTCTTCTTTTTTTATTTTTTATTTTTCCGCTCATCTATGCTAGAATTTTAGTAGGAACAATAGTTGGAACTTTATGATGAAGCGAATTCTTCTTTTTTTATTTTTTATTTTTACCGCACTTTCCACTCAAGCCGGTCTTTTTGATAAGAAACCGGCTTTCTTACCTGTGGATGACGCTTTTCAATTTTCAGCTGCGAAAAGCGAAAATCAAGAAAATGTGATCGTCAATTGGTCGATAGCAGAAGGGTATTATCTCTATCAAGAGAAAATTTCCGTGAAGCTCAATCAAGAAGAAAATTCATCATTTGATTTGCCCACATTTTCTATTTCACCCGAGGATTATAACGATCCTTATTTTGGCTTAATGAAGATTTTCAAAAAGCCCGTGCAAGCTATTTTTAAAGCAAGCCACCCGCCATTAAAAGCCGAAGATGTGGTTGAAATTGCTTACCAAGGTTGTACTGCTGGTTTTTGTTATCCGCCTGAAGTGAAAGAAATCAAAGTAGCCGATTTACCTATCGCACAGGTCGCTAATACTGAAAAAACATCGGAAAAATCGACCGCACTTTCCGCACAACCTAAAGCAGAGCAAGATCGTTTAGCGGAAAGCTTATTTAATAGCAAATATGCCGTATTTGGCTTTTTCTTATTGGGCTTAGGTTTGGCTTTTACCCCTTGTGTGTTGCCAATGCTGCCGTTGCTTTCAGCGATAGTGATTGGTCAAAATCAACGCCCTAATATGTGGCGCGCTTTCGCATTAAGTTTTGTATATGTGCAGGGGATGGCGCTGACTTACACCTTGCTAGGCTTGATTGTCGCCGCAATTGGTTTGCCATTCCAAGTCGCTTTACAACATCCTTATGTGATGATTGGCTTATCAATCATCTTTGTCTTGTTAGCATTGTCGATGTTCGGTGTGTTTACCTTACAGCTCCCAAGTTCCTTACAAACAAAACTGTCTTTACTTAGCCAGCAACAAAAAGCCGGTGCCTTTGGTGGCGTGTTCTTAATGGGGATGATTGCAGGGCTTGTGGCTTCGCCTTGCACATCCGCACCGCTTTCTGGCGCCTTGCTTTACGTGGCGCAGAGTGGGGATTTATTCACTGGCGCAATTACGCTTTATTTGCTTGCGTTGGGCATGGGCGTACCGCTGATTTTAATCACTTTATTTGGGAATAAAATCCTGCCTAAATCAGGTATGTGGATGGAAACCGTTAAAAAACTCTTTGGTTTTGTGATGCTCGCGTTACCGGTATTCTTAATTTCTCGTATTTTGCCGGATGAATGGACTCCAAGATTATGGGCGATGTTGGGTACCGCATTTTTCATTTGGTTTGCTTTTCAAATGCCGAAAAATGGCACTGGTTGGGTATTCCGAATTCTCTTTTTAGTGGCAGCCATGATTAGTGTTAAACCGCTTCAAACTTGGGTTTGGGGTGAAAGCCAAGCACCAAGTGGGGTCGAAAATAAGGAGGTTTCTCATGTTGAATTTAAGAAAGTGAAAAGCGAAGCTGAATTACAACAAGCACTTGCTGAAAATAACAAACCACTTGTGATGCTCGATCTTTATGCGGATTGGTGTGTGGCGTGTAAAGAGTTTGAAAAAGAAACATTTAGTGATCCAAGTGTACAAAAAGCCTTTGGTGACATGCTGCTTCTTCAAGTCGATATGACAAAAAACTCCGAAGAAAACCGCGCTTTAATGACAAAATATAAAGTGTTAGGTTTACCGACAATTTTATTCTTTAACCAAGATGGAAAAGAAATTGAAGGCAGTCGTGTTAATGGATTCATGCCAGCTGTTGAATTTTTACAATGGATTGAGAAAATCAGCAAAGCGTAAGATTATTTCCTAATAGTAAAAAGTCTTTTTCGATTCAAGGTATTGTTTGGCTTTGAGTTAATCATTAATATACGGCCCGTTCTCAAATCACTTTTTATTAGGAAAACTTTATGAAAAACTTAGAAAAATACTCTCCGTATGTTTTAGCTTTATTACGTATCGTCGCTGCGTATATGTTTATCTTACACGGCACAGCGAAATTCTGGGAATTCCCAATTTCAATGACGGGCGGTAACGGCGCAGTGGGCGATCCAATGATGATCGTCGGTGGAGTAATCGAGATTGTTGGTTCAATCCTATTAATTTTAGGCTTATTTGTTCGCCCGGCGGCATTTATCCTTTCGGGTCAAATGGCTTATGCATATTTCTTTATGCACGTTGCAGGTAAAGGGAATTTATTATTCCCAATCGCGAACGGTGGTGAGCTAGCTTTACTTTACTCTCTCGTGTTCTTCTATTTTGTGTTTGCTGGTGCCGGTGCATTTTCTTTAGATAACCGCAAACGCTAATCACATTATTCACACTGTTAGGTTGCCCGCATTTTGCGGGCTTTTTTGTTTTTTAAACCTCCTAATAAGCAGTCGAACGTTGAAGTGCGCTTACCAGGAAAATTTTTTCTACATAAACGCAAACGTTTGCGTTATAATTCCCCGCGCTTATTTTTAACCATTTAATTAAAGGAAAATGTAATGACAGATCGTCCAATTCGTCAGGCTTTACTGAGTGTTTCTGATAAAACCGGTATCGTAGAATTTGCTCAAGGCTTAGTACAGCGAGGTGTAAAACTACTTTCCACAGGTGGTACTGCAAAATTGTTGGAGCAACATGGTTTGCCGGTGACTGAAGTATCTGATTATACGGGGTTCCCAGAAATGATGGACGGTCGTGTGAAAACCTTACATCCAAAAGTACATGGCGGTATTCTTGGTCGTCGTGGTACAGATGACGCTATCATGCAGCAACATGGCATTGAAGGCATTGATATGGTCGTTGTGAATTTATATCCATTTGCCGCCACCGTGGCTAAACCTGATTGTACTTTGGCAGAAGCGGTAGAAAATATCGATATTGGTGGTCCAACAATGGTACGTTCTGCCGCGAAAAATCATAAAGATGTGGCGATCGTGGTGAATAATCATGATTTTAACAACATTCTTGCTGAAATGGATAAACACCACAACAGCCTAACAATTGAAACTCGTTTTGACCTTGCGATTAAAGCATTTGAACATACCGCTCAATATGATTCTATGATTGCTAACTACTTTGGACAAATGGTGAAACCGTATCATGTAGCAGAGGAAGAAGACGCAAATGCGAAGTGCGGTCAATTCCCACGTACTTTAAATCTTAACTTCGTGCGTAAACAAACCATGCGTTACGGCGAGAATTCCCATCAAAATGCGGCTTTCTACGTTGATTTAAATGTGAAAGAAGCGAGCGTAGCCACTGCTCATCAATTACAAGGCAAAGCCTTGTCTTACAATAATATTGCAGACACCGATGCGGCACTTGAATGTGTGAAAGAATTTGATGAGCCGGCTTGTGTGATCGTTAAACATGCCAATCCATGCGGCGTGGCTTTAGGTAAAGATATTTTAGAAGCTTATAATCGCGCTTACCAAACTGATCCAACTTCTGCATTTGGCGGCATTATTGCTTTCAACCGTGAATTAGACGAAAAAACTGCGACTGAAATCGTGGAACGTCAATTTGTTGAAGTGATTATTGCACCGAAAGTATCAGCTGAAGCGCAAGAAGTGGTGAAACGTAAGAAAAATGTTCGTTTGCTTGAATGTGGTGAATGGACTTCACGTTCTGAACGTCTAGATTTCAAACGTGTAAACGGCGGTTTATTAGTACAAGATGCGGATTTAGGCATGGTTGGCGTGGATGACTTAAAAGTGGTAAGTAAACGTCAGCCAACTGAACAAGAACTAAAAGACTTATTGTTCTGCTGGAAAGTGGCGAAATTTGTGAAATCGAATGCCATTGTTTACGCCAAAGACAATCAAACTATCGGCATTGGTGCAGGCCAAATGAGCCGTGTATATTCTGCGAAGATTGCAGGGATTAAGGCTCAGGATGAAGGTTTAACCGTAGCCGGTTGTGTGATGGCATCTGATGCATTCTTCCCATTCCGTGACGGTATTGATGCGGCGGCGAAAGTGGGGATTCAATGTGTGATCCATCCAGGTGGTTCAATGCGCGATCAAGAAGTTATTGATGCCGCGGATGAACATAATATGGTGATGGTATTAACTGGAATGCGTCATTTTAGACATTAATTTATCTAGCTATCCCCTCTTTAGCAAAGAGGGGAAGGGGAGATTTGGCAGAAGTGATTTCAAGCTCATACTAAATTCAATATCGTTTAAATCTCCCCCCTAGCCCCCTCTTTACAAAAGAGGGGGGATTACAGGAAAAAATAGCCGCACTTTTTTAAATTAGGCATACGCAAGGACTATAACATGAACATCCTCATCATCGGAAATGGCGGGCGTGAACACGCCTTGGCTTGGAAAGCAGCACAATCTCCATTAGCAGATAAAGTTTTTGTCGCACCGGGCAACGCAGGTACCGCATTGGAACACAAAATAGAAAACGTGAATATTTCTGCAACAGATATTCCCGCATTGGTAAAATTTGCTCAAGATAAGCAAATTGGATTAACCATTGTTGGTCCTGAAGCTCCCTTAGTGATTGGTGTGGTTGATGCATTTCGTGAAGCTGGATTGAAAATTTTTGGTCCCACTAAAGCGGCTGCACAATTGGAAGGTTCAAAAGCATTCACCAAAAACTTCCTCGCTCGTCACAAAATCCCAACGGCAGAATATCAAAACTTCACTGAAGTAGAGCCTGCATTGGCATACTTGCGCGAAAAAGGTGCGCCAATTGTCGTAAAAGCGGATGGTTTGGCAGCGGGCAAAGGCGTAATCGTTGCAATGACATTGCAAGAAGCGGAAGAGGCTGTGCGTGATATGCTTTCTGGCAATGCTTTTGGCGAAGCGGGTAGCCGAGTGGTGATTGAAGAGTTTCTAGATGGTGAAGAAGCCAGCTTTATCGTCATGGTAGATGGTAAAAATGTCGAACCTATGGCAACCAGTCAAGACCATAAACGAGTGGGTGAAAATGATACAGGCTTAAATACTGGTGGCATGGGGGCATATTCGCCAGCACCAGTGGTAACACCTGAAATTCATGATCGTATTATGCGTGAAGTGATTTATCCAACGGTCAATGGTATGGCGGCAGAAGGCAATGTTTATACTGGCTTCCTTTATGCGGGATTAATGATTATGCCGAACGGTCAGCCGAATGTGATCGAATTTAACTGTCGTTTTGGTGATCCGGAAACTCAACCGATTATGCTACGCCTTGAATCAGATCTCGTTGAGCTTTGCCTTAAAGCTTGCGAGGGAAAATTGGATGAAGTGAAATCTCAATGGAATCCAAAAGCGTCCTTAGGTATTGTGTTAGCCGCGGAAGGCTATCCAGGCGATTATCGTAAAGGCGATGTGATTAGTGGTTTACCACAAAGTGCGGTCGAAAATGAGAAAGTTTTCTTAGCGGGTGTCGCAGAAAAAGAAGGCAAATTAGTTACGAATGGCGGTCGCGTGCTTTGTGTTACTGCATTAGGCGAAAGCGTATTTGAAGCTCAACAAAAAGCCTTAAAACTCGCTGAACAAATTCAATGGACAGGACGTTTTTATCGTCGAGATATTGGTCATCGTGCCGTCGCTCGTGAACAATAAAAATTAACTACTTTAATGGTAAGGGCTCGAATGGATTATAAAAATAAGGAATTATGTCGTCTTCGTACCATAAGTTTTTTTCTGACGTTACATAAAGATAAAACGCAATGGGAAGACGCCCTCTATTCGGTGAAACGTGATGTGGATCTGTTATTGCCAGCTGTGCAGAAAGCAGGTTATACCTTGCAATCGATTCGAGTAATTACCAATCCTTTTGGTGAATATTTGGATTTAACCAATTTGCAAACAGCAAAAGCAGATTTGCAGTATCTAACAGAGTTACTGAATAAGTTTAATGAAAGTGGCATTCGTCTTCGATTTGCGATAGGTGCGGCGAGAAATAAAGAGGAAATCGCGTTATTGCCAGAGTTAATCGCAGCTTATGGCGACTTGTGTAATGCTTGTGTCAATGTACCATTAGATGAAAATGGCGTGTTAGATAATGAACTTATCGAACAATCTGTTTATGCCGTACAACGAATTGCAAATATCACACCACGTGGTGAAGGTAATTTTAACTTTACGGTGAATTTTAACTGCAAGCCATTTATTCCTTATTTCCCCGCCGGTTATCATCTAAGTCATTTGCCAAACAGTTTTGTTATTGGTTTAGAAACACCCGATTTATTAGTCGAAGTATTAAAATCTGTACCAAAATCGTCTCATAATCAATTTTATGCGGATTGTTATCAAGTGATGTCGCAAGCGCTGCAATATCATGTAGATCAAGTATTAGAGATGTTAAGTGCGGTCAAATTATCGGGTGAATTCGAATTTGCAGGCATTGATAGTTCGGCGGCACCATCGAAAAATTGTGCATCCATGACAAAAATTTATGAATTAATGGGATTGCCCTATTTTGGTGCGGCTGGTTCAGTCGAGGTTTCTGCCTTACTGACAAAAGTGTTTAAATCAATCCAACGTGTGCCGTTGGTTGGGTTTTCCGGATTAATGTTGGCGGTGACGGAAGATTTAGGTTTAGCCGAAGGAACACAAAAACACTATTTTGATATTCGTGCTTTACTGACGTATAGCGCTGTATGCGGTATCGGTTTAGATACGGTTCCTGTAGCGGGAAATGCTAAGGCTGAAAGCATCGCGGCGATTATGCGTGATACGGGGACGATGGCATTTCGCTTAAATAAACCGCTAACTGTGCGTTTATTCCCGATTCCAAATAAGGTTGCAGGTGAAATATCAGAATTTGAAAGTGATGATTTATGCAACTGCCGCCTTTTGCGTATTCCAGATTAAACAAAATTTTTCCTACTTTGTAGTGATGAATGTTATCCCTACAGTCAATAAAAGGAGTATCTTATGAGAAAGTTAATATTGGGTAGTATCGTCGCAGTATTATTAACAGGTTGTGCCGGGGCTTCAAGCGTTTCAAAAAGCTCAACGTTAGATGGCGAGTGGATTTGTCATACGATCCCGACGAAAGATAAACAAACTTATGATCGTTTAGATCATTTTGTTTTGAAATCTGATGGAACCGGGCTATTGCGAGGCATTTCTAGCATTGAATTAGATAGAGAGAGCACAATTCGTTATTTAACCAAAGGCAAGGTGAAATGGCAGGCTCAAAATAATGTCTTGAGTTTTGATTTTATCGATCGTGCTATGGTGCCGGCTCATAGTAAAAATGTGGCTAAAGTCATCAAGCAAAATAAAGCTTTACAAAAACAAGAAAAAGAACAGTTGGCTGCATTTTATAGTAAATCTGGTAATCATACGGATATGCCAATTGAGCTGAAACAAAATGGCAATCAACTTATTCTCGGTAAGGATTTTGAAACTTGCCGACGAGTGACAGAAAATGACAAGGACATTCAGTTATTGAATAAATGGTTTGTCAAGAAATAGAGTCGATAAAGAAAAACAAATACGATTTCAACCGCACTTTATTTTTTAAAGTGCGGGAATCTAATTAATAAAGGAGAATTATGATGAGAAAATTAGTATTAAGTAGTTTTATCGCAGTATTGTTATCGGGATGTGCAACGGCACATCAACAAACGGAACAGGAAAAAGCCTTAGTCGGCGATTGGATTTGCCATGTAAAACCTGCTGCGAAATCCCCTTTACCAGTTGAGCATTTTGATTATGTCACCTATCACGCAGATCAAACTGTGCTTCTACGCGGCATTTCACAGATTGATACAAAAGAAGGCTGGATGCGTTATTTATTGCAAGCTAAAGCTAAATGGCAGGCAAGTGATGGTAAGTTAAGTTATGACTTTACGGATCGTCTATTTAAAACAGCGCATTCACCACAAGTCGCGAAAATTATTGAACAATCTCCAGAATTTAAAGAATTAGATAAGGAATTTGTTTCACCTTGTAATAACTGCGGTAATCATTTGGATATGAAGATTAAAATGAAAAGCCCAACAAGGATGACTAATTTTAATACCTATACGAAAGAAACCAGCCAATGCCGTAAATTGGGAGCTGGCGAGAAAACAAAAGAAGTTAAACTAATTGAGAAATTAGTGAAAGAAAAAGGCTCGATTTAGATAAATGAATGTTTTTCATTGTAATAATGAAAAATATGATCGAAATTTTTGATTAAGTTTTTACTTGGAAACAGGTAAACTATACACAAATAATTCAAACAACGAGGAAAACACAATGTTTAAAAAAAGTATGAACATCGCTGATTACGATCCGGTTCTATGGCAAGCCATTCAGGGCGAAAATCGTCGTCAAGAAGAGCATATCGAGCTTATCGCATCTGAAAACTATGCGAGCCCACGCGTAATGGAAGCGCAAGGTTCACAGTTTACTAACAAGTATGC
>JAGZXE010000019.1:0-16423 GCA_018378615.1 Parahaemophilus parainfluenzae
GATTGGTTGCGGTAAATTGTTTAAAGGGGTTTATCATTTATATAAAGATGAAACCTATCTTTATCAAAGTGGACAAGGCTCTACTATTCAAGAAGTACGTATTGTGAAAGGCTTAAATAGCCCTGAATTAGACGCTGCCGTAGGCGATGACTTAGCCCAACAATTACGTGATGAATTAGAGCTTGTAAAAGGTGCAAGTAATGAATTTGATTTGGATTTATTCTTAAGTGGTGAATTGACGCCAGTCTTTTTCGGTACGGCATTAGGTAACTTCGGTGTTGATCATTTCTTAGATGGTTTAACTGAATGGGCACCTGCACCACAAGCTCGTCAAGCAGATACCCGCAAGGTTTCAGCAGAAGAAGAAAAATTCACTGGTTTCGTGTTTAAAATCCAAGCTAACATGGATCCCAAACACCGTGACCGCGTGGCTTTCCTACGCGTAGTTTCTGGTAAATACGAAAAAGGGATGAAACTTAAACATGTTCGTATTGGTAAAGATGTAGTCATTTCTGACGCGCTCACCTTTATGGCGGGGGATCGTACCCATGCTGATGAGGCCTATGCGGGTGATATTATCGGTCTGCACAATCACGGTACAATTCAAATTGGCGATACCTTTACACAAGGCGAAGAGCTTAAATTCACCGGTATTCCAAACTTTGCACCTGAATTATTCCGTCGCATTCGTTTAAAAGATCCTCTTAAACAAAAACAATTGTTAAAAGGCTTAGTACAACTTTCTGAAGAGGGTGCTGTGCAAGTATTCCGTCCATTAAACAATAATGATTTGATTGTTGGCGCGGTCGGTGTATTACAGTTTGACGTGGTTGTTTCGCGTTTGAAATCTATACGAAGTGCGGTCAAAATTTATAGTGAATTAAGTACCGCACTTTATGAGAAATAAAATGAAAAAACGACACTTCATCTGTATCGTTCTTATACTAGTTGCCGCATTAAGCTGGCGATGGCGTAATGTTTGTCGAGATATGGAATATTCGATGAACTCGACTAATCATTGTGTAAACCACAGTTTTCCAGAATTCAAGCGTAATATTTCTGTTTGTGCTGGTTTCATTCCTAATGGTTTTTCACTTAATTTGGGTTATCGTGCCACAGTTTTTGTGTTTGATCTTAATAAGAATTTGCTTGGCTTTTACGATCTTGGCGAAGAATATATGGATGGAATAGGAGATAAGTCTGGTCCATACGTCGATGAAGACACTTTTGATCTTGGTTTACTGGGACAAGGTAGTGAATTTGATACGACACCATGGTTTCATCGCCGATTAGAAGCAAAACTTATCGAGAGAATGTGTAAAAAATAAATACTACCTTAAACAAAAATGAAAGAAACAAAGTGCGGTTAAATTTAATCGCATTTTTTATATAAAAAAATAGAGAAAATAAGATGGCTGGGGTACTAGGATTCGAACCTAGGGATGCCGAGATCAAAACCCGGTGCCTTACCGCTTGGCGATACCCCAACAGAAATTCTTTGATTGGAAATAAAGAAGATTTTATTTAGATAGTATGGCTGGGGTACTAGGATTCGAACCTAGGGATGCCGAGATCAAAACCCGGTGCCTTACCGCTTGGCGATACCCCAACTACTATTTGACTGCAAGCTGATAAATGGTGCGGGACGAGGGACTTGAACCCACACACCTCTCGGCGCCAGAACCTAAATCTGGTGCGTCTACCAATTTCGCCAGTCCCGCAAATTTGGTGGCTACAGCGAGATTCGAACTTGCGACCCCAACATTATGAGTGTTGTGCTCTAACCAACTGAGCTATGTAGCCATCATTTGCTTTACCTTATCGGCTTTGCGGGGCGTATTATCCTGATTTGACCTATTCTCGTCAATCATTTTTTTGCAAAAAACGGATTTTTTGATTTAGTTGATTATAAATAAAACGCTTTTGCTATTTTTTGTTCACATCAAGAACGGAGATCATTCCAACAAAACGCTTCCAATGCAAAGTGTTAAATTGCCCTGGAATGTACCAGTTAGATATTGTTCCATCAAGATATAAAGCGTCATGACAACCTATTTTCAGCAAACCTTGACTCAATGTATAAAGGTTAGGCTCACCTTTTATCGTCATCAAAAATAACAATTCATTTTGCTTCGTCAAACACACTGCATTACGCTTATGATAGCTTTCTAGGCTTGCTCGAAATTGTGGATTCATTTTTCCACGAATAATCAACATCGGGCCTGATTGCAGCGCAAAATCCGGCTTGAGTTTGCTTTTCTGATAAGCGACTGTAGTTAAAATGTAGGGCTTATTTCCTGCAATGGCAAACACACCATTGGGTTGTACATGAAAGTTACCTTTGCCTGATTTTGTATTTAACGCATTGAGCTCTTTTCCATGCTCAATCCATAATCCCGCTGGCGTATTATCCATGCTATAAATGCCTGCATTCATGATCATTTTCACGTTATAGCTAGGCTCTAAGGCATTTTTGAGACGCGTTAAACTTTGATAATCTTTACCTTCAGCATCTTTCCAATGTAGCTGTACTTCTTCTGGCTTTGCTTGAAAAATTCCGTAAGTAATATTGCCATCATCAAAAGTTCGGTATTCCGCTAGGGCTGGCACACTCATCAGTAACGGTGTGCTACTGAAAAGTGCGGTCAAAAATTTAATCGTTTTTTTCATTTAAAGGATGGGTTAAATGCAACGCATTTGAAAAGGCATGCAACCCTTCTGCATTACCCGATCTCATCATGGATTGCATGGTTTGGGTTGGAGCATGAATAAGTTTATTTGTTAATTTATAACTTAATTCTTGTAGAATCTTTTCAGCATTCTCACCTTGTTGAATTTGATGTAACGCTTTTTCGAGTAATTCTTGGCGAGTATTCTCTGCCTCATCACGGTAATGACGGATCAAGTTGGAGAATTGTTGAACTTTCAACCACTCAAAGAAGGCATTACATTCTTGCGTGATGATATCTTGTGCTTGCTCTGATGCTTGCTCACGTTGAGAAAGATTACGTTGGATAATATCTTGCAAATCATCTACGGTGTAATGATACACACTTTCTAATTCAGAGACATTTTCATCAATATCACGAGGCACGGCGATATCAACCATTAAAGTCGGTCTAAATTGGCGTGCTTTCTCCGCAATTTCAGCCATCGCTTTAGTGATTAAAATAGTCGGACTGCCTGTAGAGCTGATGACAATATCGGCTTGATTTAGCGGTATTTGCAATTCATCAAGCGAATACACATCAATCGGTGTATTAGACGCTAATTTTTCCACCAACTGCTCAGCACGAGATAAAGTGCGGTTAGCAATCATCAATTTTTTTACCCCGTGGCGTAATAAATGACGGCTCACCAATTCAATGGTTTCCCCTGCCCCAACAAGTAAAATTTGTAGTTCACGTAAAGATTCAAAAATCTGACGTGCCAAGCTACAAGCCGCATAAGCCACCGATACAGCACTTTCACCAATATTGGTTTCTGTACGCACTCGTTTTGCTGTTGCAAAGGTTTTTTGGAACAAGCGAGAAAGTGTGCTCGAAAGCGGAATATTCGCCGCTTGATAATAATCTTCACTGATTTGGAAAGCTTGCTTCACCTGTCCTAAAATTTGCGGCTCCCCCAAAATTAATGAATCCAAACCACAGGCCACTCGCATTAAATGATTTGCGGCTTGTTGATTTTGATGTGTGTAAATACTTTTATTTAATTCATCGACAGAAAGCTGATGAATGTTAGCAAACCAATTTGTACAGTTCGTTTGCCATTGCTTACACTCTTGGGGTGAAATTTGACGATGGTGAAGATAAATCTCTGTACGGTTACAAGTAGAAAGAATAACCGCACTTTCAGCCAAATCTTGTTGGTGAATTTGTTGTAAGGCAAGCTGCCGCTTTTCTTCAGAAAAAGCGACTTTCTCACGAACAGCTTGCGTAAATTCATCTAAATTTTTTGCTTGTAAAAACGGATTAATTTGTTTCTCTAATTCAATTGTTGTCGGTAAACTCGGTTTGCCCTCTGCTCGACGACGTTCCACTAAAACACGTTGATTTTTGACCGCACTTTTATCCGCTAATACGGTTTCCGCAAAAGCTAAATTACCCAGCGTATATTCATGAGCAGGGCAAACAACGGTTTCATTCGGTAATTGATTAAAACGCTGCATGGTTTCAAACATTTGAGTAAAATCCCCTGTAAACACGCGTCCACAACCACCTGAAAATAGCGCATCGCCGCAAAATAGATGCCCATCCACCAAATAGCTGACATGCCCTGCCGTATGTCCACCACTTGGTAAAACCTCTATATGATAATGTGCCGTATTAATCACACCACTATCCATAATGTTGGTTGCCCCTTTATTTGCACATTCTGTTGGGCCAAAAACAGGCACATTAGGATAATATTGCTTAAACGCCTCTACACCTTGCACATGATCATCGTGATTATGCGTCAATAACACCGCTTCTACGTCTAACTTATGGGACTCTAAGTACGGAATTAAACGGGTTATTTCTGGGATATCGATCACAATTACGGGGAATTTTTCTCGTCTATAAAGCCAAATATAGTTATCATTGAGTGCAGGAATAGGAACTAACATAAATTACCTTATGAAAATAGGATTAACATTGAATTGGAAAGCCAAATGGCACAAGCCTCTTCTTTCACCTGAAAGTTGGCAAGCGTTACCGCAAGGTGAAGCCTATTGTAACGTATTAACCGATTATTTTGCACAATGGACACCCAAAATTTTAGGCTATCAAATTCTGAAAGTCGGTGCCTTAAGTGGTGAAATTGCCTTTGACTTGCCTTTACGTCATCAAATTGTGTTAGGCGAAAAAACAGCGCATTTTCCTACCGCACTTTTAAATGAAACCGATAGTTTAATTCAAGCATCGCCGTTAGCCTTGCCTTTTATTGAAAAAGAAATGGATGCTTGCTTATTGGCGAACACCTTAAATTTTGCGCAAGATCCTCACCAAATATTGCGTGAAGCTCATCGTGTTTTAAAGGATGATGGCTGGATTTTCATCACGTTATTTAATCCGATGAGTCCATTACTTTTCAAACCGAAGTTAGGTGACTTCAAATTCCGACAATATGCTACTTGGCGAGTCATTGACTGGTTATCGTTATTAAATTTTGATGTGATTGCAGAAGAAAGACTATCTATAAAACAAGAAAAGACCACGCTCTGCTCTCCGCTCACTGTGATCGTTGCCCAAAAACGAACCTATCCCTTAACACTGAATCCGGAGAAAGCGCGATCAAAAATGCCGGCGTTTTTAAAGCCGGCAGGTGCATTTAAAGAAATAAGAACAGAATGATTATTCTGTTACTTCTTTGATTACTGCAGAAGATGCGTTATTGATCACTGACTCAACGCCTTTTTCTGCTGCAGCTTGAGAAGAATAATATTGGCTACGACCAATTTCTTGGTGGTTAGCCGCTTTTAATACGAAATAAGGTTTGTCATTTTTCGCTACGCGATATTCAAAGTTTTTCGCATCCACGCCATTTTTTTGCACTGAAGCAATACCGTTTTCAGCTGATGCTTTAGTTTTATAAAGTTCGCTAGTTAAAATCACTTGTCCGTTTGCTGCTTTTAAGTTGAACATAAATTGTCCGTCTTTAGCCACTTTTAATTCATAAAATCCTTGAGCCATGATATCTCCCAATTGGTTGATTTGTTTATAATTTTACCCACGCAGAAAATGCCTTTCTACGCCAAGCTAATTTACCCTTAAAAATCAAGGAAAACAAGAGCAGAAGTGCATAAATTTTATGCTTGATTAGCTCTCTAAACTCCCCTATGATGCTGGGGCTTTTTATAACAGGAACAATTATGACCGAACAAACATTTATTCCCGGCAAAGATGCCGCACTTGAAGACAGTATTTCAAAATTTCAACAAAAATTGACCGCACTTGGTTTCAATATCGAAGAAGCCTCTTGGCTTAATCCTGTGCCAAATGTATGGTCGGTACACATTCGTGATAAAGATTGCCCACAATGTTTTTCTAACGGCAAAGGTGCCAGCAAAAAAGCCGCATTAGCGTCTGCATTAGGTGAATATTTCGAGCGTCTTTCCACCAACTATTTCTTTGCTGATTTCTATTTAGGACAAGAAATTGCTAACGGTGATTTTGTTCATTACCCAACTGAAAAATGGTTTCCAATTGAAGATGACGCCCTTTTACCAGAAGGGATTTTAGATGATTATCTATGGGATTATTTCGATCCAAACCAAGAACTAACGCCTGAATTACTCGTGGATCTGCAATCCGGTAATTACGATCGTGGTATTGTAGCCATGCCTTATGTGCGCCAATCCGATCAACAAACCGTCTATATTCCACAAAGTATCATTGCGAACTTGTATGTTTCTAACGGGATGTCCGCTGGTAACACAAAAAATGAAGCACGTGTGCAAGGACTGTCTGAGGTCTTTGAGCGCTATGTAAAAAATCGCATTATTGCAGAAGCAATCAGTCTTCCTGAAATTCCAAAATCCGTCATAGATCGTTATCCATCTATTCAAGCCTCTATTGCCAAATTAGAGGAAGAAGGTTTCCCTATTTATGCCTTTGATGCCTCATTAGGTGGTAAATACCCTGTCATTTGCGTGGTATTGCTCAACCCAAATAACGGCACATGCTTTGCCTCTTTTGGTGCACATCCGAACTTCCAAGTGGCATTAGAGCGTACCGTAACGGAGCTTTTACAAGGTCGTAGTTTAAAAGATCTCGATGTATTCTCACCTCCATCATTCAATAACGATGATGTAGCCGAACACGCTAACCTTGAAACACACTTTATTGATTCTAGTGGTTTGATTTCTTGGGATTTATTCAAAAATACGCCAGATTATGAATTTGTAGATTGGGATTTTTCAGGTTCAACACAAGAAGAATATGGAAACTTGATGGCAATCTTTAATGCGGAAGAAAAAGAAGTCTATATCATGGATTACAACCATTTAGACGTTTACGCTTGTCGCATTATCGTGCCTGGCATGTCTGATATTTATCCTGCTGACGACCTCATTTATGCCAATAATAATATGGGTATGGACTGGCGTGAAATTTTATTAGATTTACCACACCATCATCATGAGGCTGAAACTTACGAAGAGTTATTGGCAGAATTAGATGAGCAAGATATTGACGATGCCACACGTGTTCGCGAATTTATCGGCATCGTGGCACCAAAAGCAAGCGGTTGGACAACATTACGTGTTGGTGAACTGAAATCCATGCTTTACTTAGCATTAGGTGAATTAGAATTAGCCTTAGATTGGGCTAACTGGACGATGAATATGAACAGTTCTGTGTTTACACCAGAGCGTGCAAATTACTATCGTGCCTTAATCAGTATCATTGAATTGCATTTAGACAGTACTCGCGATCCACAACAATATCGTACTGTGTTTGAAAGAATGTATGGCAAGGAAGCCGTTCAACAAGCTTGGGCTGCGGTAGCAGAAAAAGGTACCCCATTCTATAACTTGCCAGCCAGTGATGAAACGCTTGAAAACTTTAAAGAACACCAAGCTTTACTTGGCGCTTATGCGAAATTACAAAAAGCTAAACGAGAAAATTGGAAATAGACGATTTTCTCTCAATCATAAGGCGGACTTTATGTCCGCCTTATTTATTTCCGCATTAAAAAACTGCTTTAAAATCAACCGCACTTTTCACACAAAAACACTTAAATTTATGCTATAATTCGTCGCAATTTTTTGATCAAAAAAGGAATAAAAATGACGGATTCAATCCATTCCTCTATTACCCCAGTCAATATTGAAGAAGAACTAAAATCTTCCTACCTTGACTACGCCATGTCGGTGATTGTTGGGCGTGCTTTGCCTGATGTGCGTGACGGTTTAAAACCCGTGCATCGACGTGTGCTTTTCTCCATGGATCAATCTGGCATCACTGCCGGCAAAAAATACGTAAAATCTGCCCGTGTGGTAGGTGATGTAATCGGTAAATATCACCCGCACGGTGATTCTGCGGTGTATGACACCATTGTGCGTATGGCACAGCCGTTCTCATTGCGCTACATGTTGGTAGACGGGCAAGGTAACTTCGGTTCAATCGACGGTGACGCGCCAGCGGCAATGCGTTATACCGAAGTTCGTATGCAAAAAATTACCCAAGCATTATTAACTGACTTGGATAAAGAAACCGTGAATTTCTCGCCAAACTATGATGGCGAATTAATGATTCCGGACGTATTACCAACCCGTATTCCTGCACTTTTAGCAAACGGTTCTTCCGGTATTGCGGTGGGGATGGCAACGAATATTCCTCCACACAACTTAAATGAAGTTTTAGATGGCTGCTTGGCTTATATTGATAATGAAAACATCACCATTGATGAATTAATGCAATATATTCCTGGCCCAGACTTCCCGACAGCAGCATTAATTAATGGTCGTAAAGGGATTGAAGAAGCTTATCGCACCGGTCGCGGCAAAGTGTATGTTCGCGCTCGCGCTAGCGTAGAAACCACAGATAAAGGCAAAGAGCAAATCATTGTGACCGAATTGCCTTATCAAGTGAACAAAGCCAAATTAGTGGAAAAAATTGCAGAGCTTATCAAAGATAAAAAAATCGAAGGCATCAGCAATATTATCGACCTTTCTAACAAAGAAGGGATTCGCATTGAAATCGACATCAAACGTGATGCCGTAGGTGAAGTGGTATTAAATCACCTCTATGCGCTTACACAAATGCAGGTGACCTTCGGGATCAACATGGTGGCCTTGGATCACGGTCAACCACGTTTATTCAACTTAAAACAAATCATTGAAGCCTTTGTGATGCACCGTCGCGAAGTGGTGATTCGCCGTTCTTTATTTGAATTGCGTAAAGCCCGCGAGCGTACCCATATTTTAGAAGGTTTAGCGGTTGCAACCTCAAATATCGATGAAATCATCGATATCATCCGTCAATCGAAAGAGCGTAAAGAAGCGGCAGAAAAATTGATTTCTCGCCCTTGGAAACTGAATAACGAAATTTTAGGTTTGCTTGATGCAGCGGCACGTCCGGCTGAGTTAGCGGCTGAATTTGGTATTAAAGGTTCGGATTACTATCTTTCTCCGGAACAAGTTGATGCAATCTTAGAACTTCGCTTGCACCGTTTAACTGGTCTTGCTACCGAAGAAGTGATCAATGAATACAAAGAGTTATTGGTTAAAATTGCAGAACTTCTCCACATCATCAACAGCCCTGAGCGCTTGATGGAAGTGATTCGTGAAGAACTTGAACAAGTACGAGCACAATTTGCCGATGAACGTCGTACTGAAATTACTGCAGCTTCTGGTGATATTGATTTAGAAGATTTAATCGCTCAAGAAGATGTAGTAGTGACCCTTTCTCACGAAGGTTATGTGAAATATCAACCGCTTACCGACTACGAAGCTCAACGTCGTGGTGGTAAAGGTAAATCCGCAACGAAGATGAAAGATGAAGACTTCATCGAAAAACTCTTAGTGGCGAATACTCACGATACGATTCTCTGCTTCTCTAGCCGTGGCCGCTTATATTGGTTGAAAGTATATCAATTACCACAAGCTAGCCGTGGTGCTCGTGGTCGTCCGATTGTTAATATTCTACCGTTACAAGAAAACGAACGTATCACCGCAATCTTGCCTATCTCGGCTTATGAAGAAGATAAATTCGTCATCATGGCAACGGCTGGTGGTATTGTGAAGAAAATTGCTCTTACCGAATTCAGCCGCCCACGTTCAAGCGGTATCATCGCCTTGAACTTACGTGATGAAGATGAATTAATCGGCGTGGATATCACCGACGGTTCTAACGAAATCATGTTGTTCTCTTCGCAAGGTCGCGTAGTGCGTTTCGCTGAAAGTGCAGTCCGTGCAATGGGTCGTTTAGCAACAGGTGTACGCGGTATTAAACTTGCCCTCACCAACGACATCGCTGATGATGAAAGTGCGGTCGAAATTGAAGACGTTTCTGATGATAATGCAGAAGAAACACTCGATCTCAACATCGATAAAGTGGTTTCCTTAGTTGTGCCGAAAAATGACGGTGCAATCCTTACGGCGACGCAAAACGGTTATGGTAAACGTACACAATTAAGCGAATACCCAACCAAATCCCGTAATACCAAAGGGGTGATTTCGATTAAAGTAAGCGAACGTAACGGTAAAGTCGTTGCGGCAACACAAGTAGAAGAAACCGACCAAATTATGCTTATTACCGATGCCGGTACCTTAGTGCGTACTCGTGTTAGTGAAGTGAGTATCGTTGGCCGTAACACCCAAGGGGTTCGTTTAATTCGTACCGCAGAAGATGAGCACGTAGTCAGTCTTGAACGTGTTTGTGATGTGGATGATGAAGACGAAAGCTCTGAAGATGTGACTTCTGAAGAATAATTGCTCTTCCATTAAATAAAAGCCCTGCGTTTTGATTCGCGGGGCTTTTTTATTGTTATCTAAAAATCTCTTTTAGAGATCTATTCTATTGATGAAAACTACTCGCCTTCTTCTAATTCATCAGCCATTGCAGCCAAGATTTCACGGGTTAAATACGCTAATGAACGATAGAAAGGAAGTGTGGCATAAGTTTCCACTTGGGTTAAGAATTTCGCTGCACAAGGCAATAAGAAATCACCGAATAAATCTTGTTGAGCGGATAGCGATTCCGTGTTGTCTTCTAACCAAGAAGCCGTAAGCAATAGCAAAGCGAAATGATCCACATTCTCTGCCTCTGGCACGTTACGAGCATGACGGAAATCCACAAAACGTTGCACATCCATATCATAACTTGAAATAGCTGTCGGCACGTTCCCTTCTGCTCCGAATAATTTTTGATATTCGCGATCAAGCAACGTCAAATCAATTTTCATCTGCAAATTATCTATGGCCGCTTCGCTTTCCTTGTCCGTAGAAAGCGCCCAAACTTGACTTAGACCTTGTTGTTGTAGCCAATCAAATACCCCACTCAAAATTGGATCCGTAGGGCTGCGATAAAATAAATTGCCAAATAAGCGACTAATTAAAGAGAAATTATTAACTTGAGTTTCTGACATCTGTTGCTTTCCTATAATTGTGCTCAAGATTGAGCTAAAAGTGCGGTCAATTTTGCTGCTGTTTTTTCAGCAGCTTCGTCAAGCATCGCTTGGCGGGCTACATCATCGATAATGTGAATATCTCCGAACAGCGTGTAATCCACATTCTCGATACCGCAATAATTAAATAAACCATTGATCAAACAATGATTGAGGGATTTATCCACACCGTATTCTTGATATTTTGCGACGTTACTCCCTATGGTGATAAATTGTTGCATCGATTTACTTTGAAGCAGACCTTTGGATTCACCATTTTCTGTTTTATAAGCAAAACCATGGCTTAATACACGATCCAAATAGCCTTTCAACATTGCGGGAAAACCCATCCACCATAAAGGATAAACCATCGTAATTAAATCCGCTTGGCGAATAAAATCATGTTCCTGCTGGATTTCTGCTGGGATAATGCCTTTATTGGCCGATTGTAATTCTTCAAAGGAAATAATCGGGTTAAATTCCATGGTGTACAGATCACGCAAATGGGTTTCAACACCAAGTTGTTGGCTTGCTTTTACAATACGCTCCACGATTGCATGACCAAAACTTTTTTGGCTATTGGGATGTGCAAAAATAATTAAATGATTCATTCTGCTACCTTTTTAACTAACAATGTGATGCCATCAACGCGTTCTACCACCACAAGATCATTCACCGTTAAATGCTCACCTTGAATACGCCATGTAGTGTCGCCAAAGGCACCGCGACCAATCCCGTTAGAACCGATTTCTAACACCGTTCCTTTTTTACCTAACAAAGTATGATCCCGTTGGTTTAAGGTTGTACGAGATTGATCCTGATTATCTTTGCTATGTTGGTATTTCCACCAAAGCAACGAGAGAATAATCGCTAAAATTGCATAAAAAACGGCTAACGCGGTTAAGGATAAACTCGGCACCAATGCCATTACGCCTGCTGTCACAATCGCAGCCAAGCCCCACCACAATAAAAATACACCGGGTACAAGGGTTTCAGCGATTAACAATACAAAACCTAATACCAACCAATGCCACACCGACCAAGTTGTTAACCAATCTGCCATATCAACTCCTTGAGAGAAAAAGTGCGGTCATTTTTAACCGCACTTTAAGAAATTATGCTTTTTTATCACCTTTTAACAGTTCGGCAATACCCGCTACCGAGCCAATTAAATTGCCTGCTTCAAGCGGCATCATGACCACTTTGCTGTTCGGTGAACCACCGATTTGTTTTAAAGCTTCCGTGTATTTTTGTGCAATAAAGTAATTAATTGCTTTGGTATCACCGCTAGCAATCGCTTCTGACACCATTTGGGTTGCTTTCGCTTCCGCTTCTGCTGCACGCTCACGTGCTTCTGCTTGTAAGAAGGCTTCTTGACGCTCCCCTTCCGCTTTCAGAATGCGGGCTTGTTTTTCCCCTTCTGCTCGTAAAATTTCTGCCTGACGAATACCTTCCGCTTCCAAGACTTCCGCACGTTTATTACGTTCTGCTTTCATTTGGGCATTCATGGAATCAATCAATTCACGTGGTGGACGCACATCACGAATTTCAATACGGGTAACTTTAATCCCCCAAGGATTGGTCGCTTCATCTACAATTGCCAACAAACGACCGTTAATGGAGTCACGTTGGGAAAGCATTTCATCCAATTCCATCGAACCTAATACGGTACGAATATTGGTCATGGTTAAATTGATAATCGCCTGTTCTAAATGATTCACCTCATAAGCCGCGCTACGGGCATCAATCACCTGAACGAAACAGACCGCATCAATGGATACGTTGGCATTATCCTTAGAAATGACTTCTTGTGAGGGAATATCTAATACCTGTTCCATCATATTGATCTTACGGCCAACACGATCCACAAATGGTACAACGAAGTTTAAGCCCGGCATTAAGGTGTGGGTATAACGCCCAAAACGCTCAATCGTCCAGTTATAACCTTGCGGTACGGTTTTGAGTGCTGAAAAAAGTACGACGACGACTAATACAATAAAGACGATTGCGGCAATAGATAAGCCTTCCATTGATTGCTCCTTAATGATGAAGAAATATAAGAAAAGTCTATCAAATTAGACCGCACTTTGTACATAAATATATTTATCGTTTTCTCTTATAAATTCAAAAAGATGCGTAATGCAATTTGGGGCATCTAAATCTTGATGAGAGACAAATAAAAGTTGGGTTTTACTATTATTAACCAGTTGCTCAATAAAATGTTTCACGAGCTTGCGATTTAATCCATCAAGCCCTTGAAAAGGCTCATCTAAAATCAAAACAGGCGGATATTTCACCATCGCACGAGTAATGAGCAATAAACGTTGCTGTCCCCAAGAAAGTGAACGAAATGGCTTTTTTGCTAAATGAGTCAGATTTAAACGAGCCAACCATTGCATGGCTTTCAAACGAATTGCCTCTGGTACGTGTTGATAAATCCCTATACTGTCAAAAAAGCCTGAAATGATCACATCTAGCACGGAACAATTCACTCGATAATCTAAATGCAGTTGGCTGCTTACGTAACCAATCTTTTGTTTGATATCCCAAATGGTTTCACCTGAACCACGTTGTCTGCCAAAGATCACCACATGATTCGCAAAGGCTTGAGAATGATCACCTGTAATTAACGAAAGTAAGGTTGACTTCCCTGCGCCATTTGGTCCTTTAATCCACCAATTTTGATTTGGCTGAACAACCCAATTTAAATGATCCAAAATCACTTTATCGCCATACTGAACCGTAACATTTTTAAGTTCAAAGTGCGGTTGGTTTTCAGGCAATTTTAGTAATGGTGAGGCTGGCTTAGGCAACGCTACATCAACAGACTGCTCCGCATACACTAATTGTTGATAAATACTTTGTTGCTCAATGAATTGGCGTTCACCTTCTAATACTAACTCTAAATTTTCCAACATCGCTAAATGAGTCGCTTCAGCAGGAATATCGGCCAAACGATTAACAATTAGAACGATTGCACATTCTTTTTTCAGTTCGTTTAACATCTCCATCCAATCTTGCACAGATTGTTGATCTAGTCCTTCAAAAGGCTCATCTAAAATTAATAGATCGGGCTTTTGTAATAACGCTTGTGCCAATAGCACTTTACGCGTTTCCCCGGTGGAAAGCTTGATAAAGAAACGATCTAAGAGATAAGTAATCCCTAATTTTTCTGCAATTTGTTCACAAAAAGCCAGCTCCGTACTGCCATTTAAAATGGTTTCTCTTGCCGTTTTACCAAAGAAATCTGGATCGGTATCATCGTTGTTTAAATTCTTTAATGTGGCTTCAAGAATTTCTCGTTGTTTTTCAAAAGAAAAGGAGTGAACACGTTTAAAAGAACTATGATACTCCCCTTCCCGTAAAGGCAACTCATTTTGCAAAGCTAACGCAAACGCTGATTTTCCACTCCCATTACCGCCTACCACAACCCAATATTGTTGTGGCTCAATCGCAAAGTGCGGTAAATTTAAGGTCTGTTTTTGATGAAGTTTAAATTTTGCTTGCTGAATTAAAAGTGTCATTCTCTTTCCTTTAAAAACAAAAGGCGAGCTATTGCCCGCCTTGTGAAATGAATTGAATTAACCGTTTTTACGCTCTTCTTCGATACATACTGCCGCAGTAAATAGTACGTCAGTTGAAGAGTTAAGTGCTGTTTCTGTTGAGTCTTGTAAGATACCTATCACGAAACCTACACCGATCATTTGAGCTGCAATGTCATCATTAATACCAAATAAGCTACAAGCTAATGGAATTAACAATAATGAGCCACCAGCCACACCAGATGCCCCACACGCACAAAGCGCCGCAACAATACTTAATAACACCGCACTAACAAAAGAAACTTCAATACCCAATGTATGAACAGCTGCTAACGTTAATACAGTAATAGTAATTGCCGCACCCGCCATATTGATATTTGCACCTAATGGAATTGCCACAGAATAGGTTTCTTCATCAAGATTTAAGCGTTTTGCTAATTCAATGTTTACAGGAATGTTTGCTGCAGAGCTACGTGTAAAGAATGCAGTTACACCACTTTCGCGTACACAAGTCCACACTAATGGATATGGATTACGACGAATTTTCCAATAAACGAGAATTGGATTAAGTACAAAGGCAGTAAATAGCATTGTACCGATTAACACGAATAATAAGTGAACATATCCACCTAACGCAGATAAGCCTTTGTCAGATAATGTTTCAGCCACTAAACCGAATACACCGAAAGGTGCAAATGAAATAATCACGTGAACAATTTTAGAAATGCCTTCTGCAAAATCAGCCACAACCTGTTTAGTTGCATCTGATGCATGACGAAGGGCTAAACCTAAACCGATAGACCACGCTAAAACACCGATAAAGTTTGCTTTGAAAATTGCATTTAATGGGTTATCCACCACATTCAATACTAACGTTAACATGACTTGACCAACAGATTGAGGTGCTGAACTCGCATCCTCTTTTACTGCAAGAGCCACATCTGATGGGAATGCCATACTTGCAATTACCGCAGCAACAGCGGCTAAGAAAGTACCTAAAAGATAAAGCATGACAATTTCTTTCATGTTGCTTTTAGAGCCCACTTTCTTATTAGCGAGTGCTGCCATAACAAGGAAGAAAATCAAAATTGGTGCAACAGCACGCAATGCTTTAACGAAAATTTGACCCAGAACGCCAAAGCTAGATGCAAGATCAATACCTGCTGAATTTTTTACACTCTCATTCACCAAGGCAACAAGGATCCCGAGTACCAAACCAACGGCAATTCGTTTTACCAAATTACCTTGGAACAAAAAATGAAATAAACGTGTTGTATTCATAATAGTTTTAAATGAAGATTAAGTTGAACTTCAGATCGTTACGATCCACCGAAACAAGATAAAGATAGCTCAAATTTTATTTAAAAGAAAATTTTTTCTTTATTATTTTGTTAAAAAATTGAACTTTTTCAGTAAGGAATAAATTTTTTCTAAAATTTTCGCCTATAAAAAAATTTTTTCTATGCCCTATTGACATACTGTATCTAATACCAGTATATTACAACTGTATAAACAACCACTAATTAAAAACACACAAACTAAAAGGAACACAAGATGATGAACTACGCAAATACAGTTGCACAAAATGATATGACGTTTTCTTATCATCCTATGCCATTTTTCAATGATGTTGAAAGCAAATCGACATTTAATAAAAAATTAGATCTCAACCTTTATTGCATCAAACGTCCACAACAAACTTGTTTTATTCGTGTTACCAATCCGAATATGCTTGCTTGGGGAATTGAAATGGGCGATATGTTAGTGGTTGAAAAAAATGACAGCCTTTTCAT
>JAGZXE010000020.1:0-15565 GCA_018378615.1 Parahaemophilus parainfluenzae
GAATTCGCATCTTGGAAAACCATTCGAATATGCTGTGCACGATAGTGAAAATCTTCAAATTGTAATGGTAAACCATTAAATAAGATTTTCCCTGATGTAGGAGGGGTAATTCCCGCAATCATTTTCACTAATGTTGATTTACCCGAACCATTTTTACCAATAATCGCAAGGGTTTCTTTACGGTTAAGTGTAAAGCTGACGTCTTTTACCGCATAAAATTGCTCTGAGCCCAAAAGTTTGGTGGGTTCATCAAAGGTTTTACTGAGATTTTCCACTTGTAATAATGGCATTATTCGTTTCCTTTTGAGTCGGTATTGAGCGTAAGCGGTGAAGTTTCAATTTTATCTTTAAACTGCCGTTCTCGAAGATTAATCGGATGATGGCAGGAAAACTCATGCTGTTTAATACGATATCGGCTTGGCTTTTGAATGCATTCCCGTTGCGCAAAAGGGCATCGAGGTCCTAAACGACAACCAATCGGCATTTGTTCTAAAATCGGCACTGTGCCTTCTAGTGTGCCTAATTTGCTTTTAAAACCTAAGGGGTGACTAAAATCCGGCACAGAGTAAAGTAATGCTTGCGTATAAGGATGATGAGGCATATCCAATATTTGGTCAGTTGGTCCTGATTCCGTATTTTGCCCACAATAAAGGACGGAAATGCTATCACACCATTCACTGATACTTTTAAGATCGTTACTGGCTAATAAAATTGTCGTCCCTTGGTTTTGGTTCATACTTGAAAGCAAGCGGAAAATCTGCAAAGCCGTAATGGATTCCAAAGAATTAGTGGGTTCATCCGCAATTAAGAGACGAGGTTGATTCGCCACCGCTATCGCAATCATCACTTTTTGGCCTTCACCTTCAGTGATCTCAGTAGGATAACTTGCCATAATGTCTTGGTGGTTTTTAATCCCTACACGGTGTAGCAACTCAATTGCACGGCGCTTTTTCCAGCCAAACCATTGCCACCAGCGACCTTTAAAGGTCCAGTTCGGAATACTTTGAATAAGCTGTTTACCAATTTTTCGGCTTGGATCAAGGCAACTTAATGGGTTTTGGAAGATCATTGAAATTTCTTTTCCAACGATTTTTCGACGTTGATTCGGTGTCAGTTTAAGCAATTCAATATCGTTAAAACGAAAACGGTCAGCTGTGACAATCCAGTTGTCTTTAATGGAATTACTGATTACTTTAGCGATTAAACTTTTACCGGAACCTGATTCACCGACGAGCCCTAGAATTTCCCCTTCATTAAGCGAAAGATTGACACCGTCCACAATTTTCATGCGACCATTTGGTGTTTGAATTTCAATATTAAGATTGCGAATATCTAACAGCGCCATGGGTTACTCGTAGTATTTATTGATTGCTTTACACAATCCATTAGTAAAAATCATGCTTAATAAAATGGTGAAAATAATAGCAAAACCCGGTAATAAAACTGTCCATGGTGCAAGATAAATTAATTCTAATGAATCTTTAATCATTGCGCCCCATTCTGGCATTGGACGTTGTGCACCTAGAGAAATAAAGCTGAGTGCCGTAATATCTAAAATAGCGACCACAAATGCTCGAGAAATTTCTTGCGTATAGACGATGCTAATATTCGGTAAGATTGTGGTTTTTAATAATTCCCAGTTTGAAATACCATCTAATTTCAGTAAGAGCACGTAATCTTTTTTTAGCTCTTGTTGAATTGCTTGATAAATGGCATGTACAAAATAAGGCAAAATAGCTAACAGAGTGGCAAACATGGCATTCATTAAGCTTGGTTCCATTAATGTGGAAATAATAATGGCAATCAGCAAAATAGGGATAGATAAAAATGCATCAAAAAAATGACCTAAGATACGAGATTTAATCCCTTCTGACATGCCGGCGAGAATGCCTAATGCGCCGCCAATAATTGCCACAGCAATGACCACTAAAAGGGATGAACCGAGAGTATATTGAGTCCCCATAATTAATCGACTAAGCACATCACGACCAAGATCATCGGTACCAAAGAAAAAAGCAATACGACCTTTTTCTACCCAAGATGGCGGCATGAGTTCTTCTCCTACAAACTCCATGCTTTCGCTATAAGGCATAATGAGTTTAGGAAAAAGTGCGGTCAAAATTAGAAGGCAAAATAAATAGAAACAGAATAATGCCACGCGATTCTGACGGAAAAGCAACCAAATCTGAAAGAAGGAGGTGCTTTCGCGAAATTCATCAGGTTCTCTATCTTGCATACCAGCCCTTCTTATTCAATGGATCTAACACAAACATGAGCAACTTGGCGAAGGTATCAATAATAATGATACAAATACCAATTACAACTACACCGGCAGAAATACTGTTGTAATCTTGTTGGGTTACAGCATCAATTAGCCAACGCCCGATTCCTGGCCAACCTAAAACGTTTTCTACCAACATACATTGTGTTAATACTAAGGTAAATACGCGAGTAAGCTGTGGAATCAATAATGGAAATGTATTACGAAAAACGTAACGTTTTAAAATCGTCCATTTCGACCATCCACGTGTTACTGCTGCTTTGGCATATTCTTGTTGAAGTAAATAATCAGCTCGTTGCTGAATGATTCGAATAAATTCCATTGTCGGCAGAATACAAAGCACTAATGTAGGCAAGGCTAAATGCTGTAAAACGTTTTGTACGATTTTGGTTCGGTAAGGCACATCAACAAACCACATATCAATAGTAGGGAAGCCTGTGATAGGTTTGATCTCATACAGTAAATTATACTGCCCGATGGCAGCAATCTCCCAGCTTTGAATCGCTGCCACATAGAGCAAAATCGGGGCAAACCAGAAAATAGGAATAGACAAACCAACATTAGAGATACTTTGCAATGCGCGTGCACAAGGACGCTGATTATAGACCGCACTTAATACGCCGAGAGGAATACCTAAGATGCAAGCTAATAAAAGTGCGGTAAAACAGAGCTCTAATGTGGGTGGTAATACAGTAAAAATTAAATCTTTTAACGATTCTCCGCCGTTATAGGTAATCCCTAAATCACCCTGTAACAATGATGTAAGATAATGATAATAAGCACTATAAATGTTATTTGTGACAAGATCGGCGTTGAGTGGATCTCGCATTAAAATCACAAAACTTAATACGGATAAAGTCAATAATAAAATGCTTACCCAAATGACATAACGAATTGCTGAAAAGAGCATTATTTTTTCTCCTTATTTTTCATGAAATACAAGGTAGAAAAATTGATGCTACCAAATGGGGTCATCTCAATTCCTTTTACATTACCACGTGCGACTAAAAGTCGTTTTACGTTTGCAATTGGTACAATAGGTAATTCGTTTAAAATGAGCTCTTGCGCATTGTTATAAGCTTTAGACCGTTCATATAAATGATTGGTGGATAGTGCGCGATCCATCATCTTATCAAATTCAGGATTACACCAATTGGATAGATTAGTGATTTCCTTTTGTGTATCACAACTTAAAATTGGGCGCATAAAACCGTCAGGATCAAGGTTTCCAGCAAGCCAACCGGTTAAGATTAAATCGTAATCTTCAGTGCCTTTGCGTAATTGTTCGATTAAATATGTGCGTGTGACAGACCGCACTTTAACATCCACGCCCGCTTTGGCTAAATCCCATTTAATGAGCTCCGCCATTTTAATTGGGGCAGGGTTATACACTTGCTCTTCATTCATCACCCACATATTTAATGTGAGTTTTTTATCGCGTAATGTTTTTTCTGCTTCTGCAGGCTGATAATCATAAGGAAAATCAGGCGTATTAATTGCAGAAGCCCAAGAAATCTCAGGGATAATGTTATTCGCCACCGTTGCTGTGTTGTGGTAAATATTTCGCACAATTCTAAAACGGTTTAAACTTTGCGAAATGGCTTGGCGGATAGTTTTATCCTGCATTAATGGTTTTTGGAAATTAAAAGCCAAATAGGCCAAGTTCATTCCATCCGTAGATTGCAGATAATAACGGTCGTCCTTTTCACTTAACAAGCCGAGTTGGCTAACTTCAGGGTAAGAAGCAATTTGGCATTCATTGTTAAAGAATTTAATTAAACGCCCCGTACGATCCGCAGAAAGATCCACAATGATATTTTTAATTTTAGCTTCTTTTTTCCAATAATCCTCATTACGAACCAAGCGAACATATTGGTTATACACGTAATCTTTTACTTGATAAGGGCCCGTGCCAACAGGATGCGTATCCAATTGGGTGAGATTATCATCCGCACTTAATTGATACGCATATTCTTGCGAGAAAATAATAGAGTATTGGCTAGCAAGATGGGACAGAATTGAAGCATCGGGTTCAAATAGATCAATTTTGACCTGATAAGGGTTCGTTGCTGTGATGCTTTTAATTTTTTGGTTTAATTTAATACTTTCAAAATACGGAAAGTGAACCTTTTTAGCTTGCTCGTGGAAGATTCTATATTGTGGATTTTTGTAGGTGACCACATCATCTGAAAGTGTAGGCAGATAAGTATCATGCCCTAAAACACGATTAATTGAAAAGACCACATCTTCTGCATTAAAGTCTCGTGTCGGCGTAAACCAAGGAGTGTGATGGAATTTTACCCCTTTACGAAGGTTAATGAGAATTTGTTTACCATCAGACGAAATAGAATAAGACTGCGCTAACACAGGAACGAGTGCTGCACTATGATCTTTAATATCAAACAGTTTGTTATAAATTTGCTCCGTCACCACGTTCATACTGGTGCCTGCGTCGGCAGTTTGAGGGTTAAAGGAAAAACCCGATGCATTTGTGCAGTAGGTTAAGCCGTTTTCTGTCAGCATTTCAGGTATGCGTGGGGCGGCTTGTGTCAGATTCATTTGACTCAACCCACACAATAAAAAACAAAAAGTGACATTTCGACGTAACATAGCTTTATTATTAAAGACTGTTTTGTGATAAATTGGGTGAATTGTAAAATATCTTGGCAAAAATGGCTAGTTATTGGATTTTTAGGATATGTTTAAATCAATTAATCGGGAAATTAATCAAATAATCAATCGTGGATTTGACCGCACTTTACGTTTAGCTGTGACAGGGCTAAGTCGAAGCGGTAAAACGGCTTTTATTACGAGTTTGATTAATCAATTGTTACATATTAATCAAGAGGGGAATGCTCATCTTCCTTTATTTGAGGCCGCCCGAAATCAATCTATTTTGGCCGTGAAACGTGTGCCTCAGCAGGATTTAAGTATTCCACGTTTTGATTATGAAGCGAATCTCAATGATTTAATGAATAATCCACCACAATGGTGCCAATCTACTCGAGGAGTGAGTGAAACGCGCCTTGCTATTCGTTTTGAACGCCAATCGGGCTTGCTTCGCCATTTTAAAGAACGTGGCACATTATACTTGGATATTTTTGATTATCCTGGTGAATGGTTATTGGATTTACCTTTGCTGAATTTAGATTTTCAACAATGGTCACTTGAACAAGCTAAAATTACATCGGGTGTTCGCCAACAGTTTGCGCAAGATTGGTTGGATAAACTGAAAAAACTCGACCTAAGTGCGGTCGTCAATGAAGATGTTTTAGCGCAGATTGCAAAATCTTATACCGATTATTTACTTGCCTGCAAAGCAGAAGGAATGCAATTTATTCAACCAGGTAGATTTGTCTTGCCTGGAGAATTAGAAGGTGCACCTGTATTACAATTTTTCCCGTTATTGCATTTGTCCGAGGAGCAATGGCAAAAACTGAAAAGAGAAGCAAAATCCAATAGCTATTTTGCTGTGTTGAATAAACGATATGATTATTATCGTAATAAGGTGGTGAAAGGCTTTTATGAAAATTATTTTTCAACCTTTGATCGCCAAGTGATTTTAGCCGATTGCTTAACGCCATTAAATCATAGCCAACAGGCTTTTATTGATATGCAAACCGGGCTTAATCAGCTTTTCAAAAATTTCCATTATGGTAAACGCAATTTACTTAATCGCTTGTTTTCTCCAAATATTGATAAGCTCATGTTTGTGGCAACAAAAGCCGATCATATCACAACCGATCAAATTCAAAACTTAATTAGCCTTATGCGTCAATTGGTGCAAGAAGGTGGTCGTCATGTAGAATTTGAAGGAATTGATACAGAATATACGGCAATTGCCGCCATTCGAGCGACGAAACAGGTTTTAGTTAATCAAAATGGTAGACAAATCAAAGCTATTCAAGGTGTACGTTCTTTAGATAAGCAGCTGATTACACTTTATCCGGGATCTGTACCAACTAAACTACCTAGTGCAGAGTTCTGGTCAAAACAATCTTTTGATTTTGATTCCTTCGAACCTCAAGTTTTACAACAAGGTGAAAGCATTCCGCATTTAAGAATGGATGCAGTTTTACAGTTTTTATTAGCAGATAGGTTTGATTGATAGAAAAATCAAATCAATTTAATTGTCAAATACTTAATATAAACCACTATTTTTTTATTGGTATTTAGGTAGAATCAATTTGAGTCTTTCTAAAGTAAAGGAGCTTATGATGAAAATGAAAACTCTCTTAGCATTAGCAATCAGCGGAATTTGTGCTGCTGGCGTGGCAAATGCACATGACCATATGGCAAAACCAGCAGGTCCTTCAATCGAAGTAAAAGTACAACAATTAGATCCTGCAAACGGTAACAAAGATGTAGGGACTGTAACTATTACTGAATCAAATTATGGTTTAGTGTTTACACCAAATCTACAAGGTTTAGCTGAAGGTTTACATGGTTTCCACATTCATGAAAATCCAAGCTGTGATCCAAAAGAAAAAGACGGTAAATTAACAGCGGGTTTAGCAGCTGGCGGTCACTGGGATCCTAAAGGTGCAAAACAACACGGTTATCCATGGCAAGATGATGCTCATTTAGGTGACTTACCGGCTTTAACTGTATTACATGATGGTACAGCAACTAACCCTGTTTTAGCGCCACGTCTTAAAAAATTAGATGAAGTTCGTGGTCATTCTATTATGATTCACGCGGGCGGTGATAACCACTCAGATCATCCAACTCCACTTGGCGGTGGCGGCCCACGTATGGCATGTGGCGTGATTAAATAAGTCGATTCTTAAAGACAAAAAAGTGCGGTCAATTTTGACCGCACTTTTGTTATTGTTTAAAACAGAGTTAGCTAGGTTCTATGGGAAAATATTATGAATGATATAGATTTTGAACAATCTTACAAAAGATTTTCAAAAACATTAAAAATAGCAAGAAAAGTTTCTGTATTGGGTGCTTATAGAAAATCTACAGGATTTCAAATGACATTTGCTTGTATTTTATTTGCAAGAATGTGTGTTATTGCTCAAAGCATACAAAGACTCACTCAGCAAGATGTTCCAACAAAATATGTCCTAGAAAACTGGGACTATGCTTCAACATTTGGTTTAACACGGAATTTAATGGAGTGTTATCATTCTTTGTTTTATTTATGCTTTGATAACGTATCTAATGAAGAAAGACAAACGAGAAAAAATATTTTTGATTTACATGATTACTATTCAAGAAAACAGCTCTTCGGGCATTTAAATGAAGTGCCTTTAGCAACCCAGTTCCAACATGATAAAGAAAATTGCTTAGAATTCATCTTAGATAAAATACAACAAGATTCTTTTTTTAATTCATTACCCGAAAAGGAGCGAAATAGATACTTGCAAGGGAAAAGTGCTTTTATGTTGAGTAGGGAAGATATTGAAGAACGAAGCGGATTTAATAAAAGAGAATTTAGGCTATGGTATAAGCTGTTATCAGCAAATGCTCACTCTTTCCCCATGGGGTTCTACCATGTGGCACCAGGAGAAAGAGGATTAGGGGTGAAAACAGAACTTGAAGTCAAATATATATGTAAGGCATTAAGTTTATCTGAATCTTATTTAAGAAAAGGAATTGAAGGTATGATTACTGTTATTTACCCAGATATAAGAGAAAGACTTGATAATAAAGAATTAAGATTTTTAAAAATATAGTCTAAATCTGCAAGGTGAGGGTACCTTATCATAAAAACATTCAATCTTAAATTACTTCACCACTTCCGCCGTATATTCCAATTTATGAATTGCATTAATTAACTGCTCATCAGCAACTTTTGGATCTTCTACAACAGTCACAGTTCTATCTTTAATGGAGGCTTTAGTGGAAATCACGCCATCAATATTGCGTAACTCTTTGTTCACTAAATAAGCACAAAGCTGGCAGTTCATTTCATTCACTTTTAGCACAACTTGCTTTGTTTCTTCCGCTTGCGCAACAGAGATGGTGAATAATGAAAGCAAAAGTGCGGTCGTTAATTTCTTCATTTTTTGTTCCTAATTAGAAAGCTCTAAAATCCACGGTAAAATAGTTGGATAAGTTAAGAAAAAGAGCATGATGATAAATACAATCCAATACAAAACAATGAGCTTTTTACGGGAAATGTATTTGCTGCAAATGATTTTTTTGGAAAACATTAGCAACCAAAAGCCGTAGGCAAAGGCGCATAATGAAACGATAAGCATAGGAATGCGTAAATAATCATATTCACCCAAGCCAATCAACCATGTGGATGACACGCCAAAAACTAAATAGATTAAAGGCGCAATGCAGCACAAGGTTGATGCCACCGCAGCGCTTAGTGCGGTGGCAATCGCAACCCAAAAAGATTTATTAGAGCTTTTTAGAGACGTAGTCATACTTAAATTCTTTCGGGTCAAAGGAATTTAACGGGTCACCACCTACTTCGGCATACGGATAGCCAAAGTTATTGAGTGGAGCAATTTCTGGTTGCGGATATAAATCGAAGTCGCGAGCATGGTTAAAGCCTACCCAGTTTGCTTCCCAATTACCGAATAAGTATTTGGCAACGGCTTGTGTATCTTTATCATCAACAGATTTTTTCTCTGCTAAACGCATTTTTGCTACGTCTGCAGAATCAACAGGCACCCAACCAAATCCCGCAAGATAGAATTCAGCACGACAATGCTGACCACCGCTTACATTTGCTACGCCATGTTCGTCCGCACTACCGAATGCACCTTTAGAGTATTTGCCCATTTTATCCGCTGCACCTAAACGAATACCGAAAATTTCACGAGCAGGAATACCGCTGGCACGAGCAAGTGCAACGAAAACAGAGTTAATATCAGTACATTTACCTTTTAACACACCAGTAGTCAGAATTTTTTCTACATCACCATCGCCACAGCCTAAAACAGAATTATCACGTTCCATATTGTTGACGATCCATTGGTGAATCAACTCAGCTTTTTTCAATGGATTAGTTTCAGTGCCCACAATTTTATCGGCGAACTGTTTCACAATGCCATCAGTTTTAATATGTTGAGTCGGTTTTAAATATTCTTGTACATCAACAGAATAGTGAATATCTTTTGGTGGTTTGTAATTTTCTAATGCACCTTTAACCATTGGTTCACGATCTTTGGTTTCAATCACCATTGTGATTTTTAAATCGCGTTTTTGTGCATCTTTATCCCAAGTTGCAAAGAGCGTTTTCGCACCATATTTGTTGTTTTCTGTTACATAGGCATCCAAATAGTTACCTTCAAAATGGATAGATTTTACCTGTTGATATTCGCCATTAAACGGTAAAGGTACCCACAGATTCGCTTGTCCTTGCGAACCTTTTGGCACAACTAAATCATAAGTTTGAGTGAATTCATACAGATGAGAATCGGTATTGTAGTTTGGAATGTCGGTATTGGCGTAAGTCATGGAACATGCGGAGAGTACCGCAGTGGCGATAAGTTTCTTCATGAAAAGATCCTTCTAGTTAGTTAACAGTTAAAACTTAACACATTAGATAAACTAATTGTGGACATGACTATAGTAGCTCATTTTATTTTCTAGTCAATATTGCTTTTTTATTTCAGCCATTTAAGATTTGCTAAAGAAATTCGAAGTAAAATACCATTTCTATTTTTATTGGAAAGAATAATGACAAAACAAATTTTCACACAATCTCAACAACCAGAAGAGGAAGAAATTCTGCCTAAGCAGGAATTTTATAATGTTGAAACAACCATTGATAATGAACCTTTAGAAGGGGAGTTGTTGGATGAGCAATTTGAGCAAATTGTGAAGCCTAAATCGAGTGGTTGGAAAACGGCTTTAAAATTGACCGCACTTTTATTTTTAGGGGCTACGGTTGCGCAATCTGTTCAATGGATTTGGGACAGTTATCAAAATCAACAATGGATTTACCTTGCTTTTGCCTTGGTGAGTTTCGTTGTGGTGATGTTTGGTTTATCTGAAATCATCGCAGAATGGCGACGTTTGGTAAAACTCAAAAAGCGTTTGAATTTACAAGAACAAAGTCAGCGATTAATAGGTGAAAGTGCGGTTAAAAATCATCAAGTTTTTTCAGTGCAGGATAGTGAGCAAGGAAGAGCCTTGTGTTTATCGATTGCCGATACCTTAAAATTGGATTCACAACATCCCTCAATTGTCCAATGGGAAAAACAGCTGAATGAAAGTTATTCTGCTCGCGAAGTCACCCATTTATTTAGTAAGACGGTGTTACAGTCTTTTGATCAAAAAGCGAAAAAACTGATTACGAAAATGTCGGCAGAATCCGCAGTGATTGTGGCAATTAGTCCTTTGGCCGTTATTGATATGTTTTTTATTGCTTGGCGAAATATTCGTTTAATCAATAAAATTGCAACGATTTATGGGATTGAGCTTGGGTATTTTACCCGTCTTCGTTTGCTCAGAATGGTGTTAGTGAATCTTGCTTTTGCTGGTGCGACTGAAATCGTGCAAGATTTAGGAATGGATTGGCTTTCGCAAGATATTACCGCGAAACTTTCTGCACGAGCAGCGCAGGGGATTGGCGTGGGATTATTGACGGCTCGATTAGGTATCAAAGCCATGGAGTTTTGTCGTCCATTGGCATTTGAAAAGTCAGAAAAACCAAAACTTTCTCATATTCAAAAAGAATTACTGACAACGATGAAAGATACAGTGCTAGGCAAGAATAAAGTGAAAGAGAAAGAAGAAGTATAATAAAAAAGAGCGGTTATTTTAATCTGCTCCAAAAAAGTTGGACTAAGTAACTAACAATTAAGGTGCAGATTAAAATAACCGCTCTTTTCATTTTCACTACTTCAATCTTTCTAACTGTTGAATAATGGCTTCATCAGGTTGCGATTGGATTTTTCGCATACGCATAAAGAGTAACGCAGCGGCAATGGTTAAGGCAATGATAAAGGCTACCCAGAAGCCTTTTGCGCCGATGCTTGGAACAATCCAATCCGTGCGTGAAAGAATATAACCAACAGGGATACCTACGCCCCAATAAGCAAGTAACGTGATATAAAGGATAATTTTAGTGTCTTTATAGCCACGTAAAATACCGCTCACAACGACTTGTACTGAATCTGAAAATTGATAAATCGCTGCCATCGCTAATAAGCTGCCTGAAAGAGCAATAACGGTGGCATTATCACCAACAATTAATGCGGCAATCTCTGCACTAAATACCCAAATCACCAACGCCAATACACTTGCCGCAATCAAGCCAAGAATAATAGCGGCGTGAGCCATGATTTTGGCTTTTTGAGGTGCATGATTACCCAGTTCTTGCGCTACTAAAATGGTTGCAGCCATCGCAATAGACATGGGGAACATAAAGGCTACGGCACTGGTATTTAAGGCAATTTGATGGCTGGCGACCACATCTGCGCCTAATGGGGAAAGTAATAAACTACTTAAGGCAAACAGTGAGACTTCACTGCACAGCGCAATAGCAATAGGCAAGCCAAGTGCGGTCAATTTTTTCAGTGTTTTGATATCTGGCTTTTCAATAATCTTTTCAAAGACTTTCAAACTACGTTCATTATAGTTTTTGGCAGAATAGGTAATCATCAAGATTGCCATTGCCCAGTTGACAATAGCCGTTGCTACACCACAACCGACACCGCCTAATGCAGGCGCACCAAATTTGCCGTAAATAAACATATAATTCAGCGGAATATTCAGCATTAACCCCATGAAGGTAATCACCATGGCAGGTTTTGTTTTAGCAATGCCATCATTCAAACAGCGGAAATTAATCAGCAATAAATAGGCAGGTAAGCCCCACACCATCGCACGCAAATAATTCATCGTCACATCTGCCATGTGGGCATCCATATTCATAAACTGTAATATGAAATCATTATGATAGATGATGAATGCAAGGGGAATCATCACTAAAAATGAAATCCAAAGGCCTTGTCTCACTTGGTGAGCAATGCGATGGCGTTGTCCAGAACCATTTAAATAGGAAATTGTTGGTGGCAAGGCGAGTAATAAGCCTTGACCGAAAAGCACCAAAGGTAGCCAAATAGAGGCACCAATACCGACACCTCCTACATCAGCCGAGCTCACACGTCCTGCCATAATCACATCCACGGTACCCATGCCAGTTTGAGCTAACTGGGCAAGCCCGATAGGTGTTGCAATTCGGATAAGTTTTTGAATATCAATACGGTATTGAGAAAAAAGACGAGAATTCATAAATTTTGCTATAATATTGGAAAAATTTTTAATGAAGGAATAATAATGTTTACGCATCACCAATCTCGGCGGCTTAAAAGCCGGGGATTTTGTGAATATCGAACGCGCAATGCAAATTGGCGCAGAAATTGGTGGACATATTTTATCTGGTCACGTTTATTGTACCGCAAGCGTTTCACAAATTATCGAAAGCGAAAACAATCGTCAGGTTTGGTTTAAATTGCCTAATAAAGATGTGATGAAATATATCCTAACAAAAGGATTTATTGCGATTGACGGTATCAGTCTTACTATCGGTGAAGTAAAAGACGATGAATTCTGCGTGAATTTAATTCCTGAAACCTTACATAGAACCCTGATTGGTAAACGCCAAATTGGCGATTTAATAAATATTGAAATCGATCCGCAAACACAAGCGATTGTGGATACAGTGGAACGGTATTTAGCAGCTAAAGCTTAGTTGAAATGAAAAAAGTGCGGTAGAAAACGATGTTGTTTTTTTACTGCACTTTTTATTGAATTATATGAGATTAGTTAGCTTTGGATTTCTTCGCTTTTTTCCATTTCCAAAATAGGTACAGAGCTAAAACACCGATTAGGATATAAATAACAAGTTGGCCTTTTTTAATTTGCTCGTGTAACCAATCTAAATTTTTCGCACCAAATTCACCAAGATAAACCCAAATTGGTACGGAAATAATCGCAGCACAGAAATCAATTAATACAAAGCGGGTGTAGCTGACGCGGCGGGTAATGCCAGATACCATATAAATTGGTGCGCGTAAACCAGGTAAGAAACGCGCCACAAATAGAACACGGTTACCGTATTGGTCAAACTTTTCACGAACCATTTTGAGGCGTTCTAAGGTTACTAGTTTACGCATTGGGCGAAAACGCAAGATACGCGTGCCGTAAATACGACCAAGCCAGTACATGGTTCTGATAAGAAATTCCATTTGAAACCCACTTACAATCAGTTAGTTAAAATTAATTAAAAATTGGGGCTTATTTTAATCGCTTTGCCTTGAAAAGCCTAGAAAAAATTTGCTGTGTAAATTTGCATTGTGAGGCTGAATATTTTATAATCCGTCGCTCTCAAGGTTTGTCTTTGAGCAAATTTAGGAAAATTGCTGGGTCGCCTGCAATTTTTTATTTTAAACTTTTAATCAAGAGAACATGAAAATGGCATTTAAATTTAACGCTGAAGTTCGTCAAGCGCAAGGTAAGGGTGCGAGCCGCCGCCTGCGTCACAACGGTCAAATCCCTGCAATCATTTATGGTGGCAGCGAAGCACCTGTTTCAATCATCTTAAATCACGATGAATTAAACAACGCACAAGCTCACGATTCTTTCTATAGCGATGTAATCACTTTTAGCCTTAGGCATTGAATATAATGGAAAACAATATTGTGGTTGGCAGCGACAAGAGAAAGTACGTAGTGTACAAGAAGAATTAGAAAAAGCGTTATCTTTCGTGGCAAATGAAAAAATTGAAGTGTTTTGTGCAGGTAGAACAGATTCAGGTGTGCATGGCACAGGACAAGTGGTGCATTTTGAAACTACAGCAGTTCGCCCCGAAAAAGCATGGGCATTTGGTACTAACGCAAATTTACCTGATGATATTTCAGTGAGTTGGGCAAAAGTGGTGGATGATGAATTTCATGCTCGTTTTTCAGCAACCGCGCGTCGTTATCGTTATATCTTGTATTGCAATAAATTACGTTCAGCCATTTTGCCGGAGGGGATTACCCATTGCCATTTAGATTTAGACGAAAAGAAAATGCACCAAGCGGGGCAATTTTTATTGGGTGAAAATGATTTTTCTTCTTTCCGTGCGGCACAATGTCAATCGAATACGCCTTGGCGGAATGTGCATCATTTAAATGTGGTGCGAAAAGGGCAGTACATTATTGTGGATATTCAAGCTAATGCCTTTGTACATCATATGGTGCGCAACATTGTAGGAAGCTTGATAGAAATCGGTGCAGGCAATCAACCTGTTGAGTGGATGAAATGGTTGTTAGCGCAAAAAGATCGTAAATTAGCCGCGCCAACAGCGAAACCTGAAGGTCTGTATTTAGTCAATGTGATTTACCCTGAAAAATTTGCGATTCCACAGAAAAATTTAGGACCGTTGTTTTTAGAAGATAATCTCATCTGACTAGCAAATTTCGCTAAATTATGATTAAATACGCAGACTTTTCTAGTTAATAAAAAAGGTAAAAAATGAGCTGGATTGATAGAATTTTTAGCAAAGGAACCTCTTCCTCTGCATCACGTAAAGCTAACGTACCAGAAGGGGTGTGGACAAAATGTACCTCTTGTGAACAAGTGCTTTACGGTGAAGAAGTAAAACGTAATTTATATGTTTGTCCAAAATGTGGCCATCATATGCGTATTGATGCTCGTGAGCGCCTTTTAGCCTTGTTAGATGAAGGTTCAAGCCAAGAATTATCGGCTGATTTAGAGCCAAAAGATATCCTTAAATTTAAAGATTTAAAAAAATATAAAGATCGTATTACTGCTGCACAAAAAGAAACCGGTGAAAAAGATGCATTAATCACAATGACCGGTACACTTTACAATATGCCTGTTGTTGTTGCGGCTTCAAACTTTAGCTTCATGGGTGGCTCAATGGGCTCGGTTGTGGGGGCAAAATTTGTGAAAGCGGCAGAAAAAGCAATGGAATTAAACTGTCCATTTGTGTGTTTCTCTGCAAGTGGTGGTGCACGTATGCAAGAAGCGCTTTTCTCCTTAATGCAAATGGCGAAAACCAGTGCGGTGTTAGCAAAAATGCGTGAAAAAGGCGTGCCGTTTATTTCGGTATTAACCGACCCAACACTAGGTGGGGTATCTGCAAGTTTTGCCATGTTAGGTGATGTGAACATCGCTGAGCCAAAAGCATTAATCGGTTTCGCAGGCCCACGTGTTATCGAACAAACTGTACGTGAAAAATTACCGGAAGGTTTCCAACGTAGTGAATTCTTACTCGAGAAAGGGGCGATTGATATGATCGTGAAACGTTCAGAAATGCGTTCAACCCTTGGAAACCTTTTAAGCAAACTCACCAATCAA
>JAGZXE010000021.1:0-20431 GCA_018378615.1 Parahaemophilus parainfluenzae
ACGTTTGGTGAAGAATAATCAATCACGATAGTTTGTTTTTCATTTGCGCTGACACCAAGATTTTGATCTTTTAATGCGGCAGAAACGTTATTCGCTAACCAAGTAGGATTTAAGAAAATATTAATAAAACCTGGACCAGCAATTTCAGTTTTTTCAGCAACATCAGAAAGATCAGCATGATCTAATACTTTTTGTGCAAATTCACGTGGATTTAAACCTAGTTTTTTAGCTGCAGCCATGATGCCGTTTGCTTGGTAGTCGCCAAATTGCGGTTTACCTGATTGGCGAATAAGTGAATCGCATTGTTCATCAGCGCCTGCCGCAATCATCGCTTGTTTAATTTTATCGGATAAAATAGATTGAATATTCACGGTTTTTCCTAATCTTGAAATTGAATAATGAAAATAATCGGCTATGATACCGTTGTTTATAGATTTCTCAAAGTAAGAGCAGGAGAAAATGTCAAATTTAATGGAAAAATCGACCGCACTTTATCAAGCGTTGCCTTTATTTCAGGAAAAAATTCAGCAATTAGCTGCCGTTATGAAAGTGAATTTAGCGGATTATCAAATTGATCATTTAGCTTTAAGAGCAAATACTGAAGAAAAAGCAAAAAATTGGCTGACAGAGTTATTAAAGTGCGGTAGAATTTTAAGCGATAATATCGTCAATGGGCGTCCTATCTATTTGATTGAATTAGATGAGCCAGTTGATTTCATTGGTCAGCCTGTCGATGTTATTGAATTACCGTTTCCTAAAAATAAACAATATCCCCAAGAAACTTGGGAACATATTGAAATTGTAATGCCGTTTTTATCTCATGAATCTGTTGAGGATTGGGTTAATCGAATTTGCAATACATTTTTATGGAAGGAACTAACTCAATTAACCATGAAGGTGAGCGAACCTAAGGTGGAAGGGGAGCAATTGCCCAATCCATCCATTGCAGTGAGTTTTGTTGATAAAACAGAAAATCACGTTTGCATAAAGGTTCATCCTTATACAATAAAGAAAATACTCGAGGTTTAGTGTAATGAAAAAAATTACCTTAGCATTAACTGTCTTATTAAGTTTAGGTTTATCAGCTTGTTCATCTCAATCACAAAAAGATGAAAGCGCTTATAAAGGTCAAGTTATCTTCACCGAATTCCAAGGTGATGATGTAAAATTAACCGTTCGTAAAAACGACTGCTCATACAAACAAGAAGGTGAAACAGAAGTTATCGTTCACAAATACGATTCAACTTTAGTAACTGGTGCTTGTGTGAAAGTATCTGACAACGGTCAAGGCGTGAAAAACGTTTCAACTTGGTCTCCAAGAAACCCAATCTAATTCATTTTTAGAAGGTTAGTTTTATGAAAAAAGTAACAGTAGCATTAGCACTTATGATGTCTATCGGCTTAACCGGTTGTGCAAACACTGATATTTTTAGCGGTGATGTGTATGAAGCTGGACAAGCAAAAGAAGCGCGTTCAATTAGCTATGGTACTATTGTTTCTGTTCGTCCTGTTAAAATCCAAGCGGATAATCCAGGTGTAATCGGTACAGTTGGTGGTGGTGCTTTAGGTGGTATCGCTGGTAGTACAATTGGCGGTGGCACTGGACAAGCAATTGCAACTGCAGTAGGTGCAATTGGTGGGGCGATTATTGGTAGCAAAGCTGAAGAGAAAATGAGCCAAGTTAATGGTGCAGAGCTTGTTATCAGAAAAGATAATAGAGAAGAGATCGTTGTGGTTCAAAAAGCGGATCCTAGCTTTAAAGCAGGTCGTCGCGTAAGAATCGTTGGCGGTTCATCATTAAATGTTTCTGTTATCAACTAACTTAAACGAAAAAATAGAAAAAAGCGAGCCATAATAAGGTTCGCTTTTTTTTATGTTTTAAATCAAAAGAAAGTGCGGTTGTTTTTTGCTTGAAAGTCAAAAATATGATAAAACTATCAACCGTTATTTCACATCAACAATAGGAAGCAAAATGTCAAATTTACAACAAGTTATTGAAGCTGCATTTGAAAAACGTGCGGAAATTACCCCTAAAACAGTTGATGCACAAACTCGTGCAGCAATCGAAGAAGTGATCGAAGGATTAGATAGCGGTAAATACCGTGTTGCAGAAAAGATTGATGGCGAATGGGTTACTCATCAATGGTTGAAAAAAGCGGTATTATTATCTTTCCGTATCAATGATAACCAAATCATTGATGGCGCTGAAACTAAATACTACGACAAAGTGGCATTGAAATTTGCTGACTATACCGAAGAGCGTTTTGCTCAAGAAGGTTTCCGTGTCGTACCTTCTGCAACCGTACGTAAAGGTGCATACATTTCTAAAAACTGTGTATTGATGCCTTCTTATGTCAATATCGGTGCATATGTGGGGGAAGGTACCATGGTTGATACATGGGCAACTGTTGGTTCATGTGCGCAAATTGGTAAAAATGTACACTTATCTGGTGGTGTAGGCATCGGTGGTGTATTAGAGCCATTACAAGCGAACCCAACCATTATCGGTGATAACTGTTTCATCGGTGCACGTTCTGAAGTGGTTGAAGGCGTGATTGTTGAAGATGGTTGTGTGATCTCTATGGGCGTATTCATCGGTCAATCAACTAAAATCTATGATCGTGAAACGGGTGAAGTGTTCTATGGTCGTGTACCTGCTGGTTCTGTAGTGGTTTCTGGTAGCCTCCCATCAAAATGTGGTAAATACAGCTTATACTGTGCAGTGATCGTGAAAAAAGTTGATGCAAAAACTTTAGGTAAAGTAGGTATCAACGAATTATTACGCTCTATTGAAGAGTAATTAGAATCCCATAAAAATGACCGCACTTGATAGATAAAGTGCGGTCATTTTATTTTCTAAATTAGCGAATTATTTTTTTCTTGCTAACATTGTCGCAAATTTTAATTTGATGCGATTACCATTTTCATCGGTTTTATGTAATTCGCCCATATTTTCGTTATATTCTAAGAATTCCCAATCTTTGTAGTATTCTTTTAATTCCCCTTCAGAGAACGTAAATGAGAACGCTAATGGACAAGGTACCTCAGGCGTAGACATCGCTGCTACAATTAAGTTATAACCACCTGGGTTGGTGTGTTCTTGCATATTCTTAATAATAGCTGGAATACGCTCACGATTTAAGAACATAAATACTACAGTAGATAAAATGAAGTCGTAGTTTTCTTGAATATTGGCGGTGTTAATATCATAAACAGCGGTCTTAATATTCAAGTTTTCTTTATCTTTGGTTTCGTTTAAGAAGGCAATGCTGTTTTCGTTGTGATCCCAAGAAGTCACATCATAACCTTTTAAACTTAAATAAAGGGAGTTACGACCTTGTCCGCAGCCTAAATCTAACACTTTACAAGGCTTAATAATTTTAGCTGCATCAATCACATCACCATGCGTTGCAGTCATGTTGTATTTTTTGCTGAAGTAGTCTTCTTTTTTGCAATAGAAACCAAGCGTACATTCTAAGTCATCAGAAAGGGCTTCAACTCGGTGCCAGGCTTGTGGCTCAACAAATGGAATGTTACTTTCAGGCGTGAAAATATGCTCAGCAATAACATCACCATCTTCAGTTAGCTCATAAAACTTAAGCTTACCTTTCAACACCGTAAGTTTGCCCCAAGTGCCCACTTTTGTATTGTGTTTTTCTTGGAACATTTTAGGTAGTTTATCTTTTGTCCAAACCGGCATTTGTTTATAGCAGATAAGTTCGTTTGTCATAATGACGTGGTGCAAGGTTTGCAACCACAATAACAAAACGACCTTCCAATTCTTCAGGTTTGTTGTAAGCCGCTTTAATGCCAGAGAACACTTGGCGAGTATGGTCACCTAAATCTAATTCAAAACGTAAGAGTTTATTTGATTCAGGTACCGCTTCGCATTTCAGTACTTTTGCCACACGCATATCAATTTTAGCGAAATCATCAATGGTAATAGTGTCAGCAATAGGCTTGACATTTGAAAGAGCGGTCGCTTTTGCCGCTGTTTTTTCTGTCGCTTTGTTGGTTTCAGCGAAAAGTGCTTTAGTTTCTTCTACAACTGCATCAATTTGTTTTTTCTCTAAACGAGAGAAAAGTGCTTTAAATGGAGTAAGTTGATGACCTAATAATGGTTGTGCAATATTATCCCATGTTAGTTCTGTTTGTAAGAACGCTTCTGCACGTTCAGCCAGTTTCGGAAGAACCGGTTTTAAGTAAGACATTAATACACGGAAAAGCTCGATACCCATTGAGCAAACCGCTTGTAATTCAGCCTCTTTGCCTTCTTCTTTTGCAATGACCCAAGGGGCTTTTTCATCAATATATTTATTGGCTTTATCAGTTAATGCCATGATTTCACGAATCGCTTTGTTGTATTCACGGCTTTCATAATAAGCAGCAATTTGTTCAGCTTGTGCAGTAAATTCATTGAAAAGCACTTCGTCTTCTAATTTATCTGCTAATTTGCCTTCAAAGCGTTTAGCGATAAATCCAGCATTACGAGAAGCCAAATTGACTAATTTATTCACGATATCCGTATTGACTCGTTGAACGAAATCTTCCAAATTGAAATCAAGATCTTCGATGCGATCGTTTAATTTCGCTGCGTAGTAGTAACGCAAACATTCTGGATCAATGTGATTTAAATAGGTGCTGGCTTGGATAAATGTACCGCGTGATTTGGACATTTTTGCGCCATCTACGGTGACATAACCGTGAGCAAACACATTGGTTGGTTTGCGGAATTCGCTACCTTCTAACATCGCTGGCCAGAATAGACTGTGGAAATACACGATATCTTTACCAATAAAGTGATAAAGTTCTGCATCGCTGTTTTCGCTCCAGAATTCATTAAAATCAATGCCTTCACGATCGCAGAGATTTTTGAATGAAGCCATGTAGCCGATTGGGGCATCTAGCCAAACATAGAAGAATTTATCTTTTGCACCTGGAATTTCAAAACCAAAATAAGGGGCATCACGAGAGATATCCCATTGTTGCAAACCACTTTCAAACCATTCTTGCATTTTGTTTGCAATTTCCGGTTGAAGTGAGCCAGAGCGAGTCCATTCTTTTAACATCCCTTCAAAAGCAGGTAAGTCAAAGAAGAAGTGTTCAGATTCTTTAATGATTGGTGTTGCACCTGATACAGCAGAACGTGGATTAATTAAATCCATCGGGCTATAAGTGGATGCACAAACTTCGCAGTTATCACCATATTGATCTTCAGCTTTACATTTTGGACAAGTCCCTTTGACGAAACGATCCGGTAAGAACATGTTCTTTTCAGGATCGAATAACTGAGAAATCACTTTTGTTTTAATGAAGCCTTTTGCTTTTAATTTATTGTAAATGTCCGCAGTGATTTGTTTATTTTCTTCACTGTGAGTAGAGTGATAGTTATCAAAACTGATATTAAAGCCCGCAAAATCACGTACGTGATCAGCTTTTGCTCTTGCGATTAATTCTTCAGGAGTGATGCCTAATTTATCAGCATTAAGCATGATTGGTGTGCCGTGCGCGTCATCAGCACAGACAAAATGAATTTTATTGCCACGCATACGTTGGAAACGCACCCAAATATCCGCTTGAATGTGTTCTAACATATGGCCTAAATGAATGGCGCCATTTGCATAAGGTAATGCACAAGTGACTAAAATTTTACGAGGTTGAGTTGTCATTATTTTTCTCTTATTCTTTTTGCAAAAATTGCGAGTATGTTACCCGATTAGTGTGATTTTTTCTAGTTTAGTTATACTTTTAGCTTAACATTTGAGGTGTAAAAAGGGTAGAATATCCCTGACAAATTTACTCTACTACCTACTACTATTAAAGGAATATTATGGCAACTGCTTTTTCTGAAAATTTAACGGCAGAACAACAATCTCAGGTTCTGCAACTTTTCCAACAATTTCAACACCCAACCTTACAAAAAGACTTAATCGAATTAAAGACTTTGAAGAAAGTTGAAAAAGGCGGTGACGTATTACGTATTGAATTACAATTGCCTTTTGCATGGAACACTGGCGTGGAGCAAGTGAAACAGCAGCTTTCTGATGCGTTATTAAAAGCAACAGATAGCAAAGAAATCAAATGGGTGGTGAATTATCAAATCGCAACGTTAAAACGTGCAAATAATCAACCGGCAGTAAAAGGTGTGAAGAACATCATTGCAGTGACTTCAGGTAAAGGTGGGGTAGGAAAATCATCCGTTTCGGTGAATCTTGCACTTGCTTTACAAGCTCAGGGTGCTCGTGTGGGGATCTTAGATGCAGATATTTACGGTCCATCTATTCCGCATATGTTAGGTGCGCCGCATCAACGCCCAACTTCACCAGATAACCAACATATCACCCCAATTAAAGCGTATGGTTTATCTGCCAACTCGATCGGTTTCTTAATGGATGAAGATAATGCAACCATTTGGCGTGGTCCTATGGCAAGTAGTGCATTAAGCCAGCTTTTAAATGAAACCTTATGGGATAGCTTGGATTACTTAGTGATCGATATGCCTCCGGGTACAGGTGATATCCAATTAACCCTTTCACAACAAATTCCGGTAACAGGAGCTGTAGTGGTTACCACGCCACAAGATATTGCGTTATTAGATGCGGTGAAAGGCGTGTCGATGTTTGAACGTGTATCTGTGCCAGTGTTAGGTATTGTGGAAAATATGTCTATGCATATTTGTAGCAATTGTGGCCATCACGAAGCAATTTTCGGTACTGGTGGTGCAGAAAAAATGGCACAAAAATACAATGTGAAAGTATTAGGTCAGTTACCGTTGAATATCCAAGTTCGTCAAGATTTGGATGCGGGTAAACCAACCGTAGTTGCAGCGCCAGACAGTGAAATTGCGAAATCTTTCTTAGATTTAGCGGAGAAAGTATCAACTGAGCTTTACTGGCAAGGTTCTGTGATTCCAAGCGAGATTTTATTCCGCGAAGTGAAATAATCACAAAACATCATAAAAATTAACCGCACTTTAGATCATCCAAAGTGCGGTTATTTTTTATCTAACTTTGCTTATTTTAAATGATCCGCATCATTCATTTTCTCAACGCGAAAACCGTTCTCATCATCATAATGTACAACACTAATTGATGTATTAATAAGCGATACCGATTTATCTTCATCACGGTGATTTTGCCACGTTGCACCGTTTAATAAGGCAAGCAATAAACGCAAAGTATGGCCATGCGACACAATGAGAATATTACCTTGATCGTGGATCTTAATAATATCTTGTAAGGCTTTCATGGCACGTTCGCCCAATTGTTCGAATGTTTCTCCGCCATTTACTTGAGCTTTGTAATTGGCAGGATCTTTAATGAGTTGTTTGAATTCAGGGTGTTCTCTTAACGTATCAACAACTTTGCCTTCCCAAGAACCAAAATACTGTTCATTTAAACCTTGATGATGGAAAAGGGGAATATCACGTTTGCCGATAATGTGAGAGGCAGTTGCGATAGTACGTTTTAATACGCTGGAATAAGCGGCAATGAAAGGAATATGATTAAGTGCAACACCTGTTTTTTTCGCACCATTAACGCCTTCTTCTGTTAAAGGGGAATCGCCATGACCTTGCATCAAACCTTCTGTATTCCAAACGGTTTTACCATGTCGAATAAAATAAAAAGTCAGCTGTTTTTTCATTTTTCATGTCCATAAAAAAGATTAAGGAAGCCGAAACTTCCTTAATCATGATTTTAACGAGAGTAATAACCTGCCATTGAACTATATACGGCATTTTCTGCCTGAATGATGTTGTATTTTGCATTCAAGATAGAAAGTTGAGAGCTTTTCTCTGTGTTTGCCGCAGCGAGCCATTCACGTAATTCAGATACACCTGCATTGTAACGGTCACGATAGTATTTAGTGATACGTTGGTTATAGCTGTGTGTTTTTTGCAAGTTAGCAAAAGCACTTTGTGCTTGTGTGTAGGCGAAGTAGTTGGTATCTACATCGTTCAAGGCTTTAGTAATGCTTTGCTCGTAGTTTAAACGTGCGGTTTCATAATCTGCTTCAGAGATTTTCACGTTCCATTTCACCGTATTCCAGTTGAGGAATGGTAGGCTAATGCCGATTAAGCCTGTACCCACAGGATTGTCCAATGCGTTACCGACTTTAGTACCACTTGATGTTAAGCTTCCACCTAAAGTGACTTCTGGGAACCAGCCTTTTTCAGTTGCTTTTGCATTTTTGAAAGCACTGCTTAAGCGATATTGATAGCCTTTCACATCAGGACGATTCGCAATGACAGAAACGGGCACATTTAAATTTACGCCCACATTTTTTACATTAAGAATGTGTGGGAAGTTGATATTTAATGCTTCTTCCGGTTTTAAGTTCAGTAAGTTACGTAAAGTTTGTTCGTTACAACAGAGTTGATGAGTGAAAGTTTTGTTGCTTCTAAATCTTCAGCCGTTGCCTTGTGTGACCATTCTGCGGCATCTGCAGTATCCGCTAAACGTTGCCATAGATCTAACGTATAACTCACATTTAATGCACCTTTATGACTGATGGTTGAGTTGCCACCAGTTTTCAGATTTTTACCCGCAGAAGATTGGGTTGAACCGCTAAATGCCGGAATTAAATTCGCGCCTGCAAGGTTTGCATTATATAGAGCACGGTTTACGGCAATAGACGCTTTGGCTAAATCTTTGTTATTAACTAATGCTTGTTCTACCACACGATTTAATTGTGAATCATTGTAAAGTGCCCACCAGTTTTCTTTTACATTAAATTGTTTGGTGATTTCCGCATAATTTTGGTAATCCTGCTGGCTCGCTTTATAAGAATCGCCGATGTTAGCACAACCTGCTAGAGCAGTTGCCATCGCGATTGCTAAGGTTAATTTTTTCATTTTTAACATGGATTTTTCCTTTCTTTTTAATTAAAGTGCGGTCAAAAATTAGTAAGAATTTTAACTGCTCTTTTGAGTTTTACAAAATTTCTTTATTCTCTCGCAAGGGCGGTAATTGGATCTAATTGTGCTGCACGTTTTGCCGGCATATAGCCGAAGATCACACCAATAAGGGTAGAGAAGACCACTGCCGCAACAATTGAGCCAGTTGAGAACGCCATCGTAAAGTCAGTCATAAATACGTTAAATAGCAGACCGATTAAACCCGAAAGTAGAATACCCGTCACGCCACCAATTAAACAAATCAGCACGGCTTCAATTAAAAATTGTTGCAGAATATTAAATTGTCTTGCCCCAATAGCCATTCGCACGCCAATTTCTTTGGTTCGCTCTGTCACGGAAACCAACATAATATTCATTACCCCAATACCGCCTACAATCAATGAAATAAAGGCGATAGAGGAAATGAGCAATTTCATCGTGTCTGTTGTGCTTTCAATAGTTTGTTTAATGGTGTCGCTATTCATGATGAAGAAATCTTTTTTACCATGACGCATAGTGAGCAATTCAGTAATTCCTTTTTCAGCAACAGTCGTATTCACTGAATCATCTATTTTTACGGTAATTGAACCAATTTTTTTGCTACCCGAAATACGATTCATCACGGTGGTATAAGGGGCGTAGAGATTAAGTGAACTGCTTGCTCCGCCCATTTGTTTATCAGATACCACGCCAATAATACGTAATGGATGTTTATTAAACATCACAATTTTGCCGATAGGATTTTCATCAGGGAAAATCGATTTTTTCGCACTTTCATCGATTAAGGCAACTTGATTGTTATCTGCCACATCTTGAGCTGAAAATAAATTGCCTGATTTTAGTTTTAATCCATCTACATCAAAATATTGTTCGCCTACTCCTTTTAAGCTAGTGGAGGAGAATGTTTGGTTGCCATAAATCAAGGTGCCACTTGATGAACTATTTGGCGTGACGCTTTGTACATAGCTTTGTTGGTTTAAGGCAGTGGCATCATTAATTGTAAGATTTTGCATTTGTTCAGCACGACGATCACCAAAGCCTGTACCATTAAAAATCGTTATGGTGCTTGTCCCAATTCCTCGAATATTTTCCAAGATTTTTTGCTGTGAACCATTTCCCAGTGCCACGACAGAAACCACAGATGTAATCCCGATAATAATCCCGAGCATGGTTAAAAGAGAACGCATTTTGTGGGCAATAATTGCACTCACAGACATACGAAAGGCTTCAACAAATTGATCTTTGCTGAACCCAAAGTGCGGTTTAGATTTGGTTGGATTTTCGACCGCACTTTTTACCGCTTCTTTTTGCGTATCGCCAATGATTTCGCCGTCTTTAATTTCAATCACGCGATTCGCACTGGCGGCAATTTCTCGGTCGTGGGTTACCATAATAATAGTGTGGCCTTCTGCGTGTAATTGGCGCAGAATTTCCATCACATTTTGACCGCTTTGTGAATCCAATGCACCAGTGGGTTCATCGGCTAAAATAATTTCACCGCCATTCATCAACGCACGCGCAATACTCACACGTTGTTGCTGACCACCAGAAAGCTGGCTTGGTTTATTTTGCCATTTATCGCCTAAACCTAATTTTTCTAAAAGTTGTTTCGCACGAGAAAGACGTTTTTCTTGCGACATTCCTGCATAAATAGCAGGCAAGGCGACGTTTTCTGCTGCGGTCAAGCTCGACAATAAGTTATAGCGTTGGAAAATAAAGCCGAATTTTTGGCTACGTAAATCTGAAAGTTGATCTTTGCTTAATTCAATGGTTTCTTCCCCATTGATTTTGTAAGAACCACTGGTTGCCGTATCCAAGCACCCGATGATGTTCATCAAGGTCGATTTACCGGAGCCGGATTGCCCAATAATCGCCACAAAATCGCCTTTTTCAATATTTAAAGAGACATTCTTTAAAATATGAACACGATTTTCGCCTTCACCGAAGTAACGGTTGAGATCCTTAATTTCAATAATATTCATTAATTTTCTACCGCACTTTTAGAACATTCTTGGACCACGAGGCATAGAGCCAACTTGTTCACCATTCGCAACTTGCGACACGATGACTTTTTCACCTTCGTTTAAACCCGATTTGATTTCAGTTTTGAAATCATTTTGAACACCGATTTCAACTTCACGCGGTTCAGGTTGATTTTTATCATTCAATACATTGACAAAGCTTTTGCCATCACGTTTTTGAATAGCCATATTGGAAACTAATAACACATCTTTCGCGTTGGCAATTTTGATGTTGTTTTCTGTCGTCATTCCGATGCGTAAAGTACGATCAGGGTTATCAATCAGTACATTGGCATAATAGTAAATCGCACTGGTTGTGGAGCTGCTACTTGAACTTGTCGAAGATGATGTTGAAGAACTATCACTTGTCGTGGTATTGGCTGGATCAACAGAATCAATGACGGAGTGATATACAGTTTGACTATCCGATAAAATAGTAAAGCTAACTTCTTGACCTGCTTTAACTTTAGTAATATCGCCTTCTGAAATTTCAGGCTTAATTTTCATTTTGCTTAAATCAGCAATGGTTACAATTGTTGGAGTCGTTTGGTTGGCATTAACGGTTTGACCTTCAGAAACGGGCACGGAAATAACAGTACCGTCCATTGGTGCGGTGATTTTGGTATAACCCACATTGGTTTCTGCGGTATTCACTTCAATTTCAGCTTGTTTGATATTGGCTTCAATGGCTTCCATTTCCGCTTTCGCATTATCAAGGGTGCTTTTAGCCGTATTCACACTATCCAAAGATGTTGCTTTTTGTGTATAAAGTTTTGATAAGCGGTTATAGCTTGAAAGGGCTACATCGTAAGCGGTTTTCTTCGCTTTTAATTGTGCTTGATAGCTAACCAATGCCGCTTTTTTGGTATTTAAGGTATTAATTTGGGTTGTGGAATCAATATCAGCGATCATTTCGCCTTTTTTGATTTCTTGCCCTAATTTGACATAGAGTTTAGTGATTTTACCCGAAGCTTGGGCGCCGACATCGACTTCATTCACGCTTTCAACTGAACCAGAAGCGACAACTGTTTTTTCCAGATTGCCATGTGTAACCGATTCAGTCAGATAGGTGGTTTCTTGTTTGTTATTGCTTGAGAAAAAATAATAAACAGCACCGGTAGCAACGAGTAATCCGAGTAAAATAAAAAAGCGTTTTTTCATAAAGACTTTGTTATCCTAAATAAAAATGAACGTTTGTTCAGTGAAGTGGTATTCTAAAGGTAAACTTTTCAGTTTGCACGAAAAATCTTCAAGTTAGACCTAAAAATCCTAAAAAATTCAGTCTTAATTTAATGAAAGTGCGGTTAGTTTTGTGATCAAATTCACAACGCCAGACTTTTCGTATAGAATGGGAAAATTATTTTCAATTTATTGAGAAATTTATGAGCAATACAGAACACACTCTAGAAAATGCGGAAAATACCCGCACACACAATTTCATTACTCAAATTATTGATGAAGATTTAGCTTCGGGTAAACACAAAAGTGTTCATACTCGTTTCCCACCTGAGCCAAATGGCTATTTGCATATTGGCCACGCCAAATCGATTTGCTTAAACTTTGGCTTAGCAAAAGAATATAACGGTTTATGTAACCTACGTTTTGACGATACCAACCCGGTGAAAGAAGACGTGGAATATGTGGATTCCATCAAAGCCGATGTGGAATGGTTAGGCTTTAAATGGGAAGGCGAACCGCGTTATGCGTCGGATTACTTCGATGCACTTTATGGCTATGCGATTGAGTTAATCGAGAAAGGTTTAGCCTATGTAGATGAACTTTCACCAGACCAAATGCGTGAGTATCGCGGTACATTAACTGAGCCAGGTAAAAACAGTCCATATCGTGATCGTAGTGTCGAAGAAAACTTAGCGTTATTTGAAAGAATGAAAAATGGTGAGTTTGCCGAAGGTACATTAAGTCTTCGTGCGAAAATCGACATGGCTTCACCATTTATGGTCATGCGTGACCCTGTGCTTTATCGTATTAAATTTGCGAGCCATCACCAAACTGGTGATAAATGGTGCATTTACCCAATGTACGATTTTACTCACTGTATCTCTGATGCGATTGAGCGTATTACACACTCTCTATGTACATTAGAATTCCAAGACAACCGTCGTTTATACGACTGGGTGTTGGAAAATATTAGTATTGAACGTCCATTGCCGCATCAATATGAATTCTCTCGTTTAAATTTAGAAGGTACGTTAACGTCTAAACGTAAATTATTGAAATTAGTGAATGAAGGCATTGTGGATGGTTGGAACGATCCGCGTATGCCAACGATTTCAGGTTTACGTCGTCGCGGTTATACACCGGCTTCGTTACGTGAATTCTGCCGTCGTATCGGTGTGACTAAACAAGATAACGTCGTAGAGTATTCTGCACTTGAAGCCTGCATTCGTGAAGATTTAAACGAAAACGCACCACGCGCAATGGCGGTGATTGATCCTGTTCGTGTTGTGATTGAAAACTTTGAAGGCGAAGAAACCTTAACGGCACCAAACCACCCGAATCGTCCTGAATTAGGTGAACGTCAATTACCGTTTACGAAAGAGCTTTATATTGATCGTGCAGACTTCCGTGAAGAAGCGAACAAACAATATAAACGTTTAGTATTAGGTAAAGAAGTACGTTTGCGTAACGCCTACGTGATTAAAGCTGAACGTGTCGAAAAAGATGCAAATGGTGAAATTACTACGATCTTCTGTACTTACGATCCTGAAACCCTAGGTAAAAACCCAGCGGATGGTCGCAAAGTGAAAGGGGTAATTCACTGGGTATCTGCAGTGCATAATCACCCAGCGGAGTTCCGTTTATATGAACGTCTCTTCACCGTACCAAACCCTGGTGCAGCAGAAGAAATCGAAAGCGTATTAAATCCAACTTCTTTAGTGGTGAAACACGGTTTTGTAGAACAAAGCCTCGCAAATGCAGAACCAGAAAAAGGTTACCAATTTGAACGCGAAGGTTATTTCTGTGCGGATAACAAAGATAGCCGCCCAGAGCACTTAGTGTTTAACTTAACCGTAAGCTTAAAAGAAGGCTTCTAATTCTAAACAACAAAGTGCGGTCAAAAATCACGTAAATTTTGACCGCACTTTTTTATTGGTTTCACTATGCAATTTGAATCTCATTTTTGGCAAAAAAAATCGCTCCTTGAAATGACGGAATCCGAATGGGAAGCCTTATGTGATGGCTGCGGAAAATGCTGTTATCGAAAATACATTCAAGGGCGGGGTAAGCGTGAAAAACTGTATTACACGCGCATTGCCTGCAATCTATTAGATGTAGAAACAGGAAAGTGTCGTAATTATCCTGAACGTTTTAAAATCGAAAGTGATTGCACCAAATTAACCAAAAAGAACTTGCCTGATTTTGGTTGGTTGCCGAATACCTGTGCATATCGTTTATTGTATGAGGGTAAAGCTTTGCCCGAATGGCATCCATTAGTCAGTGGCGATCCTGATTCACTGAAAAAAGCAGGCATTTTAATTCAAGATGGCGTGCATGAAGAAGATGTCATTGATTGGTTTGAATTTGTCATTGAAACTGAATAATTTAAATTTCGTTGTTTTTTTATTCTCTTTAAACTTTGTTTTTTGATTTAGGTCACAATTTGCAAGATTGGCAATTGTATTTCAATTGTGCTTACTTATAATACTTATTAAGTATTATATAGATGTATCATTCGTTGTATGCAAATGTCCTTATCACTTAAACAATCTGCTGAAAAACTTGGCATTTCGTTTTCCCATTATGATATTGATGGGCATTTGATTGATGCATCGCCAACCAGTATTGATTATTTTATCGAGCAGTTGCAATTTCCGCCGAATATTGGACAAAATCAGCCGTTCCAAAATGTCATATGTGCCTTTGAAAATGAACCTATTCATGATGATTTAATCGCGTTTTCTTCTCCTCCTGATGCTTCTTTGCGTTATCAATTGCTCGACGAGCAAAACCAAATTCAGCTTGAAAAAACCATTCCATATTCAACCGCACTTTCATTCATTGCCTGCTTTGCCTTTTATCTATCATCGTTTAATGCTTTTTGCCGCTCAACAAACGAGAAAATACAATCGGTTGTAAATAATCAAGCTTGCAAAGCATAAAGGAGTATGTCATGACGAAATTAGTCGCTCAATCAGTAATTAATTCATTTTTTGATGGCAAACATGCCGATCCTTTTGCTGTATTAGGCATGCATGAAACTCACAATGGTATTGAGATTCGTGCTTTATTACCCGATGCAGATAAAGTCGAAGTGATTGATAAAGAAAGTCAATCCATCGTTGTCGCGCTAGAGAAACTGGATGACCGCGGATTTTTTGGTGCTATTGTGCCAGAGATTCACCATTTCTTTACCTACCAATTAAAAGTGTATTGGGGCGTAGAAGCCCAAATTATTGAAGATCCGTACCGTTTCCATCCGATGATTAATGACTTGGATCAATGGCTATTGGCGGAAGGTTCGTTATTGCGTCCTTATGAAGTATTAGGTGCACATTTTACTGAATGTGACAGTGTACCGGGCGTAAATTTCCGGGTATGGGCGCCAAATGCTAAGCGCGTTTCGTTGGTAGGTGATTTTAACTATTGGGATGGTCGTCGTCATCCAATGCGTTTCCATCCGGCAAGTGGTGTGTGGGAATTATTCTTACCAAAAGCCAGTTTGGGGCAACGCTATAAATTTGAATTGATTGATTGCAACGGCAACCTTCGTTTAAAAGCTGACCCTTATGCATTTAGCTCTGAATTACGTCCAGATACAGCATCCGAAATCAGCATGTTGCCGGATGTAGTCGAAATGACGGAGCAACGTCGTAAAGCGAACCAACGTAATCAACCTATTTCGATTTACGAAGTGCATTTGGGATCATGGCGCCGTAATTTAGAAAATAATTTCTGGCTAGATTACGACCAAATTGCCGATGAGCTTATTCCTTATGTAAAACATATGGGCTTTACCCATATCGAGTTTTTACCGCTCTCCGAATTTCCATTCGATGGCTCTTGGGGTTACCAACCGATAGGGCTGTATTCACCAACCAGCCGTTTTGGTACACCAGAAGGCTTTAAACGCTTAGTCGAAAAAGCGCACAAAGCAGGCATTAATGTGATTTTAGACTGGGTACCGGGCCATTTCCCTAGTGATACACACGGTTTAGTGGCATTTGATGGTACAGCCTTATATGAACATGCTGACCCACGTGAAGGCTATCATCAAGACTGGAATACCTTAATTTATAACTATGGTCGTAATGAAGTAAGAAACTTCTTATCCAGTAATGCACTGTATTGGCTTGAACGATTTGGTGTAGATGGTATCCGTGTAGATGCGGTCGCATCAATGATTTATCGCGATTATAGCCGAGCTGAAGGCGAATGGATTCCGAATCAATATGGCGGTCGTGAAAACTTAGAAGCCATTGAATTCTTAAAACATACCAACTGGAAAATCCATTCTGAAGTGTCTGGCGCGATTTCGATTGCGGAAGAATCTACTTCTTTTGGTGGCGTAACCCATCCAACAGAAAATGGGGGGCTTGGATTTAATTTCAAATGGAACATGGGCTGGATGAATGACACCCTAAGTTATATGAAACTCGATCCAGTTTATCGTCGTTATCATCACGACAAAATGACCTTCGGGATGATTTATCAATACAGCGAAAACTTTGTGTTACCGCTTTCTCACGATGAGGTGGTACACGGCAAATGTTCGTTACTCGGCAAAATGCCGGGCGATACATGGCAAAAATTCGCTAACTTGCGTGCTTACTACGGTTATATGTGGGGCTATCCAGGCAAGAAATTATTATTCATGGGCAATGAATTTGCTCAAGGTCGCGAATGGAATTATGAAGAAAGTTTGGATTGGTTCTTACTTGACGAAAACCATGGTGGCTTATGGCATAAAGGTGTCTTGCAATTAGTCAAAGATTTGAACGGAATTTATCAAAAAAATGCACCGCTCTTTGAATTAGACGGTGAACCGGAAGGCTTTGATTGGTTAGTGGTAGATGATGCGGAAAATTCAGTCTTTGCTTTTGAACGTAAAAGCAGTAATGGCGAACGCATTATTGTGATCAGTAACTTCACACCTGTGCCACGCGAAGGCTATCGCATTGGGGTCAATGCCGCGGGTGAATACGAAGAAATTTTGAATACTGACTCAATGTATTATCAAGGTTCAAACGTGGGTAATTTTGGTTTGGTGAAAAGTGAAGCGATTGCAAGTCATGGACGTGATAATTCGATTAACGTGACCATTCCTCCACTTGCAACGATCTATTTAAAATATAAAGCATAACAATAGCGAAGAACACGATGTTTAGTATTTATAACAATGGCAAACCTTCCCCAATGGGATATTCTCAAACGCGGGAAAACAGCCTAAAAATTTCGAATTTTGCACTTTTTTCTAGTGCGGCGGATGCTATTGAACTTTGCTTGTTCCGTGATGGCAAAGAAAGCCGTTTTGCTATGAGCAGAACCAATGATATTTGGCATGTAGCAATTAAGGGCGTTGAGCTGAATGATGAGTATGCTTTTAGAATCACAGGCAAAAATGACCGCACTTTAGCCAATCCGCAAAAGTTAATGCTTGATCCTTATGCGAAAGCGGTCACTCATAAACCAGATTTAAGTTCACCAGAAGCCCGCTCAATTTTCTTGTTAAATGATGAACGAGATAATGCAGCAGTTGCACCTAAAGGTCGCATTGTGGATGAGAGTTTTGATTGGTCAGGGGATTGTAAGCCGTCTATTCCTTGGGCTCAAACCATTGTGTATGAACTGAATGTTAAAGGATTTAGCCAATTAAATTCCCGTATTCCAGAAAATATTCGAGGCACTTATGCGGCTTTAGCTCATCCTGAAAATATTGCGTATTTTAAATCATTGGGTATTACCAGCCTTGAGTTGCTTCCAGTGAATTTCTTCATTGATGAACCGCATTTGCAAGAAAAAGGATTACGTAATTATTGGGGCTACAACCCACTAGCCATGTTTGCTTTAGAACCAAGTTACGCAGCTGATCAAAAACAGCCTTTAAATGAGTTTAAGAGCATGGTGAAAACCTTGCATCAAGCGGGCATTGAAGTGATTTTAGATGTGGTGTTTAACCATACGGCTGAATCGGAAAAAATATTTCCGACATTTTGTCAGCGCGGTATTGATGATGAAACCTATTACTGGCAAAACGAGTATGGTGATTACATTAACTGGACAGGCTGCGGCAACATGCTCAATCTTGCCAATGATGTTACTCGCAAATGGATATTAGATTGCTTGCGCTATTGGGTAGAAGAGTGTCACGTGGATGGTTTCCGTTTTGATTTAGCCACCGTGCTTGGTCGTGAAACACCTGATTTCAATCCAAATGCACAATTGTTTGCGGAAATGGAACAGGATGACGTTCTACAACAAATTAAATTAATTGCTGAACCTTGGGATATTGGTCATTACGGCTATCAAGTCGGGTATTTCCCCGCTTATTTCTCTCAATGGAATGATCGTTTCCGTGATGATATGTGCCGTTTTTGGTTATGGCAAAGTGGTGAAGTGGGCGCCTTTGCAGAGCGTTTTGCGGGCTCTAGCGATATCTTTAACCGCGAAGGTCGATTACCACATGGCAGCTTGAATTTCATTACAGCCCATGATGGTTTTACGTTGCGAGATTTAGTGAGCTATAACCATAAACACAATGATGCTAACGGTGAAGAGAATCGTGACGGACGTAATGAAAATTATAGCTACAATCATGGCATAGAAGGTTCTCAACTCGATTTAGCAGATGAATGGCAAAGTGCGGTCGAAAATAACCGTGTTTTATCAGAAAAAGGCTTATTAGGCTCTTTATTACTGGCAAATGGTGTACCTATGCTGCTTGCTGGGGATGAGTTCGGCAACAGCCAATATGGCAATAACAATGCTTATTGCCAAGATAACGAAATGACGTGGTTAAAGTGGGATAATTTTAACCAAACCTTATTTGACTTCACCAAGCAAACCATTGCATTACGAAAAAAAATTCAAAGTTTGCAACAGGAGGCTTGGTGGTCGGATGAAAATGTCGAGTGGTTGAATACTGGGGGAAACCCTATGACACTAGACGATTGGCATAATCGGGAAAGCAAAGCCCTACAAGTTATGTTAGACGGCAAATATCTTTTCTTAATTAATGCAAAAACTGAACCGCAATCTTTTTATTTGCCAAAGGGTAAATGGAAAAAGATTGCCGAAACTGAAAATAGCGTGATTCAACAATGTGATGTGAGCGGTATAGCATTTGAAGTGTTGGAACATATGGATGATGAAAACGATGGAGTTTGTTATGAAAAGTGACCTTAATAAATATGAATTAGTTAAAGATACTTTAGTGCTTATTTTGGCTGGTGGTCGTGGTTCTCGCTTACATGAATTAACCGATAAACGTGCTAAACCTGCGTTATATTTTGGTGGTAATCGTCGCATTATTGATTTTGCGCTTTCCAACTGTATTAACTCAGGCCTGAATCGCATCGGTGTTGTAACCCAGTATGCCGCTCACTCTTTATTACGCCATTTACAAACAGGTTGGTCATTCTTACCGCAAGAGCGTGGTGAATTCGTTGATATGCTACCTGCTCGTCAACAAATTGATGATTCTACGTGGTACCGTGGTACAGCGGATGCGGTGTATCAAAATATGGCGATTATCCGTAATCACTATCGTCCAAAATACATTTTGATTCTTGCGGGTGACCATATTTATAAACAAGATTACAGTGTCATGTTGATGGATCACGTGAGAAGTGGAGCAAAATGTACAGTAGGCTGTATTGAGGTACCACGTTCTGAAGCCAGTGAATTTGGTGTCATGGCGGTAAACGAAAACCTTAAAGTGAAAGCCTTCGTTGAAAAACCGAAAGATCCACCTGCCATGGTGGGTAAACCAGATACGTCGCTAGCCTCTATGGGGATCTACGTGTTTGATGCTGAGTATCTCTATAAAATGCTTGATAGAGAAGTGAATACCCCTTGCACATCTCATGACTTTGGTAAAGATGTCTTGCCAAAATGCTTGGAAGAAGGCGTGCTTTATGCACATCCATTCAGCCGTTCTTGTATGGGCCGAAACACTGAAGGTGAAATTTACTGGCGTGATGTGGGTACGCTCGATAGTTTCTGGCAAGCGAATATCGATTTAGTTTCAGAGCATCCACAATTAGATATTTATGATCAAAGCTGGCCAATTCGCGGTAATCCAGTGCAGGCTTATCCATCTAAATTCTTCTATAAAAAAGCGAATGTCAAACCGGTAGATAACTCGCTTATCGGTGGTGGCTGTGTGATTACCGATGCATCTATTAGTAATTCAGTGTTGTTTGATAGAGTCAAAATTGATGAAGATTCTTCTGTGGATCACTGTGTCGTGTTACCGCAAGTACAAATTGGTAAAAATTGTACATTAAAAGATTGTATTATTGATCGCCATTGTATTATTCCAGATGGTATGGAA
>JAGZXE010000022.1:0-30504 GCA_018378615.1 Parahaemophilus parainfluenzae
TAAAGACACTACCCACACAGGGGCATTGATCTCGCGTATTCTACCTGTACAGGCCTTCATGACGCAATAGCTAATAAAACCAAATGCGATACCTTCAGTTATTGAATAGGTAAATGGCATCATCGCAGCGGTGATAAAAGCAGGTGTTGCTTCAGTTAAATCATCCCAGTGTACACGAATAAGACTGGATGCCATTAAAATCCCCACATAAACTAAAGCTCCAGCTGTTGCATAAGCTGGTACGACACTAGCTAGTGGCGAGAAGAAAATAGTAAGTAAGAATAAAACACCGACTGTTACAGCTGTTAAACCTGTTCTACCGCCGACTGAAACCCCTGCACCACTTTCGATATAAGTACTGATTGCGGATGTGCCAATATAAGAACCGACTACCGCACTCACGCTGTCCACATAAAGAGCTTGTTTCATTTTCGGGAAACGACCTTTTTCATCGCTGAAACCCGCTTTATCGGTTACACCTAATAAGGTGCCTGATGAGTCAAATAAGTTGACTAAAAGGAAGGAGAAAATAATGCCGAGTAATGCTGTATCTAAAGCGCCAGCAATATCGACTTTACCCACAACCGCGCCTAAACTTGGTGGCATCGAAACAATGCCGTGGAAAGTGACTTGGTCATCAATTAAAAGCGCTAATCCAGTTACTACCGCGATAGAAATTAAAACACCAGAGAAAATATTACGTGCCGCTAGCACCACAATAATGAAAAAGCCTAATATACCAAGCAGAATTTTCGGATCATGTAAATTACCTAATGCCACTAAGGTTGCGGGATTTGCTACAACCAATCCCATATTTTTAAAGCCAATTAAGGCAATAAAGAAGCCGATTCCCGCACCAATTCCTACGCGCAGTGAAAGCGGAATAGACGCCATTAACCAATAACGGATTTGGAATAAGGTGAGAACAAATAAACCAATCGAGCCCCAGAAAATGGTGCCCATGCCCACTTCCCAAGAATAACCAAGCTTGCCAACGACTACATAAGCAAAGAACGCATTGAGTCCCATTGCAGGCGCAAGGGCGATAGGTAAATTACTGAATAACCCCATCGCAATGGTGCCCAGTGCAGCAATTAAACAAGTAGTGACGAAAACAACTTGCTTATCCATTCCTGCATCCCCTAATACGGATGGGTTCACAAACACGATGTACACCATGGTAAAGAAGGTGGTGATACCGGCAATAATTTCGGTTTTGGTGGTACTGCCTTTTTCTTTAATCGAAAAAAGGCGTTCAAGTAAAGATTGTTGCATGGTTTTTCCCTTAACTTAAATTAATAACCTTGGTGATAAATCGACTCAAGTAATTTCACACCTAACAAGGCAATATTGAAACGTTGCTCATCAGCTACCGTCCAAAATTCGATACCATTTTCAACCGCACTTTGTTGGCTGATATGCAATTTTACGCTGTCTTCACCATTTTCATTTTCACCGTTAATCACAGGCGTAATAAGGCTATCTTCACGGTTTCTCCATCTGTATAAGAGGCGGGTAAGAGTGACGTCGCAAAAACTTGAGTTAAATTGGTTTGTTGAACAATTGGAGCCAAAGATAAAGCTAATTGACTCACTTGCGGATCAGGTAAACTCACAATGTTACGTTGTCTCAACTCTGTCAGATTTTCTTCATTGATTGTAGGGACCACAACAGGAACATCAGACAATGCTGAGCAAATTCCTTTTAAATCAATCACCACACAGCCGCTTTCTGCGGCTTGTGCTAATAAAGGCGCTTGGTCAATTTGGCCTGCGAAGAAAAGATAATTAACGCTATCCCACTCAATCTCATCAGTGGCTAATTGAGCAACGGCTTTATTGTGAAAACGTACCGCTTGCTCTTCTTCAAAAGGATAAATTTCTACGATAGAAATCTTGCCAACATCTAGCTCACTTTGTTCAAGTGCTTCGGCAATTTTTTCACATAGATCAAATTCTGCTGCAATAGCAATATTTAGGCTTGCATCCATTTTTCTCTCCGCTGTAAAATATTTTTAAACGATTCATTCTACAGAAAAAAGACGCATAAATACATAAGGAAATCAGATGACACCGGCAATTGATTTACTAAAGAAAAATAAAATTCCTTTTACTCTCCATACCTATGATCATGACCCTAACAATACGCATTTTGGCGATGAAGCCGCCGAAAAACTTAGGCTTGATCCGCACCAATCCTTTAAAACACTTTTAGTCGCTGAAAATGGTGATCAGAAAAAATTAGCGTGTTTTGTACTTTCCACGGCAAATATGTTGAGTTTAAAGAAAGCGGCAAAATCAATTGGTGTAAAAAAAGTGGAAATGGCCGATAAAGATGCGGCACAAAAAAGTACGGGATATTTAGTTGGAGGCATTAGCCCATTAGGTCAAAAAAAACGGGTAAAAACAGTGATAAATTCGACCGCACTTAATTTTGATACGATTTTTGTTTCAGGCGGGAAACGCGGATTAAGCGTTGAATTAGCACCTCAAGATTTGGCTAAATTACTGAATGCTGAATTTGTCGATATTATTGACGAAGAATAGAAAAAAAGCCCGAATGAATCGGGCTATTATTTTTATATGATGTTGTGTTTATTTGAATTAGAAGCTTGATGTATCTTGGAATAAGCCTACTTTTAAATCAGTTGCGGTGTAAATAATGCGACCATCGACTTCCACCTCACCGTCAGCCATTCCCATTACTAATTTGCGATTAATTACGCGTTTCATATTGATGCGATAAACCACTTTTTTCGCGGTTGGTAAGATTTGTCCGGTAAATTTCACTTCACCTACGCCTAATGCACGGCCTTTACCTTTACCGCCTACCCAGCCAAGGAAGAAACCCACTAATTGCCACATCGCATCTAAACCTAAGCAGCCTGGCATAACTGGGTCACCAATAAAGTGACAACCAAAAAACGGTAAATCTGGATGAATATCTAATTCCGCTTCAATATACCCTTTACCAAACGCACCGCCGTCTTCGGTCATTTTTACAATGCGATCCATCATCAACATGGTTGGTGCTGGAAGTTGCGGGCCTTCTTTACCAAATAATTCACCACGACCAGAAGCTAATAAATCTTCATAAGTGTAGCTGCTTTTGATGTTGGGTGTACAGGTGTTTTCCATTTTTTATTTCCTTGTATATATAGTTTTGCTTGGTTACAAACAATAAGTGCAGATTCTATGGGGATTTATAAGAAATGTAAACAGCGAACACTTGTTAGCTCAACTTGTCGGATCAGTCAGTAAAATTCACATAAAAGAAAAGCGAACTCAAGGTTCGCTTTAAAGAAATTAAGATTTAAAGAAATCTAACCAGTTTTTTTTCGGCGTTTCCGAACGAAAAGCAATTCGATTTTGAATTAAACGTGCAATAGGCTCTTTGCCCTTCGCATATTCTTCTTTCTCTTCCAATAAATCGCGGTCAAATAGAATTTTGGCTGTTTGATAAATATCCTCGACTTGATAGATAAAGAACTGCTCATTTTTCACTGCCTCAACCACTTCATTGGATAAGCTTAGTTGTTGAATCGTCGTCGCAGGAATAATCACACCTTGTTTACCCGTTAAACCACGACGTTGGCAAATGGTGAAAAAGCCTTCAATTTTGTCATTCACGCCGCCTACTGCGTGCACCAAACCAAATTGGTCAATGGTACCGGTAATCGCAATATTTTGTGGCAACGGCAAATCAGATAACGCGCTGACTAATACGGAGAAAATGGCTAAAGATGCACTATCACCGTCAATTTCACCATAAGATTGTTCAAATACTAAAGAAGCAGAAAATGGTAACTGTGATGGCAACTCTAAGATACTGGCTAAGCACGCTTCTGAAATCATCATGCCTTTACCATGAAGGTTACCTGCTAATTCGTTTTTACGCTCCACATCCACAACTTCACCATCACCAAACTGCACTAAACAACTGATACGAGAAGGTTCACCGAAACAAACAGGAGTGCCTGGATATTCAATCACAGACAAGCCATTAATTTGCCCGACAATTTCACCGTTGGTTTCCACATAAATTTGTTCGTTGAGAATATCCGCATAAGTACGTTCACGTAAAAAACCATGCTGTTCGTTCTTTTGTTTAAAAGCTTGCTCAAAATCAACCGCACTTAAGGTTTGCTTTTGTGACAACGTCGCAGCATTGAGTAACATTTCTGTTGTTTTTAACGGTGAAATGTTAATTAAAAAGCGATCTTCACTCTCACGCACCAGTAACTGATAGAGTTTATTTAATGCGGTTAAATCTAAATCAAGCTCATATTTTGAGGCTAATGCCAACACATAATTGGCCCAATTTTCTTGTGCTTTCGGTTGTGCAACAGAATAATAACTTTCAATTTCAGCATAATCAGCCAAGCTATAAAGATCTTCTTCTAACTCACCTAAGGTCGCAATTTCAGTGCGATTGCCTAAAATCACCACTTTTAAATTAAGTGGATAACTTGGAATATCACAAGGCAAGGTTTTAAAGAGAGATTGAGCTGGCTCAATATAAATACGAGGGAAAGAAAAAGAATCCCCCTGCTCAACCACATAATTCACCCCAGAAACTGACCGCTCTTTTGGCTGTTCTTGGCGAATAAGTTCTGCTAATAAATCGGCATACTCTGCTTGATCATCAGCTTTTAAAACCAATAGAGAACGACGAGGTTGTTTTAAGAATAAAGAAATCGCTTTTGTGGCATGTTTTTGTAATGACCAAAAATCAGACTTTTCTGCTGAAAGTTCAGTAATCGATAATTCTGGTTGTAAGGCTTGCCAATTTAAGGCTTGTTCCGAAGATGTTGAAGTCACGACATATCTCGCTTTAATTAAATTGGCGGTATTATCGCACACTTCACCCTGAGTGAAAATCCGTTATAAAAATCTACTGGAAAAATTTATTTAAACAGCGTATATTTATGAGGTTACCACGTCACTAAAAAGTATAATAAAACGATGAAATACCAAAAATTAGAAAACCAAGAAGCAAACTGGAAATGGATTTATCTCATTCGCAAACATCGCGAAGGGGAAAAAATTACCCGTTACGAAGAAAAAAGCTTAGAAGAAAGCAAAGTTCAAGAATTAATAGAATGTCAGAATTATCCTGAAAAAATCGAGGAATGGATTAAAAATCACCTTTCTCTTGATTTACCTATTAAGCTTGATCAGGCTATTCGTGCAAGACGTAAACGCTTTTTTAATGCAGAAAAACAATCAACGAAGAAAAAATCTATTGATTTAGAATATGGCGTTTGGCTTCGTTTGTCTAAATATTCAAGAAAAATGAAAATGACGCTTTCTGAAACCATCACTTATATGATTGATGAACGTGAAAGCAAAGCATTATATGAAAGCCAAATGACAGCGATGAAAGCTGGGTTGAAAAACTTACTCAATAAATAAGATGAAAAAAAGCCAAGGCCGAAACCTTGGCTTTTGATTATGCTAAATAGAGAAGATTTTGAAACGTTTTAGCGTTTCGCCTATTCCGCAATCGGAATAATTTTTGTGGCGTGAGATCCTTTGTCGCCGTGAATCACTTCAAACTGTACACGCTGCCCCGCTTTTAATGAACGGTAACCATCCATTTCAATTGCTGAATAATGTGCAAAGATGTCTGTATCCACGCCTTCTGCAGAAATAAACCCAAATCCTTTTGCGTTATTAAACCATTTTACTACACCAATTTCCATAGTAGACCTCTATAGGCTTCGCCCTTAATACTTAAAAACAATAAGACTCATGCCTTATCACCTCAATTGGAAATATATTCAAACATTTTATTTTTTTATGCAACAAGGAAACTTTAAAAATGATACATTGATCACAAAAATTTTTATTATTTACTATCAGAAGCCTCTTTCTCACCTTTTTGATGAATTTCACGCAATGCTTTTGCCACAATTTGAATGGCCTCACCGCTACTAATTCCCTGTGCCATTAATTCCTGAATTTGCTCTACTGCTTTTTGTTGCTGTTCGTGGGTTAAATTAATATCTAACATGATTTTTCTCGTTTTTTTCTCGTTAAATAGACCAATTAAATAATTCCATCACTTTCATCCATTGCTCATCTAAATTAGCTTTAATTTCAAATTTTGTTGAATGGATAGGATGCTCAAAAATAAGTGTATCTGCATGTAAAAATAAACGCTGACAGCCTGAATGTTCCGTCAATGCACGATTTTGATGCAAATCCCCATATTGTGTATCCCCTAAAATAGGATGAAAGATATGCTTCATGTGACGACGTAACTGATGTTTTCTGCCCGTTTGGGGAATTAGCTTCACTAATGAATATCTCGTGGTTTGATAACGTCCTACCGCATAAGGCATTTCCACAATTTTTAAGCCTTCATAATCCGTCACCGCCTCTTGAGGTGCTTTATCTTCTTGAGCAAATTTATCCGCAATCTTATCTAATTGGATTTTAAGGGGATAATCAATCTGCTCTTTTCCTTGCAAATACCCTCGCACAATCGCCAAATAAGATTTTTGCACTGTTTTCTGTTCAAATTGCTGACACATTAAATTTGCGATTTCACTATTTAAAGCAAACAGCAAAACACCTGAGGTAGGGCGATCTAATCGATGAATAGGAAAAACATGCTGACCGATTTGATCACGCAAGGTTTGCATCACAAATTGCGTTTCATGAGTATCAAGCCAACTACGATGCACCAACATGCCGGCAGGCTTATTGACGGCGACAAGATATTCATCTTGGTATAAAATTTCTAACATTTATTGATTTTGTAATAAGGCTTCTAATTCACGTAACGGCGTTAATAATTCAACTAAAAAATCTTCCTCTGCTTCTTTAAATGCTTCTTCTAAATAAGGCGACACCGCAATTTGTGAAGGCAAATCTGCCCCGCTTTCAAGTAATGCGAACATTCTTGGAATGAAAATCCATTGCAACCATTCTTCTGGTGACATGGTATCAATAGCAAAAGGCTCTTTACTTAAAAAGGCTTCTTGTGAAGGAGGAACGGCTTGCCATAAATCAAGTTTTTGCATAGCAAGTTGTAATTGTTGAAGATGAAGTTTTGTTTGATTACGCATGATTTTTCCTATTTATAAACAAGCGGCGTATTCTACGAGCATCAATTCACACTGTAAAGTGCGGTCAAATTTAGCGATGAATAATCGAAAAGTCAGAATACCGTTTATCTTCAATATTATCGACTAAGACCCGTTCAACAGTTGCAGTTCTTGGCCCGACTTTTAACCTATCATAAAAGCGTTGTAGTTGGTCATTGTTGCCTTCCGCAATGATTTCGACACTGCCGTCTGTACAATTTCTTACCGTGCCTTTAATACCAATTTTCTCTGCTTCTTTCCACGTAAAATAGCGAAACCCGACACCTTGAACTCGACTATATACAACAAATTGTTTTGCCATGATTTGCTCCTTTATTACAAAAACTTTTTAAAAATTAACCGCACTTTCCTATTCCCATTTTTTTAAATTTAGCATAGCATTACAACCATCTAATTTCATTCAAAAAATAAAAGGAGTAATTATGAAATTATGTAAGTTTGCTTTAGGTGTTGTTGCCCTTGCAGTCAGTGCGAGCAGCTTAGCCGGCATGGTCACCACCTCATCAAACCTTGAGTTCCTTGCTATCAACGGCCAAAAAGCTAGCAAATCCCTTCTAAAAGAAAAAAAATCATTCAATGCTGAAGCTGACCAAACACAACAGGTTGTGGTACGTTTAGGTGAGATCGTCGGTACGGGTTCTAGCCAAGGACTTTTTGAGTCTAACCCTGTTATTGTGACTTTCAAAGGTACGGCTGATGATGTAGTGGTATCTGCAGAAAAAATTCGTTCTCAAGAAGATGGCGAAAAATTTAATACACAACCACAAATTACCGTTAAAACTAAATCAGGTAATGTGATTGATGCTAAAGTGGATACCTTAAAACAAGAAGGTTTATTCCCATCAGCGAATATTGTTAACGACCTCGCTGAGTATAATGCATCAAATGCACCAGCTGCGGTTTCAGCTTTAGCGGCACCTGCAGTAGGTATGATGCCTGCAGCATCAGGAAAAGCAGCGAAAGGTAAAGTTGTTGTGCAAGGTGAAAACGTTGCTGAACAACAATTACAATACTGGTTCCAACAAGCCGATAAAGAAACCCAAACTCGTTTCTTAAACTGGGCAAAAAAACAAAAATAATCGTTTTTTAACCGCACTTTGATAAAGAAGTGAGCCTTCCCGCTCACTTTTTTATCATCCATTTTTTAGTCATAAAATAATAAGCAAGGATATCAACATGAATCAATGGCTTAATGCAAAAGTAATCGCTTCAATACCTATTTTTATTGCAGTGAATATCGCAGCGTTCGGCGTCTGGTTTTTTGATATTTCCACACAATCTATGCCCTTAATTTTAGGGATTATTGCAGGCGGTTTAGTTGATTTAGATAATCGTCTTACCGGACGATTAAAAAATATTTTTTACACATTAATTGCCTTTTCTATTTCAACCTTCATCGTTCAACTCAATATTGGTAAACCCATTCAATACGTATTGCTGATGACCATCATCACCTTTTTATTTACGATGGTTGGCGCCGTAGGTGAACGTTATCGCACCATTGCTTTTGGTACGCTGGTGGTAGCCATTTATACCACTCTCACTTATACACCGGATAATTCTGCGAGTTGGTTTATCAATCCTGTAATGATTTTATTAGGCACCTTGCTCTACAGTATTGTGACTATCATTGTTTATCTCTTTTTCCCAAACCGTCCTGTACAAGAAAGTGTGGCAAAAGCGTTTTGTGCCTTAGGCAATTATCTAGATGCAAAATCAGAATTTTTTGATCCTGATGAGATTGATGAAATCGAGAAAAAACACCTTAATTTTGCGATGAAAAACACCAATGTGGTGGATGCCTTCAATCAAGCGAGAACAGCACTTTTCTATCGTATTCGTGGGCAACATCGCCATGCTCGCACACAACGCATGATCCGCTATTATTTTGCTGCGCAAGATATTCATGAGCGTGCAAATTCGACACATTTTGATTATCGACAAATTGCGGAACAACTCAAAAATACAGATTTAATTTTCCGTATTCAGCGCTTGCTCGAATTACAAGCGCAAGCCTGTCACGATATTACGGCTTGCCTGCGTCAAAATACGTCTTATCACTATAATATTCGCGTAGAAAAAGCATTAATGGGGACAATTCAATCCCTTGAGCTTTATAGTAAAGAACATACCAATCAAAACAATGTTTTACTTGCCCTTCAAACACTGATTGATAACCTGCAAAGCATTAACTGGCAGCTACGTCAGCTTGAGCAAGAAACCAGTGAAAATGAGCAAACTGCACAGATCCATACCGAACAAATTACGGGATTAAAAAATATTCTTTCAGTTATTGGAAGTAACTTTACTTTTGAGTCACCACTTTTCCGCCATGCTGTACGTTTGTCTATCGTGGTGTTTTTGTGTTGCGCAATTGTTGAATTTTTCCAATTTAATTTGGGTTACTGGATTTTACTTACTGCGGTCTTTGTGTGTCAGCCGAACTATTTAGCGACAAAAGTGCGGTTACGCCAGCGTATTATTGGCACGATTTTAGGGGTAATTATTGGCTCCTTATTGCCATATCTCAACCCAACATTAGAGATGAAACTTGGCTTAATGGTGGTGACCAGTACGCTCTTTTTCTTTTTCCGCAGTAATAATTACAGTTTCTCCACGTTCTTTATTACCTTGCAAGTATTGATCAGTTTCGATGTAATGGGATTTGACACACAGTCAGCGCTCTTCCCTCGTCTCATCGATACCGTATTAGGTTCTGCCATTGCATGGTTTGCCGTTTCTTATTTATGGCCGGATTGGAAATATTTACAGCTCGATAAAGTGAGCCGTCAAGCGATTCAAAGTGATGCACAATATTTCTTACACATTATTAGCCAACTGCAATTTGGTAAAAGCGATAATTTAAAATACCGTATTGCACGCCGTAATGCCCATCAATATGCGGCGGCATTAAGTACGACGCTTTCCAATATGAACAACGAACCGAAGAAATATCAGGCTTATTTGCAAGAAGGTTTTGATTTATTAAAAATGAATTATTCCCTATTGAGCTATATTTCTGCTTTAGGGGCTTATCGCAATAAAATGGCACAATTACAACAAACTACCGAGTTTTTGTCAGACTTTTATCCTGTGGCGAAAAAGGTTTTATATGCGCTGGAAAATATTGAAAAGCTTCGTCCAGAAATCTTTGAAAAGCTCCAAAATAGTATTGAACAAAGCCTAAAAAAAATTCAATGGGATGAAACGCAAACCAAAAACAATGCGGTCTTTGCGTTGCCATACCAGCAACTTAACTTGATTTCTCAATTGCTACCTCAGTTATATCGCTATTTCCAACATAGTCAGAAAGAACTGATTGCAAAATAAAAAACAAAGGAAAAACTGACCGCACTACCCCGAATTTTTTATTGTTCTCAATGCAATAAACAGGGATAATACGCCTCTTATATAAAATAAATTTAGACGCAATGACACATTACATTCTACTCATTATCAGCACTGCATTAATCAATAACTTCGTTTTGGTCAAATTCTTAGGACTTTGTCCATTTATGGGTGTGTCCAAAAAGATTGAAACAGCAATTGGTATGGGGCTTGCTACGACATTCGTATTAACCGTCGCATCATTGTGTTCTTATTTAGTCGATAATTATATTTTAATGCCGCTAAATGCTACATTTTTGCGCACTTTAGTTTTCATTTTAGTGATTGCCGTCGTGGTTCAATTTACTGAAATGGTAATCAATAAAACGAGCCCGTCACTTTATCGCTTATTAGGGATTTTCTTACCACTGATTACCACAAACTGTGCAGTACTCGGTGTGGCATTATTAAACGTCAATTTGGCACACAATTTAACCGAATCCGTTATTTATGGTTTTGGCGCCTCTTTAGGTTTTGCGCTAGTTTTAGTTTTATTTGCCGCATTGCGTGAACGCCTTGTTGCTGCAGATGTCCCTATTACGTTTCGTGGCTCGTCTATCGCATTAATTACGGCCGGTTTGATGTCTCTCGCCTTTATGGGCTTCGCCGGATTAGTAAAATGATTTATCTCTTGATGTTTATTACTGTAACAGTGATTTTTCTCGGATTATTTTGGAATAACACTAAAAAATAATGTTTATCTTAATTTCAGTAACCGTTCTCGCTTTAATTTTTGGTGCGATTTTAGGCTTTGCTTCGATTAAATTAAAAGTCGAAGCAGATCCTATCGTCGAAAAAATTGATGCCATCTTACCGCAAAGCCAATGTGGGCAATGCGGCTATCCTGGCTGTAAGCCTTATGCTGAAGCGATTGCTAATGGTGACGTTATCACAAAATGCGTGCCAGGTGGTCGCCCAACAGTCGTAAAAATTGCCGAAATCATGGGTGTTGATGTCCCTGCAATGGATGATGTCGCAGAACCTGAAGAAATGGTTGCCTTTATTGATGAAAATATGTGTATTGGCTGTACCAAATGCATTCAAGCCTGCCCTGTTGATGCCATTATTGGTACAAATAAAGCTATGCATACTATTATTCCTGATCTCTGTACTGGCTGTGAACTTTGCGTGGCACCTTGTCCAACAGATTGTATTTCCATGATTAAAGTGAAAAAAGATATTGATAATTGGAACTGGAAATTTGATCCTAAATTAGTCATTCCGGTTGTAAACACCACAGAAATCGAGAAAAAATTAGTGGTTGGGGAGTCGGAATAATATGGCTGATGTATTAACAAGATTTAAATCCGGCAAAATTTGGGATTTTAAAGGCGGTATTCATCCTCCTGAAATGAAATCTCAATCAAACCGATCCCCTATTCAGCAATCTGAACTTGCTCATGACTTTTATGTGCCGATTAAACAACACGCTGGCACTGCAGGAAATGTATTAGTTAAAAAAGGCGATTATGTGCTTAAAGGCCAACCTTTAACACAAGGTGATGGCTTAAGAACCTTACCTGTTCATGCGCCGACTTCTGGTACGGTAAAATTTATCGGAAAACATGTTGCGCCCCATCCTTCCGGTTTAACCGAGGACATGATTCATATTCAAGCGGATGGCTTGGATAAATGGCGTGAGCAATTTCCACTTGAAGAATTTTTCACACAACCTGTCGAACAACTCATTGATCGTATTTATCAAGCAGGCGTTGCCGGCTTAGGTGGTGCGGTATTCCCGACTGCCGCCAAAATTCAATCAGCTGAAAAGAAAGTTAAACTCTTAATTATTAACGGTGCGGAATGCGAACCTTATATTACCTGTGATGACCGCTTAATGCGTGATTACACGGATGAAATGATCGAAGGGATTCGAATCTTACGTTATATCTTACGGCCTGAAAAAGTGGTGATTGCAGTTGAAGACAATAAACCCGAAGCGATTCAAGCTATTCAACAATCACTACATGGGGCAAATGACATTGAATTGCGCGTTATTCCGACTAAATATCCATCTGGTGCAGCCAAACAACTGATTTATTTACTTACCGGCATGGAAGTGCCAAGTGGCGGACGTTCTTACGATATTGGCGTATTGATGCATAATGTCGGTACAGCTTTTGCGGTGAAAAGAGCGGTCATTAATGATGAGCCTTTAATTGAGCGTGTCGTTACGCTTACGGGTGATAAAATTTCTGAGAAAGGCAACTACTGGGTTCGCTTGGGCACACCGGTTGATCACTTATTAGCGCAAGTTGGCTACCAATATGACGAACGTTTCCCTGTTTTCGCAGGTGGACCGATGATGGGATTGCAACTTTCAGATCTCAATGCGCCCGTCACTAAATTAATTAACTGTTTATTAGCACCTGATCATTTTGAATATGGTGAACCCGAACCAGAACAATCTTGTATCCGCTGTTCTGCTTGTTCTGATGCTTGCCCTGTCAATTTAATGCCACAGCAACTTTATTGGTATGCTCGCAGTGAGGATCACCAAAAATCAGAAGAATATTGCTTAAAAGATTGTATTGAATGTGGCGTGTGTGCTTATGTTTGTCCAAGCCATATTCCGCTTATTCAATATTTCCGACAAGAAAAAGCCAAAATTTGGGAAATTAAAGAAAAAGCGAAAAAAGCCGAAGAGGCTAAAATCCGTTTTGAAGCAAAACAAGCTCGAATGGAACGTGAAGAGCAAGAACGTAAAGCGCGTTCACAACGTGCGGCAGAAGCTCGCCGTGAAGAGCTTGCAAAACAAAAAGGTGAAGACCCTGTTAAAGCAGCCTTAGAACGCTTAAAAGCTAAACAAGCAAACTCATCAGTAACCAAAGAAACAAAAACTATGGTATCTGAGAAAGGCAAAATCTTACCGGATAACCATGACCTTATGGAGCAACGTAAAGCCCGCCGTCTTGCTAAACAACAAGCGCAAACAGATATAAATACTGTGACAAATGCAACAACGTCACAAACTGATGAAAAAGAGGCGAAGAAAGCAGCTGTTGCTGCAGCTCTAGCAAGAGCAAAAGCCAAGAAAGCTGCTGCTCAAGGTGAAACAGTTACGACAAATGCAACTGAAAGCGCGGTAGAAAAAACAGATGAAAATCCAACCGCACTTGATCCGAAAAAAGCCGCAGTAGCTGCTGCCATTGCTAGAGCCAAAGCCAAGAAAGCTGCCGCTCAAAGTGAAGCAGTTACAACAAATGAAACTGAAAGTGCGGTCGAAAAAACGGATGAAAATCCAACCACACTTGATCCGAAAAAAGTAGCTGTAGCTGCAGCCATCGCGAGAGCAAAAGCTAAGAAAGCTGCTACTCAAGGTGAAACGGTTACGACAAATGTAACTGAAAGCACGGTCGAAAAAACGGATGAAAACTCAACCGCACTTGATCCGAAAAAAGCCGCAGTAGCTGCAGCCATAGCAAGAGCCAAAGCTAAGAAAGCTGCTGCTCAAGGTGAAACTGTTGCGATAAATGAAACTGAAAGTGCAGTCGAAAAAACAGATGAAAACCCAACCGCACTTGATCCCCAAAAAGCCGCTATCGCAGCAGCCATAGCAAGAGCTAAAGCAAAAAAAGCGGCCGCTGAAGCTGCCAAAGAAACAGAATAACGCAGGAAAAGATTATGTTTAAGAAAATGGTGAGTTCGCCTCATACCCATTCAGGCAAATTAACCGCCCGCATTATGTTATGGGTGATTGCAGCTATGCTGCCTGCCCTGCTCACACAGATTTATTATTTTGGAATGGGTGTTTTGGTGCAATCCGCTTTGGCTATTTCTTTCGCATTATTGCTTGAGCTTATTGTAACCAAATTGCGTAATAAACCAAACCTGGTCTATATTTCAGATTTTAGTGTGGTGCTTACTGCCTTAATTTTAGCGATGGCGATTCCGCCTTATGCGCCTTATTGGGTGATTTTAATCGGTACGCTTTCCGCTGTTATTCTAGGTAAACATGTTTATGGTGGCTTGGGACAAAACCCATTTAATCCAGCTATGGTGGGTTATGTGGTGCTATTGATTTCTTTCCCACTACAAATGACAAGTTGGATGCCACCTATTTCATTATTGAATGAACCTCCAACATTTGCAGATTCTCTTTCTTTAATTTTCACAGGCTTAACCACTGATGGATTTAGTTTGAGTCAACTTGTTCATTCCATTGATGGAATTACACAAGCGACGCCATTAGACAGTGCCAAAATCTTCTATAACTTGCATCAAGGCGATGAAAGCGTATTCCATGATTTTGTAAAATTACCGATTTTATTACAAAACGGGACTGACTTTGCTGAAGGTTGGTGGCAAGTCAATCTGGCATTCATGCTTGGTGGAATTATATTAATTTTAAAGAAAAAAATTCACTGGCAAATTCCCGTTTCAATGCTCGTGACCTTTGTGACCTTAGCTACAATCACTGCGATGTCAGGCCATCATCATTTAAGTATGATTAGCCAACTCTTTAGCGGCGCGATGATGTTTGGCGCGTTCTTTATTGCGACTGACCCTGTCACAGCGTCTATTACACCTCGCGGCAAGCTTGTATTTGGTTCCTTGGTCGGATTATTGGTCTACCTCATTCGTTACTTTGGAAACTACCCTGACGGCGTGGCATTTGCGATTTTATTAAGTAATATTTGTGTGCCACTTATCGACTACTACACCCGCCCTCGCGTAGCGGGACACTTTGCAAAAGGGAGAAAATAATGGGTATTTTTAAAGTCACCTCTCGTTTTGGTTTGTTATTAGGTTTTATTGCGCTTGTATGTACCGCTGTTTCTGCTGGCATTTATATGCTGACAAAAGATAAAATTGATGAAGCCATGGCTGAACAACAAAAAGCGTTATTACTCCAAGTCATCCCACAAAATTATTTTAATAATAACTTGCTTGAAAGCGTAGAAACGCCTGAGCAAGATAAACTCAAAGGCATTCAAAAACTCTATTTTGCTATTAAAGATCATGTACCAACTGCCTATGCTTATGAAACCACGGCACCAGATGGTTATTCAGGGAATATCCGTTTATTAGTGGGTATTACACCAAAAGGTGAAGTTTTAGGTGTGCGCGTGATTGAACACCATGAAACCCCTGGGTTAGGCGATAAAATCGAACTTCGCATTTCTGACTGGATTTTAAGTTTTACAAACCAAGTTATTGTACCGGAAAGCCTAAAAGATTGGGCGGTCAAAAAAGATGGCGGTAAATTCGACCAATTTTCCGGCGCAACCATTACGCCACGCGCGATTGTAAATCAAGTAAAACGCTCTGCTCTCGTGATGCTTGAAAATGAGGCATTACTCAACGAGATGGCAAAAAAATACGCGCAATAGGATATTTATTATGACTGATTTAACCGAAAAAACGACCGTACTTGATGAGCAAAGTGCGGTTGAAAATTCAGAAGATTATACCTATACACTTTATCAAGCGCTAGGGATTTTTATTCCTTTAATCGTGACTAACTGTATCGTCATCGGTCGTGCAGAAGCCTTTGCCTCTAAAAATAGCGTAGCACATGCTGCCTGGGATGGTTTTTCGATGGGATTAGGTATGGCATTAAGTATCACCGTATTAGGTGCATTACGTGAAATCTTAGGCCAAGGTACCCTTTTTGAAGGGATTGAAAATCTATTTGGTCAAGGCGCCAAATTCCTTACATTACATATTTATCACGCTGACAGCAGCTTTTTACTCTTTATTCTTCCGCCAGGTGCGTTTATTGGATTAGGCATCCTACTGGCGATTAAAAACCGAATTGATATGAAAAAATGAATCAAGCTAAACGAATTGAAATTCTCACTCGACTTCGAGAGCAAAACCCACATCCCACCACGGAATTAGAGTATAATTCGCCTTTCGAATTACTCATCGCTGTGATTTTGTCAGCTCAAGCGACTGATAAAGGCGTGAATAAAGCGACGGCAAAATTATTCCCTGTGGCAAATACCCCACAAGCTATTTTAGATCTCGGCTTAGAGGGGTTAAAAGAATACATTAAAACCATCGGGCTTTATAACAGCAAAGCGGAAAATATCATTAAAACCTGCCGTGATTTAGTTGAAAAACACAACGGTGAAGTACCTGAAAGTCGTGAAGCCTTAGAAGCCCTTGCGGGAGTCGGCAGAAAAACGGCGAATGTGGTATTAAATACCGCTTTCGGTCACCCGACTATTGCAGTGGATACCCATATTTTTCGCGTATGCAACCGCACAAATTTTGCCCCTGGCAAAGATGTGGTAAAAGTGGAAGAAAAACTACTCAAAGTTGTGCCAAAAGAATTTAAAGTCGATGTGCATCACTGGCTTATTTTGCATGGGCGCTATACTTGTACCGCGCGCAAACCTCGCTGCGGTGCTTGCATTATTGAAGATCTCTGCGAATACAAAGAAAAAACAGAATATTAAACGAATAAAATCAAACGGAATATATTATGACAACAAACAATCCATCTCGCCAAACGTGGTCTAGCCGACTAACTTATGTGCTCACCGTTGCAGGTGCGACAGTTGGCTTTGGCGCCACTTGGCGCTTTCCTTATTTAGTGGGTGAAAATGGCGGCGGTGCTTACGTACTCCTCTTTTGTATCGCGATGATTGTGATTGGTATCCCGATGATTTTAGTGGAAAACGTCATCGGCCGCCGTTTGCGTGTGAATTCTATTGATGCCTTTGGCGATAAAATCCAAGATAAAGGTAAAAACATTTCCAAATATTGGAAGATTCTTGGTTACATGGGGCTTCTCGGTGCATTTGGTATCATGGCTTATTACATGGTATTAGGTGGTTGGGTAATGTCTTATATCATCAGTCTAATAAATAACACCCTTGATATTTCCGCACCAATTACAAAAGAAGTGGCCAAAGATTTCTACGATTTACACATCAGCAACAGCCCATGGGAAATCATGCTTTACACCTTCCTGTTTGTGGCGGTGAATTACATTATTTTAGCGAAAGGTATCATCGGCGGGATTGAACGTTCTGTAAAATACTTAATGCCATTACTTTTTATTTTCCTCATTGGCATGGTGATTCGTAACCTTACCTTACCAGGTGCGATGGAAGGTGTGACTTTCTACTTAAAACCAGATTTCAGCAAAATCACACCTAAATTATTCATCTTCGTATTAGGTCAAGTATTCTTCGCGTTAAGTCTTGGTTTTGGTGTATTGATTACCCTATCCAGCTATTTAAATAAAGAAGAAAACCTTATTCATACTGCCGTTATTACGGGTTTCACCAATACCATTATCGCTGTGCTATGTGGTTTTATGATCTTCCCATCATTATTCACATTCGGCATTGAACCTAACGCTGGCCCGACTTTGGTTTTCCAAAGTTTACCAATTGTATTTTCACACTTATGGGCGGGTAAATTCTTTGCTATCGTGTTCTTCGGCTTATTGCTTATTGCGGCATTAACCACATCAATTACAATTTATGAAGTCATCATCACTGCATTACAAGAAAAACTCAGAATGCGCCGTGGTAAAGCGATTTTTGTTACCTTAATGGGGATTTTCTTATTAGGTAATGTACCATCTATTTTAGGTGACAACCTTTGGAAAGATTTCACTATCTTCGGTAAAAGCATTTTCGATGCCTTTGATTTTGTCAGCGGCAATATTCTCTTTATGTTGACCGCACTTGGTTGTGCCATTTTCGTTGGTTTCGTGTTAAAAGATGATGCGAAAAAAGAGCTATCACCAACGCCAAATTCATTTTTCACCACAATTTGGTTTAACTATGTGAAATTTGTGGTTCCTGTGATTATTTTGGTGATTTTTATTAGTAATATGTAATAAAGAAACCGAGCTATTTAGCTCGGTTTCTTTTTACCTATACCCTATTTTGCTTCAGCTTGGGTCTTTTTCTCTTCAAGTTCTTCCCATCGCATAAATGCCGTTTCAAGCTCCGCTTCCGTATCCGCTAATTCTTTTAGCTTTGCATCCGTTACATCATGGGCTTGTTGGAAAAAGTGAGGATCACCAATTTCAGCTTGAAGTGCGGTGATTTTCTCTTCCAATTCTTCCAATAGCTGTGGAAGTTGTTCTAACTCACGTTGTTCTTTGTAAGAAAGTTTAACGGATTTCGGCTTTTGAGAAATAACGTCATTTTTGACCGCACTTTCCTGTACTTTGGGTGTTTCTTTTTTGACTTTTTGAGCCTCTTGCTCTGCTTTCATCGCAAAGTAATTGGCTTGTTGTCCTTTTGCATCAAAGAAACCGCCCACGTATTTATTCAATACGCCGTCGCCTTCAAAGAAATAACACTCAGTCGCGACATTATCAATAAACTGACGATCATGGCTGACAATCAATAAGGTGCCTTGATAATCAGTGAGGATTTCTTCCAATAATTCTAAGGTTTCTACATCCAAGTCATTGGTTGGTTCATCGAGAATCAATAGATTATTAGGTTTCAGTAATAATTTTGCTAATAACAAGCGATTGCGCTCACCACCTGAAAGCGCTTTTACGGGTGTCATCGCTCGTTTCGGTGGAAATAAGAAATCCTGCAAATAGCCCAACACATGACGTTTTACACCATTGACCTCAATATCCTGCTTGCCATCAGCAACGTTATCCATCACTGTTTTTTCTGGATCAAGATCAGCACGATATTGATCAAAATAAGCGATATCTAATTTTGTACCACAATGAATACGGCCGCTGGTTGGCTTAATTTCACCTAATAAAAGTTTAATAAAGGTGGTTTTTCCGCAGCCATTTGGGCCAACCAATGCAATTTTATCGCCACGTAAAATGGTCGTGCTGAAATCTTTGAGCAGCTGTTTGCCTTCAATCTCATAAGACACATCTTCCATTTCAAACACGATTTTGCCAGAACGACTCGAGTTATCTAATTGTAACTTGGCGGTGCCCATCACTTCACGACGCTGGCGACGTTCTTCACGCATGGCTTTTAAGGCGCGTACACGGCCTTCATTGCGCGTACGGCGAGCTTTGATACCTTGACGAATCCAAACCTCTTCTTGTGCTAAACGTTTATCAAAAAGCTCATTCTGCAATGCTTCGACACGTAAGCTTTCCTCTTTAGCAGTGAGGTATAAATCATAGTTACCTGGGTAAGATACTAATTTCCCGCGATCTAAATCGACAATACGGGTCGCCATTTTGCGGATAAAAGAACGGTCGTGGGAAATAAACACAATACTTCCGGTAAATTCTAATAAGAAGTTTTCTAACCATTCGATTGCATCTACGTCCAGGTGGTTGGTCGGTTCATCTAATAACAAGACATCAGGATTACACACCAAGGCACGAGCAAGGGCCGCTTTACGCAGCCAACCACCCGATAAATCGGCTAATTTAGTATCGGGATTTAACTCGAGCTTTTGCAGAACTTCATTGATTTTATTTTCAAACTGCCAGCCGTTGGCATGCTCTAATTTGGCTTGCACTTGTGCCAGTTGATTAAGAATTTGTTCACTGTAATTTTGTGTCAACTCTTGTGAAATATGGTGATATTCCTTTAACAAATCCGCTAAATGCTCAATACCTTCCGCTACATAATCGAAAACATTGCCTTCGGCGTGGCGAGGCGGGTCTTGTTCTAAACGAGAAACTACTAAATCTTTTTCATACTGCACTTTGCCGTCATCCATGGTGACTTGCTGTGCAATAATTTTTAATAAGGTTGATTTGCCTGCACCGTTATGCCCTACCAAACACACGCGCTCATTTGACTCAATATGCAGTTCTGCGTGATCAAGTAAGGGGTGATCACTAAAAGAAAGATAAGCGTTAGTTAAACTAATTAATGCCACAAAATTGTCCTATAAATTCAAAATATCAATAAAAATAACCGCACTTTAGAGTTGATGATAAACCTTTAAGGCATAAGCATCTGACATGCCCGCGATATAGTCACAAATAATACGTTTTTTGCCCTGTTCTGGCGCATTTCTCCAACGATTAGCCGTATTCGTTGGCAATAAACGTTCGGGGTCAGACTCAAAAATCTGAAACATTTCCGTGAGAATACGCTGCCCTTTATATTCAATACGTTGTGTTTCTACATGACGAATCACATATTTCCAGACAAACTTTTTGAACACATTTAATGCCGCAATCACATCTTGCGGTAGTTCTGCGTTATAACGTAACAAAGGTTCATCAAAATTGCCGGTGACTTTCCAACGCACATGGGTAATAAAGAAATTCACTAATGCGCCAATGGCATTTTTACGCTCGAAATGATGGTTGGAGAATAATCGTTGGCTGACTTGTTCTATATTTTTTGCCAGCCAATCTGAAGGAATCATTTTAAGTTCAGCCAATGCTTCTTGCCATTGATGTTGATTTACTACACCTGTCACAATCGCATCTTCTAAATCATGTACGCCATACGCAATATCATCTGCCAATTCCATAATACTGCAATCTAAAGATTTAAATTGTGTTTTTAAAAACTCGGCAGGATTTGACCGCGCTTTTTGAAATGAGCCAAGTAAAGTGCGGTCATTTTCAGAAAGATTTTGCAACAGCCAAGTAAACATTGTGACGTCATCACGGAATAACCCTTTTCCCGGTTTCCAATCGCTAATTTTGACATAACGCGGATCAGCGTTTTCAGTATGCGGCAACTGGGCATATTGAGGGGAAGATAAGTCTAAAATATTCGGATATTTCACTACGCCTAAAATAGCACGACGCGTTAAATTCATCCCTGCTGTTTCGGTATAAGGCTCAAGTTTAGTAATGATACGAAATGTCTGCGCATTGCCTTCAAAACCACCATGATTACGCATCATATAATTGAGCGCTACTTCCCCACCATGGCCAAACGGAGGATGACCAATATCATGCGCAAAGCACAAACTTTCAATTAAATCATTGCTTGGTAATAAAGGTTTGAGTTGTTTCTGTAATTCGCTTTTTTCAATATGAAGCAGGTCTGAAATAGCAACATAACTTTCCGCAAATTTTAATTGGGAAACAAGGCTGCTACCGATTTGTGCCACTTCAAGGGAATGGGTTAAACGAGTACGATAAAAATCATTTTCGCCCACAGCATGAATCTGCGTTTTGGCTTGTAAGCAACGGAAAGCGGCAGAATGTAAAATCCGCCCGCGATCACGACGAAATGGCGGTCGGTGATCTTTTTCGCGAGGCGGATCAGGAAGGAAACGTTCAGTCCAAAAATCAGCTAATTGGGTTCTCATAAAAATAGACGAATAATATGGAATACTAAGGGTGCTAAAATGGAACTCATAATACCGCAAAGTACCAAAGAAATCGAACTATAACTCCCCGCTTTCGGATCAGCTTCCATACAACTTACTGTGCCTAATGCGTGAGAAACCGCACCAACAGATAAACCAACCGCTTCTTGTTGTTTAATACCGAGTTTTTTCAAAATGAGATAACCAAAAACCGAACCTTGCAAACCCGCAACAATCACACCTACCGCTGTAACGGCTGGAATACCGCCTAAATGTGAAGAGACTTCCATGGCAATTGGTGTAGTAATGGATTTTGGTAATACAGTCGCCACCATTTCAGGGCTCGCCCCTAAAATAATCGCAAAAATGGCACCGGTAAACATGGAAAACAGAGAAGCTAATGTCACCACAGAAAGAATAATTTTCCACTGTTTCGCAATTTGACGAAGTTGTTCATACAACGGTAACGCCAGTCTTTCCAATACTTTTTTACGTTTATGGGTAAAGGATTGTTTATAAAATAAATAGTTTCCTATAAATGCAATAAATAAAAGTGTCAGAACGGTACTAAGAATATTTGGAATGAGTAAAATTTTCCATTGCGCAACGAGTAAATCATAATACTTGATAATACCAACACTCACTGGTACAAAAAGCACCGCCATGTAGCGAATCAGTAAGCTAGAACCGAAATAAATCCATTCCAGATGAATCACATGGGTTGTTAAACCTAAAAAAAGTAACAATAACCCCCAAATACTGCCTGGAATCCCCACTGGAATGTAGTGAGAAATCAAATTGCCGAGTAGTAACATAATGTATAAAATGATGAGCGAACGAGCGAGTTGAACGCCTTTTTGGAGTAACATATTTCCTCTATCAATTTTTTTAATAATAATTAAAATTTATTTTACGCTTTTTTGTTAAAATTACCCATTCATTTTAGCTAAATTTTGCAATGCAGATCAAAGAAATTCCAAATGATTAAAAAATTCTTCTTATTTTTAACCCTAATTTTGACCGCACTTTGGACGCAATTTTCAGTCGCTACTGAACGCCAAATGGCGTGTTGGGTCGTTGGTGTAAGTGATGGCGATACCTTAACTTGCCTTTTACCCACTAAAAAACAATTAAAAGTGCGATTACAAGAAATTGATGCTCCGGAAAAAGGCCAACCATTTGGAAAGAAAGCCAAACAATATCTTTCACAACTGGTTTTCAAACAAAATGTGACGTTGTCGGTTTCTGGCTACGATCGCTACCAACGTATTCTGGCAACGGTTTATCTACAAGAACAAAACATCAACTTAGAAATGGTAAAAAATGGCATGGCATGGGTTTACCCGCAATTCGCTAAAAACCCACTCTACTTTCAAGCTCAAGATTTTGCCCAACAACAAAAAATAGGTTTATGGCGCGATCCCTACCCTGTTGCCCCTTATGAATGGCGCAAACAGAAAAAAACAGTTAAACACGGAGATAACCATGGCTTTTGATTATCAATCATTTAAAAATGAATTTCCTTATTTTAAATCGCCAAATGCCGTGGTTTATTTAGATAATGCGGCGACAGCACTAAAACCTCAAGCATTAATTGATGCAACGAGTGCTTTCTATCAATCGGCAGGCTCCGTACATCGTAGTCAGCACGAAGCCGCACAAACAGCCCAATATGAAAATGCTCGTTACTTAGTTAAAACCTTAATTAATGCGGAAGATGAAAAAGCGGTAATTTGGACGTCTGGGACGACTCATAGCATTAATTTGGTTGCCAACGGTTTACTCCCCTATTTGCATGCAGATGACGAGATTTTAATTAGCCAAGCAGACCATCATGCTAATTTTGTTACTTGGCACGAAACAGCGAAAAAATGCGGCGCGAAAATTCAAGTGTTGCCTATTTTGGATAACTGGTTAATTGATGAAAACGCTTTGATTGCAGCCTTAAATGAGAAAACCAAATTAGTAGCGCTCAATTTTGTTTCTAACGTAACGGGAACGGAACAACATATCCAGCATTTAATTCGACTAATCCGCCAACATAGCAATGCGCTCGTTTTAGTGGATGCCGCTCAGGCTATTAGTCATATACAGATTGATTTACAGGCATTAGATGCAGATTTTATCGCCTTTTCTGCGCACAAAATTTATGGGCCAAACGGCATTGGTGTATTAAGCGGAAAATTGAGCTCACTTTCCCTATTACAACCGCTTTTTTACGGTGGAAAAATGATTGAGCGAGTATCCCATGAATGTATTACCTTTGCCGATTTGCCTTATCGATTAGAAGCTGGCACACCAAATATTGCTGGCGTGATTGGCTTTGGTGCGGTGTTAGATTGGCTCAAAAAATGGGATTTTCAAGCAGCCGAGTCGCATGCAGTAGCTCTTGCTGAACAAAGTAAAGTGCGGTTAAAAAACTATCCGAATTGTCGTTTATTCAATTCACCGCAAGCAAGTTCTGTTGTATGTTTTGTTTTTGATGGTATTGCAGCATCCGATCTTGCTACCCTCTTAAGCGAACAAAAAATTGCGTTACGCGTTGGTGAACATTGTGCACAACCTTATTTAGCCCGCCTTGGTGAGCGCACTACACTACGACTTTCTTTTGCGCCTTATAACAGCCCACAAGATGTGGACGCTTTTTTTGCGGCATTAGATAAATCCTTAGAGTTATTAGCATGCTAGAAAACATTAAACAGGCAAAAAATTGGGAAGATCGCTACCGTTTTATTATTCAAGCCGGTAAGCATCTCCCTCAACCTTCTCCTGATGAATTGACTCAAATGCGATCAATTCAAGGCTGTGAAGCGGGACTTTGGTTTAAGACCATTCAACAAAATGACGGCACGTTTCAATTTCAAGCTTACAGCGAAGCGCGCATTATGAATGGTTTGTTATGGTTGTTACTGCAAAATATCAATGGACAAACCAATAATCAACTACAACAATTTAATATTCGTCAATTTTTTGATGAACTTGGCATTGCCTCTCGCTTAAGTGAAACCCGCTTAAACGGTTTAAAACAAATTGAAGAAATCTTACACAATCTGTAATTATGTATCTGATCGAACCCTTTTTTAAATTGACCGCCTTAGAAAACGACATTGGCCAACAAAGCCGTTTGCTCAATGCAATCATCGACCAATGGCGTTATAACGGACAAATTATCGGCCGTGAAATCCCGCTTTATTTGACGGAGGAAGATGGCGAACAAGGTTTTGCAATGCGCGTTATTTGCCCTGAGCAAGATAGCCTTTTACCCGAGAATAATAACCAAACTGTAAATCTGGCGATGGGAAATGCTGAAAAGTGCGGTCTAAATTTTCAAGGTTTTCAAATTATTGCCGATGATTTAAATGCGGACAGCACCTCAGAATGTAGCCAACCAACATGGCAAATGCTCTACACCACACATTTGCAATCCTGTTCCCCTTTGCATAGCGGGGAAAATTTCTCTCCAATTCCACTTTATAAACAGCTAAAAAATCAACCGCACTTAAGCCAAGATTTAATTAAATGGCAAGAGAATTGGCAGGCTTGTGATCAGTTGCAAATGAATGGTTCGGCTTTAGAAAAAGAATCATTAAGCGAAATCTCCGAGATTAATAGCACGCTCAGCAAACATGGGCACTACCTTGCTGCCGAAATTGAAAAAGAAAGCGGCATACCGACCTATTATTATTTATACCGTGTCGGTGGACATTCTTTAGAATCGGAACAACAACGCTGTTGCCCACAATGTGGTGGCGATTGGGTATTAGACACGCCACTATTTGATGTAATTTACTTTAAATGCGACCAATGTCGATTAATCTCGAATGTGTCGTGGAATTTTTTATAGCGCTTTCGTTATTCAGGAAAACACATGAACTATCAAGATAAAAGCCTTCAATCTTTAAAACTCGGTCAAGCAACAGAATATGTTGCGAATTATGACCGCACTTTGTTACAACCCGTGCCTCGTAAACTCAATCGTGATAGTCTAGGTATAACCGAACAACAGCCATTTACCCAAGGCGCGGATATTTGGACAGCCTATGAAATTTCTTGGTTAAATCCAAAAGGTTTGCCGCAAGTGGCTATTGCCGATGTGGAAATTGATTATCGCAGTGAAAATTTAATTGAATCGAAAAGCTTTAAACTCTATTTAAACAGTTTTAATCAAAGCCAATTTGCTGATTTTGCTAGCGTAGAACGCACAATGCGTAAAGACCTAAGTGCTTGTGCTCAAGGTGAGGTCAAAGTTCGTTTACATCCATTATCCCACTATCACGGACAAAGTATTGATACGTTAACGGGCGATTGCATTGATGATCAGGATATCGAAATCCACAGCTATGAATTTGATGCAGATATTTTGCAAAATTGTACGTCTGATAACGTGGTGGAAGAAACCTTAGTAAGCCATTTATTGAAATCTAACTGTCTTATCACGAGTCAGCCGGATTGGGGAACCGTGCAAATTCATTATGTGGGCAAACAAATCGATCGCGAAAAACTTCTCCGCTACATTGTGTCTTTCCGTCAACATAATGAGTTTCACGAGCAGTGTGTCGAGCGTATTTTCTGTGACTTGATGCATTACGCCAAACCAGAAAAACTCACCGTCTATGCACGTTACACACGCCGTGGTGGATTGGATATTAATCCATTCCGTTCTAACTTTGAGGAAATTCCGCAAAATTTACGCTTGGCAAGACAATAAGCCAAAAAGAAAAAGTGCGGTTAAAATTAACCGCACTTTTATTTTATACATGTCGTAAATCATGAGCTTGTTGTAATAACTGACGACTTTCCTGCAAGAATTGATCGGAATATTCTCCAAACCATTCTCTCACTTGATGGAAAGTGTCAATAAACCCTTGGCGATCGCCTTTTTCAAAAAATTGCAACGCTTCTTCATACGTTTGTTTCAAACTTTCAATCACATCTAGATTTTCTGGCTTATCCATAATAATATCCGCATAAAGTGCCGCATCTTGGGCAAAGAGACGACCAATCATGGCTAATTCCAAGCGATAAATCGGAGAAGATAGCGCCAATAAATTGCTTAAATTGACGGGTTGTTTGGAAAGATGCAGACCATTCGCGAAGGTAGAAAAGTGACGTAATGCTTGAATGTACGTCATATTGTGATCATGCTCTGCTGCATCAATTTGATAAATTTTTGCACCCCAGATTTGAATTTGCTCTAGCAACCATTCATAACGTTCGCTAAAACGCCCATCACAACGCACAACCACTTGTTTTGCCATGCTCGCAATATCGGGACCAAACATGGGATGCAATCCAACTACCGCCCCTTTATGCACCTCTAACATTTTAGTCAATGGGGCTCGTTTCACAGAGGTGAGATCCGCCAATAGCATATTTTCCGTTAAATAGGGTTTTAAACGTTCTATTGTTTCTAACGTGTGATCAATTGGCACGGAAACAATAACAACATCCGCATTCGTTAAAATGAGTTCTGCTACATCCCAATCATTGCGGTCTAAAATAGAAATAGGATAACCAGAAGCACGTAAATAGCGGGCAAATAATTGCCCCATTTTTCCGTAACCGCCGACAATAACAATTTTGTTAATGGCTGGATTCAGGGTTTTAAAACCAAATTGATTTTCATTGGAATACGATTCACGCATGAAACGACGAAGCACATCTTCAATGAGTTGTGGAGAGATTCCCGCTTTCACCGCTTCTTCTCGGCGCGCTTGTAACATGGCTAATTCACGCTCTGGTGCATAAATCGGTAAACCTTTTTCGTGCTTTACTTCGCCGACTTGAGTCACCAATTCGAGACGTTTAGCAAAAAGTTGAATCAGTTCGCGATCAAGCGCATCAATTTCCTGACGTAAATGGTTAAGGGCATCCATAATTCACCTGTAATATCTTATTTACATAGATTGCAATTAAAAGGTTACAGGTGAGATTACTGGAATTAAAAAAGAAAGGCAAATAGTTAGAGAGATTGCGTAATCAAGCGTTGAGGACGAATCACATTGTTATCATCCACAAGTGCCACACCTAAAAAGATATTCTCGTCAGAAAACAACCGCACTTGACCATGTAATTTGGCTTCATTAGCAAATTTGACACGTTGCCCAAAGCCGATACCTTTACTTTGTTCAGCATTTAACTGTAACACAGGTAATTTGCTGACCGCTGTATCTGTCGGTAAAAGATGTTGATCAAGTTGAGCAAGATTACCTTGCTCTGCAAGCGCCTGCAAAGCATCCCATGTCATCATCTTTTCTGTTGGATAATCCGCAACCGCAGTTCGACGTAACACTGTCACATGAGCACCACAACCTAACACTTCACCTAAATCATCCACTAATGTACGGATATAAGTTCCTTTCGAACAATGCACTTCTAAGGTTAGAAAAGGGGCTTGATACTCAATAAAGTTTAGTTCAAAAATCGTGATAGGACGTGCTTCACGTTCTACCGTAATGCCTGCGCGAGCATACTCATACAACGGTTTCCCATTGTGCTTTAATGCAGAAAACATGGTTGGCACTTGTAAAATATCACCACGGAATTGTTCAAGTGCGGTCAAAATTTTTGATGTTTCCACATTGTCTGGGCGCGTTTCTACCACTTGTCCTTCTGCATCAGAGGTATCCGTACGTTCACCTAATTTTGCTGTAACCACATAGCGTTTATCTGCATCTAACAAAAACTGTGAAAACTTTGTGGCTTCACCTAAACAAATGGGCAGCATACCGGTTGCTAATGGATCGAGCGCACCAGTATGCCCTGCTTTATTCGCTTGGAATACGCGTTTCACTTTTTGCATAATGTCATTAGATGACATGCCTTGTGGCTTATCTAATAAAAATACGCCATCAATATCACGCCCACGCTTACGAGGTCTCGACATTAGTCATTTTCCTCAACGTGTTTTTTCTCGTCTTCACGAATCACGTTTGTCACTAAATTAGACATACGCATCCCTTCAACTAAGGATTGATCGTAGAAGAAACGAATTTCTGGCACAATGCGTAAACGCATTGCTTTACCCACTAATGAACGAATATAAGGTGCCGCTTTTTCTAATCCTTTCATGCCTTGTGCAATCGCTACTTCATCATGATCAAACAAAAATGTCACAAACACTTTTGCATAAGCTAAATCGCTTGATACTTCCACATCAGACACGGTTACCATGCCAATACGGGGATCTTTCACTTCACGTTGCAAAATGATGGCGATTTCTTTTTGTAATTCTTGTGCAACACGATCGCTGCGTTTAAATTCTCTTGCCATAATATTTCTCTTATTAAAAAGCGGTCAAAAATACGTTGAATTTTGACCGCTCTTTTTATCGATTAGATTGAACGTTTAATTTCAACGACTTCAAACACCTCGATTTGGTCGCCGACTTTTACGTCATTGTAGTTTTTAACGCCGATACCACATTCCATACCATTACGGACTTCCGATACGTCATCTTTAAAGCGACGGAGAGATTCCAATTCACCTTCAAAGATTACCACGTTATCACGTAATACGCGGATTGGGTTGTTACGTTTTACTACACCTTCAGTCACCATACAACCTGCGATTGCGCCAAATTTCGGATGTTTAAATACATCACGCACTTCAGCCAAGCCAATGATTTCTTGTTTGAATTCAGGTTGTAGCATACCGCTCATCGCTGCTTTCACATCATTTAATAGTTCATAAATGATAGAGTAATAACGAAGGTCAATATTTTCTGCTTCGATAATACGGCGAGCAGAAGCGTCCGCACGTACGTTAAAGCCAACAATAATCGCATTAGAGGCTGCTGCTAGGGTTGCATCAGTTTCAGAAATACCACCGACACCAGAACCAACAACTTTCACTTTCACTTCATCAGTAGAAAGATCTTGTAACGATTGAATAATCGCTTCCACAGAACCCTGTACGTCTGCTTTCACAATGATATTCAGTTCAGCAATATCACCTTCAGCCATATTGCTAAACATATTTTCAAGTTTCGCTTTTTGCTGACGAGCAAGTTTCACTTCACGGAACTTACCTTGACGGTGTAATGCGACTTCACGTGCTTTTTTCTCATCACGCACTACAGTCGCTTCATCACCCGCTGCAGGTACACCAGAAAGCCCCAACACCTCAACGGGGATAGATGGGCCTGCTTCATCGATTTCTTTACCGTTTTCATCGCGCATTGCACGAACACGACCGTATTCAAAACCGCAAAGTACGATATCACCTTTACGTAAAGTACCAGATTGAACAAGAATGGTTGCAACCGGACCACGACCTTTATCAAGGTAAGATTCAATCACTACACCGCTTGCCATGCCGTCTTTTACAGCCGTTAATTCAAGTACTTCTGATTGAAGCAAGATGGCATCTAATAAGTCATCAACACCGGTACCTTTCTTCGCAGATACAGGAACGAATTGCACATCACCACCGAATTTCTCAGAAATCACTTCGTGTTGAAGTAATTCTTGTTCTACTCGGTCTGGATTTGCTTCTGGTTTATCAATTTTGTTCACCGCAACCACTAAAGGCGCACCTGCTGCTTTCGCGTGTTGAATCGCTTCAATGGTTTGAGGCATCACACCATCATCTGCAGCAACCACAAGAACGACGATATCCGTTGCTTTCGCACCACGTGCACGCATTGAGGTAAATGCGGCGTGTCCCGGCGTATCTAAGAAGGTGATCATTTTGCCGTCATCCATTTCTACGTGGTACGCACCGATGTGCTGAGTAATACCACCCGCCTCACCTGCTGCAACTTTCGCTTTACGAATATAGTCAAGCAATGAGGTTTTACCATGGTCAACGTG
>JAGZXE010000023.1:0-13912 GCA_018378615.1 Parahaemophilus parainfluenzae
CGCTGTAATTGGGGTTTCGATGATCGAACCATCTGGACGCGCCATCAAACCACGCATACCTGCTAACTGACGAATCTGAGCTGCAGAACCACGCGCACCGGAGTCAGCCATCATAAAAATGCTGTTGAAAGAAGCTTGTTTCTCAGGGTTACCTTCACGGTTGATGACTTCTTCCTGAGATAAGTTTTCCATCATCGCTTTCGCTACACGCTCATTTGCTGCAGCCCAAATATCGATTACTTTGTTATAACGCTCACCCGCTGTTACAAGACCAGATTGGAACTGTTCTTGAATTTCAGCCACTTCAGCTTCCGCTGCAGAAATAATTTCGTATTTTTTCTCTGGGATAACCATATCGTCGATACCCACAGAAGAACCTGAACGAGCCGCATAAGCAAAACCAGTATACATAATATGGTCAGCAAACATTACCGCTTCTTTCAAACCTAAACGACGATAAGCTTCGTTGATAAGTTTAGAAATTGCTTTTTTACCTAATGTTTGGTTGAACAATGAATAAGGCATACCTTTTGGCGCGATCATCCATAAGATTGCACGACCGATAGTGGTATCAGTTAATGTGGTTTTCTCTTCGAATTCGCCAGCTTCATTTTTCACATATTCAGTAATACGTACTTTAACGCGAGAATGTAATTCTGCTTCACCTGTGCGATAGGCTTTTTCAGCTTCGCGCGGATCTTGCAATAACATGCCTTCACCTTTACCGTTTACTTTTTCACGGGTCATATAGTAAAGACCCAACACCACGTCTTGTGATGGAACGATAATAGGATCACCGTTTGCTGGTGAAAGTACGTTGTTGGTTGACATCATTAACGCACGCGCTTCTAACTGAGCTTCAAGTGTTAATGGTACGTGAACCGCCATTTGGTCACCATCGAAGTCCGCGTTGAACGCCGCACAAACGAGTGGGTGTAACTGGATTGCTTTACCTTCGATTAGAAGTGGTTCAAACGCTTGGATACCTAAACGGTGAAGTGTCGGTGCACGGTTCAATAGAATTGGGTGCTCACGAATAACTTCTGCCAAAATATCCCAAACGATCGCGTCTTCACGCTCAACCATTTTCTTAGCCGCTTTAATTGTAGTTGCATAACCACGGCTTTCTAATTTTGCATAGATAAACGGACGGAATAATTCCAATGCCATTTTCTTCGGTAAACCACATTGGTGTAAGTGCAAGTATGGACCTACAGTGATTACAGAACGGCCTGAATAGTCAACACGTTTACCTAATAAGTTTTGACGGAAACGACCTTGTTTACCTTTGATCATATCCGCAAGTGATTTTAATGGACGACGGTTAGAACCCGTAATCGCACGACCACGACGACCATTATCTAATAACGCATCAACAGATTCTTGTAACATACGTTTTTCGTTGCGCACGATAATATCTGGTGCAATTAAATCTAATAAACGTTTTAAACGGTTGTTACGGTTGATCACGCGACGATATAAATCGTTTAAGTCAGAAGTCGCAAAACGACCACCATCTAATGGTACTAATGGACGTAAATCTGGTGGAAGTACTGGTAATACCGTCATCACCATCCACTCTGGTTTATTACCAGACTGTTGGAAAGCTTCTAATAATTTTAAGCGTTTAGTGATTTTCTTACGTTTTGTTTCAGAGTTAGTTTCTTGTAACTCTTCACGTAATTTTTCACATTCCACTTCAAGATCAATACCTTTAAGTAAATCTTGAATTGCTTCAGCACCCATTTTCGCTTCGAATTCATCTTGCCAACGGTCTTCTGCATCAAGGAATTGTTCTTCAGTTAATAACTGTCCACGCTCCAAATCGGTCATGCCCGGTTCGGTCACGATGTACATTTCAAAATAAAGCACACGTTCAATATCACGTAATGGCATATCAAGTAATAAACCGATACGGGACGGAAGTGATTTTAAGAACCAAATGTGTGCAACTGGGCAAGCCAATTCGATATGCCCCATACGTTCACGACGCACTTTAGTTTGTGTAACTTCAACACCACATTTTTCACAAATCACACCACGGTGTTTTAAGCGTTTATATTTACCGCATAAACATTCGTAATCTTTTACTGGCCCGAAAATACGTGCACAGAAAAGACCATCACGCTCAGGTTTGAACGTACGATAGTTGATTGTTTCAGGTTTTTTAACTTCACCAAATGACCACGAACGGATCATGTCTGGAGAAGCTAACCCAATTTTAATCACATCAAAATCTTCACTCGTTTTTGATTGTGCTTTTAAAAACTTAACTAAGTCTTTCACAAATAGTCTCCTGTCGGAGTTAAGGGTTTCAAAGTGCGGTCAAAAATATTTTGTTTTTTTAACCACACTTCGGCGATTTCTTCCTTTTGCTTCCCCTGCGAACAGGGGAAGGCAGGTTTGTCGATTACTCTTCGTCTAACTCGATATTCAAACCAAGTGAACGGATTTCTTTCATAATTACATTGAAAGATTCCGGTGTACCCGGATCCATTTGCTGGTTGCCACCAACGATGTTTTTATACATCTTCGTACGGCCGTTCACGTCATCAGATTTCACAGTTAACATTTCTTGTAAGGTATAAGCCGCACCGTATGCTTCAAGTGCCCATACCTCCATCTCACCGAAACGTTGACCACCGAATTGTGCTTTACCACCAAGTGGTTGTTGAGTAACAAGACTATAAGAACCCGTTGAACGAGCATGCATTTTGTCATCAACTAAGTGGTTCAATTTGAGCATGTACATATAACCTACAGTTACTGGACGCTCGAATTTCTCACCTGTACGGCCATCGTATAATGTGATCTGACCTGACGTTGGTAAGCCACCAAGTTTCAACATTTCTTTGATTTCTTGCTCATCAGCACCATCAAACACTGGTGTTGCTACCGGTAAACCTTTACGTAGGTTTTCTGCTAAACGCATGATTTCGTCATCACTAAAGGTGCTTAAATCCACTTTTTGTGCGCCATGACCTAAATCGTATGCTTTTTGCATATAGCCACGAAGTTTCTCAACATCTTGTTTTTGTTTGATCATCGCATTGATTTGATCACCGATACCTTTCGCCGCTAAGCCTAAGTGGGTTTCTAAGATCTGACCGATGTTCATACGAGATGGTACACCCAGTGGGTTCAATACGATTTCAACCGGTTGACCGTTTTCATCGTATGGCATATCTTCCACAGGGTTGATTTTTGAGATAACACCTTTGTTACCGTGACGACCCGCCATTTTATCACCCGGTTGGATGTGACGTTTCACCGCTAGGTAAACTTTAACCACTTTTAACACGCCTGGTGCTAGGTCATCGCCTTTAATGATTTTCTTACGTTGTACTTCAAGTTTGTGTTCAAACTCTTTACGTAATTCTTCATATTGCTCAGCAAGCTGTTCTAATTGGTTTTGTTTTTCTTCATCTGAAATGGTTTGTTCTAACCATTTTGTGCGATCCATTTTATCTAATTGAGCCGCATCAATACCACCAGCGATAAGTACATTACGCACACGAGCAAACAGGCCAGCTTCTAAGATTTCTAATTCATCAGAAAGGTCTTTCTTAGCTTGTTTTAACTGCATTTCTTCAATTTCTAATGCACGTTTATCTTTTTCTACGCCGTCACGGGTGAAGACTTGAACGTCAATTACAGTACCGCTTACGCTATTTGGTACACGTAATGAAGAGTCTTTCACATCAGATGCTTTTTCACCGAAGATTGCACGTAACAATTTTTCTTCTGGTGTTAATTGAGTTTCGCCTTTAGGGGTGACTTTACCGACTAAGATGTCGCCACCTTTTACTTCAGCACCCACATACACGATACCAGATTCATCCAATTTGCTTAATGCAGATTCACCTACGTTTGGAATATCCGCAGTAATTTCTTCAGAACCTAATTTAGTATCACGCGCCACACAAGATAATTCTTGAATGTGGATTGTCGTGAAGCGATCTTGTTGTACAACACGCTCGGAAACTAACATTGAGTCTTCGAAGTTATAACCATTCCAAGGCATGAATGCCACACGGATATTTTGACCTAATGCTAATTCACCTAAGTCTGTTGAAGGGCCATCTGCTAATACTTCACCACGGTTAATTGGATCACCTAAATTCACACAAGGAATTTGGTTGATACACGTATTTTGGTTAGAACGGGTGTATTTAATTAAGTTATAAATATCGATACCCGCTTCGCCTGCTACGGTTTCGTCTTCATTTACTTTGATAACGATACGAGACGCATCAACATATTGAACTGTACCACCACGTTTCGCTACAACCGCCACACCTGAGTCAAGTGCGATTGGTTTTTCCATACCTGTACCCACTAACGGCTTATCAGCACGTAAAGTAGGAACCGCTTGACGTTGCATGTTCGCCCCCATTAAGGCACGGTTCGCATCGTCATGCTCTAAGAATGGAATTAACGCTGCTGCCACAGATACAACTTGTTGGGTTGAAACGTCCATATAGTGAATTTCTTCTGGTTTATAAAGACCTGATTCACCACGTTCACCACGAGCAGTAACAAATGCATCTGTAAAGCGATTGTTCTCATCAAGGTTTGAGTTCGCCTGTGCAATGATGTAGTTTGCTTCGTCAATTGCAGATAAATATTCGATTTCTTCGGTTACTTGACCATCAACCACTTTACGATATGGCGTTTCTAAGAAACCATAATCGTTAGTACGAGCAAACGCAGAAAGTGAGTTGATCAAACCGATGTTTGGACCTTCAGGGGTTTCGATTGGACATAAACGACCATAGTGAGTGTTATGTACGTCACGCACCTCAAAGCCAGCACGTTCACGCGTTAAACCGCCTGGACCTAATGCAGAAATACGACGTTTGTGTGTTACTTCTGATAATGGGTTGTTTTGGTCCATGAATTGCGAAAGTTGTGAAGAACCAAAGAATTCTTTCACTGCCGCAGAAATTGGTTTTGGATTAATTAAGTCTTGTGGCGTGATCGCATCTAAATCGCCTAAAGATAAACGCTCTTTAACTGCTCTTTCTACACGAACTAAACCAATACGGAATTGATTTTCTGCCATTTCACCCACAGAACGAATACGACGGTTACCCAAGTGGTCGATATCATCCACTTCACCACGACCATTACGGATGTCGATGAGTTTTTTCATCACACGAATGATATCGTCGTTACTTAAAATACCAGTACCCTCGCCTTCAGGAATACCTAACGAACGATTAAACTTCATACGACCTACTGCAGATAAATCATAACGTTCTGCAGAGAAGAATAAGTTATTGAATAATGCTTCTGAAGATTCTGGTGTAGGTGGTTCACCTGGACGCATCATACGATAGATTTCATATAATGCACTTACACGATCGTAAGTTGGATCAACACGTAATGTTTCAGAAATATATGGACCGTAATCTAAGTCATTGGTGAATAATGTTTCGATCACTTTATAGCCTGCTTGCGATAATTTCGCTAACACTTCTAAAGAAATCTCGCCATTTGCTGGGCAAATAATTTCACCTGATTCAAGATCAACGTAATCTTTCGCTGCTACTTTGCCTGCGATATATTCAGTTGGCACTTCAACTTGTGTCACATTATCTTTTTCTAATGCTTTGATGTGACGAGCAGTGATACGACGACCGCGTTCTACATAGACTTTACCATTTGCTTCGATATCAAACGTCGCCGTTTCACCACGTAAACGTTCTGGCACTAATGTCATGAGTAATTTATTGCCAGCAATCTCGAAAGTTACTTTGTCGAAGAATAAGTTTAAGATTTCTTCAACAGTGTAACCTAACGCACGTAAAATAATGGTTGCCGGTAATTTACGACGACGGTCAATACGCGCATATAAGTTATCTTTTGGATCAAATTCGAAATCTAACCAAGAACCACGGTAAGGGATAATGCGTGCGTTATAAAGCACTTTACCTGAAGAGTGTGTTTTACCTTTGTCAGAATCAAAGAATACGCCTGGGCTACGGTGTAATTGTGAAACGATAACACGCTCAGTACCATTGATGACAAAGGTACCGTTGTCAGTCATTAATGGGATTTCACCCATATATACTTCGCTTTCTTTAATGTCTTTGACTGCGCGTGATGAAGACTCTTTATCGTAGCTAACTAAACGTAATTTTACACGTAAGCCTGCTGCATAAGTTGAACCACGAATTTGACATTCACGTACATCAAATTCTGGTTCTTCTAGACGGTAATCAACATATTGTAATTCTGTATAACCGTTATTGCTTACGATAGGGAAAACAGAACGGAATGCAGCTTCTAAGCCTTGTTGACCTTCAGGATCTTTTTGAATGAATTTATCAAAAGAATCTAATTGGATAGTTAATAAATAAGGTACATTTAAAACTTGCGGACGTTTGCCGAAGTCTTTACGAATTCGTTTTTTCTCAGTATAGGAGTAACCCATTATTGGTTTTCCTCTGTAAATTTTAGTGAGACCGAGTTGATATAAAAAAGTGCGGTCAAATTGATTGACGCTTTTTATTTATATCGGAGATTGACGCCGTTTCGGATACCGCACTCTGAACCTTACTTCTGTAGTGGGCTACTTAAATTAAAACGTCTGATTAATTTAAGTGGAAACAGATACCATTAAACGGAAAATGCCTATCTGTTTTTTGTGCTGTTTTTGATAGCACAAAATGGCTGATGGTAAACCACCAGCCATTAAGCCTGAGAAACAGGACATAAGTAAATCAAAAATTATTTGATTTCTACTTTTGCACCAGCTTCTTCTAATTCTTTCTTAAGTGCTTCAGCTTCTTCTTTAGAAATGCCTTCTTTTAAGTTAGCTGGAGCTGATTCAACTAAGTCTTTAGCTTCTTTTAAGCCTAAACCAGTTGCACCACGTACTGCTTTGATAACTGCTACTTTGTTAGCACCAGCTTCAGCAAGAACTACGTCGAATTCAGTTTTTTCTTCTGCCGCTGCTGCTGCACCGCCAGCTGCTGGAGCTGCTGCTACTGCTGCTGCAGAAACGCCGAATTTTTCTTCCATCGCTGCGATTAATTCAACGATTTCAGTTACAGATTTAGAAGCGATCGCTTCAATGATTTGTTCGTTAGTTAATGACATAACAATCAATTCCTAAAATTAATAAAGTTAAATGAAGTAAGAAACGCTTAATGATTAAGCTGCTTCTTGTAATTTGTCGCGTAATGCCGCAAAAGTGCGAACAAGTTTGCCTGCCGCAGCTTCTTTCATTGTGCCCATTAAACGTGCAATTGCTTCTTCGTAAGTTGGTAATGTTGCTAAGAATTCAACATCTTGGATCTTACCTTCAAAGGCTGCACCTTTAATTTCAAACTTATCGTTTGCTTTAGCAAAATCTTTGAACAAACGTGCTGCTGCACCTGGGTGTTCGTTAGAGAATGCGATAAGTGTTGGACCTACAAACGTATCTTGTAAGCATTCGAAATCAGTGCCTTCAACCGCACGACGTAATAAAGTATTACGAACAACGCGCATTGTTACACCAGCTTCACGAGCTGCTTTACGTAATTCAGTCATTTTATCAACAGTTACACCGCGAGAGTCCGCGATTACTGCTGAAAGTGCACCTTTGGCTGCTTCATTTACTTCGGCAACAATTGCTTGTTTGTCTTGAAGATTTAATGCCATTGGCTTTTAGCTCCTGAATACACTCCGATTTCTCGGAATTAATTTACCTCATCGAAAGAGTTATCTTTCAGACTAGGACGACTTCGGTGCCCAGAAGCAAGAAATATTCTTATTCTGTTCACCATCTACGTAGGATTATTAAGATGATTATTGCTAACCATTCCCTACGGTCTTGGACGGGGCTTGAATAGGTCAAGCACCAACCAGAAATTTTACGCTAAGCGTAATTTAGGAGCGAGATTATAGTGATTAATCTCGCTCTTGTAAAGTCTATTGTAGAAAAAATCTGCAGATTTTAACCGCACTTTACTATTATTTTCTTACCGCAATTGCTTCGATTTCCACACCTACATCTTTTGGTAATCGAGCGATTTCTACACAAGAACGAGCAGGAAAATTAGGATGATTATTTTCTTTGAAGAATTTTTCATACTCTGCATTTACTGCACCAAAATCATTAAGATCTTTCACAAACACTGTAGTTTTCACAATATCACCCACGGTCAAACCTGCTTGTTCAATAATCGCTTTTACATTCTCTAAAGATTGACGCGCTTGTGCCACAATATCTTTCGGCACTTCACCCGTTGCTGGATTAACCGGAATTTGACCTGATGTTAAAACCAAATTACCTAAATCTACCGCTTGAACATAAGGGCCGATTGCGGCTGGGGCTTTTTCTGTGTGAATGATTTTAGTCATGATATTTTCCTTTAACATTAAGTATTCTGATTAGTCGATCTCTTTTAACACATCATCAGACAGTTCTTTCTGTGAACTTTCTTTCACTTTGCCATCATTTACTTTAAATTCTAAATTCTGATAATAAGCTTCGCGGAAGGTGACATAAGGATCTTGCGCTTGATTTAGCAACTCGGTTTGGTCCAATGTTTTCGAGCGTTTATCTACCGCTTGCACACCATATTTTACAAGTGACCACGGACCACCTACCCAATTCCAGAATGGATAGGTATAAGCTGCATCGACTACTGCCCCCGTTAATTGACGAGGTGTCGTCGCATTATAGATAGGCAATACAATATAGGCTCCCGCATCTACACCGTAGGTGCCCAACGTTTCACCAAAGCTACGCTGATCATAAACCTGCAAGTCTTTGCTTGCACTGGCAAAGTCAAATAATCCACCGATACCAAAGGTTGAGTTAATCCAGAAACGGTTGAAGTGAACAAAGGCTTTTTTCGGTTCACCTTCTAATAAACGGTTCACAAAGCTCACTGGCTCATCTAAGTTATTTGCCACATTGGATAAACCTTTTGTGACCGGTGTCGGCACGTAATCACGCCAGCCTTTCGCTGCAGGTTCTAACACATAACGGTCCATGACTTTATAGTTAAAATCAAACATCGTACGGTTAAAACTTTCTAATTTATCATTGCGTTCACCATCTGCTTTTGTCGCACAACCAGTTAATACAGCTGTAGCCATTAAGCCGACCGCAAGTAAAGGTGTTTTTTTCATTCCACTTTCCTATCACAAAAAATTGTCTTTATTCTAACCAACTTGAAAGATAACTACAAAAAATTTATTGAAATCCTAATATGACTTTTCTGTTAGCTATTTTTAATCATGGTGCTCTTTAGTTTTCCCAAAATAACTTTTGTTCCCGACATAAACAAAAATGCCACCTTTCGGTAGCATTCTTTGCAATATAGATTAATTATTCAGTTGCATCTTTTAGTGGAATTTCTGCATCTGGCTCGCGAGTAATACGGTTACGTAAATCACGACGAATAATCTCAATTGTCCAGAACCAGAAAATGTGTCCCACTAATTCAGAAATATGTTCATATAACGGCCATTCTGCAACAGGTGGTGTTAAACCCAATGCAGGGAAAGTGATGTAGTGAACACAAATATCTGCGATTAAACCTGCACCAATACCTTGCCAGAATTTGATTTTAGGGAAACGTTCTGCCACTAAACAGTAAGCAATAGCAAATACTAATGAGAAAGTAATGTGAGTCACGCCAATCCAGTCAAAACCATGATCTGCAAAAGTGAATGCTGCTTGAGTTGGGTCAATACCTAAATAATCACGTAAGAATACGTGTGGTGGGTTTAAAAACGCACGTGAACATACTTGAAGAATTTGATCTTGGCTTAAACCTGTGATGTCTACTTTACATGCTGCTGCGAAGAAATCGATTGGACTACGCGGTGGGAATGGATGCTCAGCACCCCATTTTACGAATGCAGAAATTAAACCTGCAATAATACCAACAAAAATCGCTACGCCATAACGACGACGATTAGCAGGAGTTTGTTCAAAAATACCTGACATATATTTGCTCCGAAAAAAGAAAAAAATGACCGCACTTTGTATCAAAAGTCGCAGTTCCCATTTTGCTTTAGCAAAACTTGTCTTTGATTTTCAATGACTGTGACTTGTTAGTCAAGAACTAATTATTAAGAGTTAGAACATTTTATGATAAGAATAAAAAATGCGGTTATTTCTAACCGCACTTTCATATTTTCAAAATTATAGTTTTGCTGAAAGCATTGCTTCTAATTTCTCTTGGTCAACTGCAAATTTGCGAATCCCCTCTGCTAATTTCTCAACAGCCATCGCATCGCTGTTATGTTGCCAGTAGAACTCTGCTTCAGTTAATGGTTGAGGTTTCGCTTTTACTTCACCTTTGTAGTCTAGTTTACGTACAAGTGCGGTTGAATTTTCTTGTAATTCTTTAAGTAAAGCAGGAGCAATAGTTAAACGGTCACAACCTGCTAATTCAATAATTTCACCGACATTACGGAAACTTGCACCCATTACCACGGTTTTATAACCGTATTCTTTGTAATAGTTATAAATTTTGGTTACAGAAATGACACCTGGATCTTCTGCTGGCGCATATTCTTTTTTATCAGTATTTGCTTTGTACCAGTCTAAGATACGACCGACGAATGGCGAAATTAAATAAACGCCTGCTTCAGCACAGGCACGTGCTTGCGCTTCGGAGAATAATAAGGTTAAGTTACAGTTAATGCCTTCTTTTTCAAGAATCTCTGCTGCTCGAATACCTTGCCATGTTGACGCAATTTTGATCAAGATACGATCATTTGAAATACCTGCCGCATTATAAAGTGCGATAAGTTTACGTGCTTTTTCAACGGTTGCTTGGGTATCGTAAGAAAGACGCGCATCCACTTCAGTTGAAATACGTCCTGGGACAATTTTTAAAATTTCTAAACCGATGTTTACCGCTAATTTATCTTCTGCATCAATTAATTGTTGCGCTTTATCTGCACTTTGCGCTTTGGCATAAGCAATCGCTTCATCAATTAATGGTGCATATTGTGGTAATGCTGAAGCACTTAAAATTAAAGATGGGTTTGTTGTTGCATCTTGAGGTTGGTATTTTTTAATTGCATCAATATCGCCCGTATCAGCCACGACGACGGTCATACTACGAAGTGAATCTAACTGAGTTGTCATTATATTCTCCTTGAATGGATTTGTTTGAATTCAACTGCCTTACGATAGCATAATTAGCTTTAAAAGGGTAATTCGTCCAGGAAAATATTTACGATAGGAAAAACCAATACATTCTCGATTTCCTCTCTCACATCATCACTTTTAGCAATTTTTTTAAAATTTATTAGATATAAATCACAAAACGTTATTTTTCTTTAAATAATTACCTTACAAATCTTTACAAAAATGACATTTTGAGCTAATAAGAGAAAGACTCTTTATAAAAATATCGCCTAATGACAAGGAGGCTCAAATGCAACACAAACTACTCTTCTCAGCAATCGCTCTTGCTCTTTCCTATTCTGCTCAAGCGGTTATAGTACCTGAGGGAACGCAATTAGATGAAAAACAGCATATCGTCATCAATAACGGGGCAGAACCACAAAGTTTTGACCCACAAAAAACCGAAGGTGTGCCAGAATCTGCCGTTGCTTATCAATTACTTGAAGGCTTAGTCACCTCAGACTCTGAAGGTAAACTTCAACCAGGTGTGGCTGAAAGCTGGGAAAATACACCTGACTTCAAAACGTGGTTCATGCAACCAATCCTGTGCCTTATGCAGTCAGTTTAACGACTCACCAATCCTTATTGCCATTACCACAAAAAGTGATCGAAAAATTGGGTGATGCATGGGTGAAAAAAGAAAACTACGTGGGTAATGGTGCCTATAAACTGGCTAACCACATTATTAATGAAAAAATCGAATTTGAACGTAACCCACTCTATTGGAACGATAAAGAGACTGTCATTAACAGTGCAACATTCCTTGCGATTGAGAACCCAAGCACCGATGTAGCGCGTTATCGTGCAGGTGATTTAGACATGACCAATTATGGTTTACCGCCAGAACAATTCGCTAAATTACAAAAAGAATTGCCAGGCGAAGTATACATTACTCGTACCCTAGCAACTTATTCTTATGAGTTAAACAATAAGAAAGCACCTTTTGATAACGTAAATGTTCGTAAAGCCTTGAACTTATCCCTTGACCGTAATGTGATCACCGATAAAGTTTTAGGTCAAGGTCAAACACCAACCTATGTATTTACGCCGACTTACATCGAAGAAGGTCAGCTCATTCAACAACCTGCTTATTCAAAAGAACCAATGGCGCAGCGTAATGAAGAAGCCATTAAACTCTTAGAAGAAGCTGGCTACAGCAAAGCAAATCCGTTGAAATTCAGCATTCTTTACAACACCAATGAAAACCACAAAAAGGTAGCCATTGCCGCAGCATCTATGTGGAAAGCGAACACCAAAGGTTTAATTGATGTGAAATTAGAAAACCAAGAGTGGAAAACCTACATTGATAGCCGTCGTGCAGGCCGTTACGATGCAGCACGTGCAGGATGGAATGCGGATTACAACCAAGCCACAACATTCGGCAACTATTTCTTATCTAATTCGAGTAACAACACTGCAAAATATGCGAACCCAGAATATGATAAAGCCATTGCTGAATCTTATGTCGCAACGGATGCGGAAGGTCGTGCAAAAGCCTACGCGAAAGCCGAAGAAATTCTTGCAAAAGATTTCGGTATCGTGCCAATCTTTAACTATGTGAATCCACGCTTAGTGAAACCTTACGTAAAAGGCTATTCAGGCAAAGATCCACAAGATCACATTTACTTACGCAACCTTTATATTATTAAACATTAATTCGTTGCTCGTATTTAAGTGCGGTTAAAAATTATCGTGTTTTTTGACCGCACTTTTCGCCCATTTTGGTTGGAGTTATTATGCTCAAATTTATTTTTAAACGGCTGTTGGAAGCCTTACCAACGCTGTTTATTTTGATTACTTTTTCCTTCTTTCTGATGCGTCTCGCCCCTGGTAGCCCGTTCACATCGGAACGTGCTTATCCACCAGAAGTCATGGCAAATATCGAAGCGAAGTATCATTTAAATGAACCATTACATAAACAATATTTCCTTTATTTGGAAAACCTTTCTAAAGGCGATTTTGGTCCCTCTTTTAAATATAAAGATCAATCGGTCAATGATTTAATCGCATCAGCCTTCCCGGTTTCCTTAAAATTAGGGATGGTGGCTTTCGCCTTTGCCGTGGTATTAGGTGTCACAGCGGGTACGCTTGCCGCGCTCAATCAAAATAGCCGTTGGGATTATATTTTGATGAGTTTCTCAATGCTTGGCGTCATTATGCCAAGCTTCGTCTTCGCACCAGTCTTAGTGCTGATTTTCGCCATTTATTTAGGTTGGTTACCTGCTGGCGGTTGGAATGGCGGTTCAGCAATGTACATTATTTTACCCGTAGCCTCCTTAACTATAGCTTATGTTGCAGGGATTGCGCGTATCATGCGTGGTTCAATGATTGAAGTGTTGCATTCCAACTTTATTCGTACCGCTAAAGCGAAAGGACTTTCAACCTCAAGAATCATTTTAAAACATGCTTTACGTCCTGCCCTTTTACCTGTGATTACCTATTTAGGACCTGCTTTCGTGGGAATTATTACCGGCTCAATGGTAATTGAAAGCGTGTTTGGTTTACCCGGCATGGGGTTATTATTTGTAAACGGTGCATTAAACCGTGATTATTCTTTAGTTTTAAGTCTCACCATTTTAGTGGGCACATTAACCATTTTATTTAATGCGATTGTGGATATTTTATACGCTATTATCGATCCAAAAATTCGTTATTAAGGACAAATTATGACAGATTATCGTACTCAGCCGATTAATCAGAAAAATGCGGATTTTGTGGAACAAGTGGCTGACCGTATTGAAGAAATGCAACTGGAAGGCCGCA
>JAGZXE010000024.1:0-11463 GCA_018378615.1 Parahaemophilus parainfluenzae
GAATTAAGGATCTTTTATGTGGAAGTGGTTACATCCTTACGCAAAACATGAAACCCAATATCATTTATGTGGCAAATTAAGTCCATTTTTTGGTGTGATTGCGGTTTTATTATTGGCTGTTGGAATCGTTTGGGGGTTAGCTTATGCTCCGGCAGATTATCAGCAAGGCAATAGTTTCCGAATTATGTATGTCCATGTGCCGGCAGCGATTTGGTCAATGGGTGTGTATGGTTCGATGGCGATTGCTGCGATTATTGCGTTAGTTTGGCAAATTAAAGCTGCCCATCTTTCAATGATAGCCATGGCACCGATCGGTGCAATGTTTACCTTTATTGCCTTGGTAACAGGTGCAATTTGGGGCAAACCAATGTGGGGAACTTGGTGGGTATGGGATGCACGTTTAACTGCTGAGCTCATTCTTTTCTTCTTATATATCGGTGTATTAGCGCTTTATTCTGCATTTTCTGATCGTGCTGTGGGCGCAAAATCAGCAGGTATCTTGTGTATTGTTGGTGTGGTGAATTTACCAATCATTCACTTCTCCGTAGAGTGGTGGAATACCTTACATCAAGGGGCAAGTATCACGAAGTTTGAAAAACCGTCGATTGCAACGCCGATGTTAATTCCACTGATTTTATGTATTTTTGGATTTTTATTTTTATCCATTTGGTTTACGCTTGTGCGTTACCGCGTTGAATTGCTAAAAGAAGACAGTAAACGTCCATGGGTAAAAGAGTTAGCAAGTAAGCTGAAATAGTTTTTTATTTTTATTTTAGGGAGCGGAAAATGTTTTTCCAAAGTTGGAGTGATTTTATCAATATGGGCGGCTACGGTTTTTATGTGTGGCTTTCCTATGGCATTAGCCTCGTGGCAATGATCATTTTGGCGATACAAAGCGTCAAGGGGCGTAAAACAGTATTAAAAGAAGTGTTACGCGAGCAACAACGTGAAGCCCGTTTAAACCAAGCAAATAAAGGAAATACGCTATGAATCCAAGACGTAAATCAAGACTTTCGATCATCATCTTTGTGATTTTAGGTATTTCGATTGCGACTGGTTTGGTGCTTTATGCGCTTCGCCAAAATATTGATTTATTTTATACCCCTTCGGAAGTTGTAGAAGGCAAAGACGGAAATCCTGACCAAAAACCTGAAGTTGGGCAACGTATTCGTGTCGGTGGTATGGTGGTTGAAGGCTCTGTTAGTCGAGATCCGAAAAGTCTCAAAGTTCGCTTTGATGTGAATGATATTGGTCCATCAATTACAGTAGAGTACGAAGGTATTCTGCCGGATCTTTTCCGCGAGGGACAGGGTATTGTTGCGCAAGGTGTGTTAAAAGAACCAACCTTATTAGAAGCAACAGAAGTGCTTGCTAAACATGATGAAAATTATGTGCCGCCAGAATTAGGTGAGAAAATGCAGAAAATGCATAAACCAATGGGGGCAGAACTAAAAGGCGAGAGTGAAGCCGATCGTCGTTATAAAGAAACCCAGCAAAAATCGCAAGAAGGTCGCTAATGATTGCTGAATTAGGAAATTATGCGCTTGCTTTAAGCCTTGCCGTTTCATTCTTTTTAGCCATTCTCCCATTATGGGGAGCTGAAAAAGGTCATCCTCAACTTATGTCATTGGCTCGTCCAATGACTTATGGTTTATTTTTTACTTTAACCATTGCGTTTGCTGCATTGTTTTATCTCTTTGCTGTCAATGATTTTAGTGTGCAATATGTGGTAAATAACTCTAACAGTAGCTTACCGATTTATTATCGTTTATCTGCAGTTTGGGGCTCACATGAGGGTTCATTATTACTTTGGATTTGGTTATTAACACTTTGGGGGGCAGCAGTAGCCTTATTTAGCAAACACTTGCCACAGGAAGCAGTAGCTCGTGTATTAGGTATTATGGGGATTATTAGCATCGGCTTTTTACTCTTCGTATTATTTACCTCAAATCCGTTTACCCGTACATTCCCTGACTTCCCAGTAGATGGCAGAGAACTCAACCCAATGTTGCAAGATGTGGGCTTAATTTTCCACCCACCATTACTTTATATGGGATATGTTGGTTTTTCTGTGGCTTTTGCCTTTGCGATAGCCTCATTAATGACGGGAAAATTAGACTCAGCTTGGGCTAGATGGTCACGTCCTTGGACGATTGCTGCTTGGGTGTTTTTAACACTCGGGATCGTGCTTGGTTCTTGGTGGGCATATTATGAGCTCGGCTGGGGTGGCTGGTGGTTCTGGGATCCAGTAGAAAACTCTTCTTTAATGCCTTGGCTTGCAGGCACCGCATTAATCCACTCCTTAGCAGTGACTGAAAAGCGTGGCTCTTTTAAAGCTTGGACTGTGCTTTTAGCGATTTTGGCGTTCTCCCTTTGCTTACTGGGTACGTTTTTAGTTCGTTCTGGTATCTTAGTGTCAGTACATGCCTTTGCTTCAGATCCAACACGTGGCTTATATATTCTTGCTTATTTGGTTGTAGTGATTGGTGGCTCATTAACCTTGTATGCTTACAAAGGGAACCAAATTCGTTCACGTGATAATGCGGAACGTTATTCTCGTGAAACCTTATTGTTATTAAATAATATCCTATTAATGACCGCACTTTGTGTAGTGTTCTTAGGAACGTTATTACCGTTAGTTCACAAACAATTAGGTTTGGGCTCTATTTCGATCGGTGCGCCATTCTTTGATCAAATGTTCTTGATTATTATGACCCCATTTGCCTTATTGCTGGGTATTGGACCGTTAGTTAAATGGCGTCGCGATCAGTTCTTTGAAATTCGTACACCGGTTGTTGTGAGTGTCATTGTGATGGCAATTGCAGGTTTTGCTTTACCGTATTTCCTCCAAAATAAACTCACCGTCAGTGCTGTACTTGGTACCATGATGTCTGTCATTATTGTGTTACTGAGCCTCTACGAAATGAAACAACGTGCAACACACCGCGAATCGTTCTTTAAAGGTATCACTAAACTTTCTCGTTCCCATTGGGGGATGATTTTGGCTCATCTTGGTGTAGCCATGACAGTTTGGGGAATAGCCTTTAGCCAAAACTTCAGTGTGGAACGTGATGTGCGAATGGCTGTGGGTGATACGGTACAGATTGCTAATTATGACTTCAAATTTGCTGGCGTGAGTGATGCAAATGGCCCTAACTATATGGGCGGTAAAGCACAAATCGACATTTCAAAAGCGGGTAAACCGGAAGCAACATTATTTGCCGAAAAACGTTTTTATACCGTTAGTAAAATGCCAATGACGGAAGCAGCAATTAATTGGGGCTTTACTCGCGATCTTTATGTTGCCTTGGGTGAAAAGATAGATGATAACTCATGGGCGCTGCGCCTTTACTATAAACCATTTATCCGTTGGATTTGGATTGGCGGATTGTTTATGGCATTAGGCGGCTTGCTCTGTATGTTTGACCGTCGTTATCGTTTTAGTCGATTAGTTAAACAGTCTTAATTGTAATAAGGGGCGTATGCCCCTAGAAATAGATGTGAAATTGATAGTGTTATGAATAAAAAACTACTTATCCCACTTATTATTTTTCTTGCCGTGGCTGCAGCTTTTTTAGTTCAGTTAGGACGTAACGCACAAGGTGATGATCCAAAAGCGTTAGAATCTGCGCTTGTGGGTAAGCCTGTGCCACAGAAAACATTAACGGATTTATTGGAAAATAAAACCTACGGTAATGAAATTTTCCAACAAGGTAAACCGATTCTCTTAAATGTGTGGGCAACTTGGTGTCCAACTTGTTATGCAGAGCATCAATACTTGAATCAATTGGCTAAACAAGGCGTAACAATCATTGGTATCGACTATAAAGATGAATCACCAAAAGCTGTAAAATGGCTAAAAGATTTAGGCAATCCTTATCGTCTTGTGCTTAAAGATGAAAAAGGTTCTTTTGCATTAGATTTGGGTGTTTATGGCGCACCGGAAACATTTATCGTTGATGGTAAAGGTGTGATTCATTATCGCTTAGCGGGTGATGTAAATGAACGCGTTTGGAATGAGACCTTAAAACCGATTTATGACAAACTCGCGGAGAAACCATAATGAAAAAATCATGGCTTTTTTTAACCGCACTTTTGGTGAGTATCTCGGCGACAGCTTCCATTGATGCATTGAATTTTGCTTCACCAGAGCAAGAAAAGGACTATCATCAATTAACACAAGAATTACGTTGTCCACAATGTCAAAATAACAATATTGCCGATTCGAATGCAACTATTGCTGTAGATATGCGTGGCAAAGTGTTTGAATTATTGCAAGAAGGCAAAAAACGAAGTGAAGTTGTCGATTATATGATTCAACGTTATGGCAATTTTGTGACTTATGATCCACCAATGACGACGTCAACAATCGTATTATGGATTGCCCCAATTTTGTTAGTGTTGATTGGCATTTTATTTATATTTAAACGTAAATCAAAAAGCCCAAGTGCGGTCAATTCTGACGCGATTTTAGATGATGAAGAGAATGCACGTTTATCGGCTTTACTCAAAGAAAAGGATAAATAATGAATTTTGCATTAAGTATTATTGTGCTCACTTTAGTGGTGGCATTGATTTGTTTTTATCCCTTGTTGCGTTCTGTTAAAGCAAAAGAAGATAAAAAGCGTGATGAGTTAAATAAAGCCCTGTATTTTTCTCGCTTAAAAGAGATAGAGCAAGATAATCAGCAAGGCTTAGTAGAGAACGTTGAACAACTTAAACAAGAGCTACAAAAGACATTATTAGAAGATATTCCTCAACAAGAAACACAAACGATTGATAATAATGCCAAAAATTACGGTAAGTTATGGTTTGTTTCTGGTTTATTAGGTTTGGCCATTATTGCAGCAGGAGCTTATTTTCCTTTGGGATCTTGGAAAGCCGAGGATATGATGGAAAAAACATTGGCAAAATTACCTTACTTCTTTGAACGAATTAAAGAAGAAGACACAAACCCAATGACGGATGCAGAAATGCAGCAATTTTCGACCGCACTTCGTTTGGATTTACAAAAAACACCAAAGGATGCTAAAAAATGGTGGTTATTAGGTCAGGTAGGGATGAATTTAGGTAATGGAAAATTAGCCTTTGATAGTTACCAACAAGCGAATAAACTTGAGCCGGATAATTTAGATTATAAGCTTTCTTATGCGCGTATGTTAATGTCTTCTGAAGATCAAACGGATAAACTGAAAGGTAATCAACTTTTACGTGAAATTATTCGTCAAGATCATTCTAATCCAGAAGCATTAAGTTTACTAGCTTTCAGTTATTTTGAGGGTGAGGATTATAAAATGGCTGCCGTCACCTGGGCTATGATGCTACGTTTATTGGAGCCAGATGATCCTCGCGTGCCAATGCTTGAGAAAAGTATTCGTGCAGCACGTGATGCGCTCGCTTTACAGGAAGAAGAAAAAGCAAAAAGTATCACACCGGAGAAATAATGAAACCTCAATTATTAGGTTTTCACCATATTGCGATTATTGCTTCGAACTATGCACGTTCGAAGTATTTTTATATGGAGATTTTAGGGGCGAAACAGCTAAATGAAACTTATCGGGCAGAACGAGATAGTTATAAATTAGATTTAAGTTTTCCTGATGGGAGTCTAATTGAGTTATTTTCATTTCCAAATCCCCCTCAAAGAGTAACAAATCCTGAAGCTTGTGGTTTACGGCATTTAGCATTCAAAGTAGAAAGTATTGATGAATATGTCGCTTATCTTTTAGAAAAAGGCGTCTCTTGTGAGTCAATTCGGGTTGATGAATTAACCGGAATGAAGTACACTTTCTTCCGAGACCCGGATTATTTACCAATTGAATTATACGAAAACAATTATTAACTTAGGGAATCGCATTAGTATTATGAGTCATATTAAGAAAAAAATTGGGATTTACTCATTTTGTATTTTGGCATCATCAGCTGTTTTAGCCGAAGGTAGTAGTGTTGTATATGCAACGAAAATGAAGACACCTGAAAATAATGTTTCAGTTAATGTTTCTGAAAGTAATGTTTCTGAAACCGTGAAATATATTGATGGGAAAGGACAGCGAAGTTTAGATCCGAAATCTGAAAAAGATATGGAAGAACTGGCTAATAGTGTTGAATTTGAGGTATATAAATTTAATGAAGCTGCGGCATCAAAAACAACGTTTCTTTCGCCCGCGGGGATTTGTAGCGGTTTTAAAAGTGATGATGGCGTAGATGTTACTAATACCAGTAATTATTACATCAAACCTAATGATGCCAGTGAGTATTATGGTAGTGTGTTAGGGGCAACGATTTATAAAAAAGGTGAGACAAAACATTCACAGTATGTGCCTGTTTATGCAATCCGAAATGCGAATGTAGCGAAATACATTGAGCAAAATGAAGATCCAAACATTAGAAAAAAAGCAAATGCGCGGATTAAAGAAGGCAGAGAAACACTCAATAAAGTAGTTTGTGATAAAAGGTAGTATTATGAAAAAATTAATTTCTATTGCAGCACTATCTGTTTTAACAGCTTGCACAGCTCCTCAAGAGGCATCAACTATTGGAAATGGGGCTGCAGCGTATGATATGAATACCGTGCAGGATTACAATGCTCGAGTAATAAGTGGTAATACGGTAAGTGCTCGAGAAAAAGCGAAAGTTGCACAAAGAGACAGTATCCCAAATGAGATGAACGCGAGTGATCATCGCTCTAAACAGAGAGGGTATTCTCGTGTCCCTGTTGCGATAATGCCGAGTGTCGGCGTTGGCTATTGCCGTCACTGTTGGTAATTAAATTGATAAAAATTAACCGCCCTTGAAAAAGTGCGGTTATTTTTTTGCTTGTTTATAAGCCTAAAATCGATTTCACAAAAGGAATGGTCAGATTTCGTTTAGCTTGTAGTGAGGCTTTATCCAGTTGAACTAATGCCTTTTTTAGTGTCGTCATATCACGATCTAAACGCGTGAATATAAAATTGGCAGTATCATCTGAAAGTATGATACCCCGTTGATGGGCATTCTGCTTCAATACTGCAAATTTCTGTTCATCGCTGAGTGGGATCAATTGATAACTTTCTCCCCATTTTAAGCGAGAAGCAAGATCCGGTAATTTAACGGGCAGGGAAGTTGGAGATTGATCTGCACTGACAACTAATAAGGTTTTACCATTAGTCTTAATGCGATTAAAAAGATCAAATAAGGCAATTTCCCATTCTGAATTTCCAATAATTGTTTGCAAATCGTCTAAGCAAACCAGTTCTTGCTGTTCTAAATTCTCAAAAACCGCCGTGGAAAAATATTGTGATTTGCTCAACGGGACATAAATGGCGTTCCGTTGTTGCTGAATATATTCATTACAGAGTGCACGTAACAGATGGGTTTTCCCAACGCTTTGGCTGCCCCAAAGGTAGAAGAATTGTTGTTGTAAATCAGTCATATTTTGACGTAAAGAATTAAGCAATAATGCATTATTATCGCTATAAAAATTCTCAAGCGTTTCATCATCAATTTGATGAATAGGTAAAGAAAGTTGCTGATTCACGGATTAACGAGTTGATTTAAAATAAAAAAAGAAAGGGCTAAACTTTCATTTAACCCTTTTATTTGGGAAGTTTTATTCTACTTCATTTTTTGCTTTTGGCAAAATCAAGTTTAGTACAATGGCAACGATGGCACAAAGGCTAATCCCTTTTAGGGAAACGACATCACCGACGTTGACAAACATATTCCCGATCCCAAAAGTCATTACCACGGAAATGATGCAAAGGTTACGAGGTTCGGTTACATCTACTTTACCTTTAATTAAGGTGCTCATCCCAACAACGGCAATCGAACCGAATACCAACATCATAATGCCGCCCATTACAATGGTTGGAATTGTAGAAAGGAATGCGCCTACTTTACCACAGAAAGAAATTGCAATTGCCCATACCGCAGCCCAGGTCATAATGTTTGGATTGAAGTTACGAGTTAGCATGACTGCACCGGTTACTTCGGCATAAGTAGTATTCGGTGGACCACCTACTAATGACGCTGCAGCCGTTGCCACACCATCGCCTAATAGGGTGCGATGTAAGCCTGGTTTTTTAAGGAAATCTTTACCTGTTACAGAACTGATTGCCATAATACCCCCAACGTGTTCAACGGCTGGTGCAATAGCAATTGGTAGCATATAAAGAATCGCTTCTAAATTAAATTCTGGTTTGGTTAACTCAGGTAATTCAAACCATTTTGCATCTAAAACAGGTTGGAAATTAATTAATCCTAGGAATAAACAAACCACATAGCCTGCAACGATACCAAACATAATTGGAATCAGTTTCATCATTCCTTTAGCAAACACCGCAACAGAAAGGGTGGTGACCAAGGTAATCATCGAAACCAATACAGAGTGCTCATAGCTGTATGCACTGTTTTTACCTAATGCCATATCAACAGCAACAGGTGCAAGTCCCATACCAATAATGATAATTACGGGACCCACAACAACAGGCGGGAAGATGCGTTCGAGCGCAGCACTACCACGTAATTTCACTAAGGTTGACAGTGCGAAATAGACGAAGCCTGCGCAAGCAAGTCCACCCATTGTGGTTGGAATGCCCCAAGTTTGTACGCCATATTGAATAGGCGCAATAAAGGCAAAAGAGGAGGCTAAGAAAATAGGGACTTGTTTACCGGTACAAAGTTGGAAAAGTAGCGTACCGATACCTGCGGTTAGAAGGGCTGTATTAGAATTTAATCCGGTGATTAAGGGAACTAATACTAAGGCGCCAAAGGCCACAAATAACATCTGTAAACCGACAAACGCTTGTTTGCCCATGCTTTGCACCTCAACAGGTGCGGTTGTCGTTTGATTACTCATTTAGTTTCAACTCTCGGTTTGAATTAACTGAAAGTGCGGTCGGTTTTAATGCTTTTTTAGCTTTTGTGTTTTCACGCACGGAAAAAAGACGGCCATAATGCCGTCTTATTAAAAGGGAATTATTTCGTCCCAAAAATCTTATCGCCCGCATCACCCAAGCCTGGAATGATGTAGCCTTGTTCATTTAAGTGATCATCAATCGATGCACAATAAAGTTCGATATCTGGATGCGCTTTTTCTAATGCTTTGATCCCTTCAGGTGCCGCCACTAATACTAATACTTTGATATGTTGGCAACCTTTAGCTTTTAATAAATCAATTGTAGAGATCATTGAACCACCGGTTGCAAGCATTGGGTCCACAACGATAGCTAAACGTTCTTCTAAATCGCTCGCGAGTTTTTGGAAATAAGGGACAGGCTCAAGGGTTTCTTCATTACGATAAATTCCGACTACACTGATACGAGCGCTTGGAACGTGTTCTAATACACCGTCCATCATACCAAGACCCGCACGTAAAATTGGTACAACAGTGACTTTTTTACCTTTGATACGTTCGATTTCGACTGGGCTATTCCAACCTTCGATAATTACTTTTTCTGTTTCAAGATCGGCAGTGGCTTCATAGGTAAGTAAGCTGCCCACTTCAGTGGCAAGTTCACGGAATTTTTTGGTATCAATATCAGCTTCGCGCATCACGCCTAATTTATGTTTAACAAGCGGATGTTTAACTTCAACAAGTTTCATTTTTTTCTCCCTTTTAAAAAACAAATCGAAGAATTCTATATCAGAAATATTGAATTTCCTAGTGTTTTTATTATGACAGTTCGGTATAAAAACGGAGATAAAATTGACCGCACTTTGCTATTAAATACATCCACCACAACTACCACAGCGCCAATCTTCCTTATTCACCGCTTGATAGAATGATCGCATGGTTTCTTCTTCTAAGGGAATGTTATGCTCAATAAAGACATCGGAAAGCCAATCGATATTTTCCACAATCCAATCATCTTCCATTAATCCTTCTCGATAGAGCTCATCTTCAGGGTCGATAAAATTATAAATATTATTTGTTCCCATATCTTTATCACGGCGTTCAATCGGCAGTACCACAGGTAAACCAAGATAAGTAATATCCCAGTGACCAAGACATAGCGTATTGCCTTTTGATGACCAACTAGCGTTGAATGGATTGTTGCTCATGTTGAAATGTTATAAGAAAAGTTGAAAAGTGTAGAAAGTATAGATCTAAAGACGAATTTAATCATACTTAAAAGAAGGTAAATGATTTGATAGAGATCAAAGTGCGGTTAGAAATTTAACGAATTTTTCACAAATAAAAAGCGGCTAATTACTTAGCCGCTTTTGCATGAGCATAAATTTAATTATGCTGCTTTTTTCGGTTTAAAGAATACCATCGTAAAGATTTGCCAGAAGAAAGCGAGTGCACCGAAGATGAAGACAACGTCGCCACCGAAACGAACCCAACGTAGGGTATCGAATAGAGGTTGTTGCATAAATTCTTCACTACGTGCATACCATAAGCCTTCAGAGATACTTGCATAACCTTGAATAACACCGATTGGTAGTAAGCTTGATACGATCATTAATACTAAACCGCCATTTAATAACCAGAAGCCCCATTTCATTAACTTGTCATTAAATGGTGTATCTGGGCGTAAATAACGAGCAATTAAGAATACGAAGCCTAATGCTAAGAAACCGTATACACCGAATAATGCAGCGTGAGCATGAACGGCAGTGGTGTTCAAGCCTTGGATATAGTAAAGCGAAATTGGTGGATTAATTAAGAAACCAAATACGCCAGCACCTAACATATTCCAGAATGCTACTGCAACGAAGCAGTAAAGAGGCCATTTTAAGCGTTCCATCCAAGGTGCTTTTTGTTTCATTGCCCAGTGTTCCCAAGCTTCATGACCTAATAACACTAAAGGTACCACTTCAAGTGCAGAGAATGACGCACCTACAGCAATAATTGGAGTGGTTGCACCTGCGAAGTATAAGTGGTGGAAAGTACCAGGGATACCACCGATCAAGAACAATGCTGCTTCAGTAATAGTTGCCACAGTCGCAGTACGACGTGAAACTAAACCTAAACTTACGAAGATGAATGAGAGTGCCGCTACAGAGAATACTTCGAAGAAGCCTTCTACCCATAGGTGAACTACCCACCAACGCCAGTATTCCATCACAGAAATGTGTGTGTGCTCGCCGTAGAATAATGCTGGACCATAGAATAAACCGATCGCAATTACGGAAGCGAAGAATAATGCCAATAAGTTTTTATCACCCGGTTGTTTGAATGCATTCACTGTACCGCGAAGCATTAAGACTAACCAGAATAAGATACCTGCGAATTTCACTGCTTGCCAGAAACGACCTAAATCAATGAATTCGTAACCTTGGTGACCGAACATGAAGCTCCATTCTTCTGGAAGAATATGCGCAATTGCTAAGTAGCTACCAGTGAATGAGCCTACCACTAATACGACTAATGCCCAGTAGAGAACATCCACACCCAATTTTTGGAATTTCGGATCTTTACCGCCATTAATGATTGGTGCAAGGAATAAACCACCGGCTAAGAATGCCATTGCAATCCAG
>JAGZXE010000025.1:0-13491 GCA_018378615.1 Parahaemophilus parainfluenzae
AGATTCAAAGCCTTTTGTTAATCCTTGAATTTCGGCGGAAATCATTTGATTTCTTTGTGAGAGCTTTTCATTTTCAGCTTTATTCTCTTTGATTTGAGCTTCGACATCTTTGTAGTCAAAATAGCCGTTTTTACCAAACCAAAGATCGTACTGAAATAGCACGAGAATACCCACTAAAATTCCAATGAAAAGACGCATAAATTACCTATTATTTCTGAAAACTATGGATAGTTTACCGTGAAATACAGCGAAATGCGATGAAAAAGTGCGGTTAAAAAATAAGATGATTTTGAAATGATCTCATTGGGTTTGTTAGATAGCTTCAAAATGAAAAATGTGATCTATCTCACAAATTAGTTATAAAGTTTGATAAACCCATAGTCACTGCCCAAATAGGCTTGTTATACTTTTGCCTGTCATTATGACTTTTTAACAGAAGGAACAATCAATGAAAACAACATTAAAACTTACCGCTATTGCAGCGATGTCAGCATTTATTTTAACCGGTTGCGCGACTCAAAATAAAAGTGCAGAAGCGGATGCTCAGCTTCAACAACAAGCGGTATTAGGTCTTAACTGGATTCAACAATCAGGTGAATACCAAGCCCTTTCTTACCAAGCATACAATGCGGCAAAAGTGGCATTTGATCATGCTAAAGTGAAAAAAGGTAAGAAGAAAGCCGTTGTGGTGGATTTAGATGAAACCATGTTAGATAACAGCCCTTATGCAGGTTGGCAAGTTCAAAACAATAAACCATTTGATGGCAAAGACTGGACTCGTTGGGTAGAAGCTCGTCAATCAGGTGTTGTACCAGGTGCAGTAGAATTCAATAACTATGTAAATACCCACGGCGGTAAAATGTTCTACGTTTCTAATCGTAAAGAAAGCAATGAAAAAGCAGGTACGATTGATGATATGAAACGTTTAGGTTTTAATGGTGTTGAAGATTCAGCGTTTTACTTGAAAAAAGATAAATCACCAAAAGCAGCACGTTTTGAAGAAATTGAAAAACAAGGTTATGAAATCGTCGTTTATGTGGGTGATAACCTCGATGACTTCGGTGATGCAATCTACGGTAAACAAAATGCAGAACGTCGTGATTTCGTTGCGCAAAATAAAGCGAAATTTGGTAAAACATTCATCGTTTTACCTAACCCGAACTACGGCGGTTTTGAAGGTGGTTTAGCGAAAGATTACTTCAAAGGTGATTCAAGCAGCAAAGTGAAAGCGCGTTTAGATGCAATTAAAGCTTGGGATGGTAAATAATTCCCTTTTTTAGATAAAGCAACACCCGCAGAGATGCGGGTGTTTTGTTTTAGTCGAAAAGTGCGGTCTATTTTCGCATCATTTTTTCTTTATGCGCTGCGAAGTCACCACCTTTAGCAAGCATGCGAAGCTGTAAGATAACGCGTTCTTTTAACAAATCTTGTTCAGCTTTGGTCATATCTAAGGCATTAGAGCCCGCCGTGAATACGATGGTTACCATGCCTTCTGCTTGTACATAAGAGACATATTGAGAATAGTGATTTTTCTTCGCAATGTACTCAGCTAATTCATCGACAAAGTGTTTGATTTCACGGGCCGCTGCAGTACGGAACGCTTGAGAGGTTCCCGAACTTTCACGTAAAAGCAAACGGAACACATTGGTGCTGTGAGTGATAAATTCAAAAAAGGTTTCAACAGAAACACGGATGACACTGCCACCTGCATCAATACGCTTACGCGCTTGACGCATTAATTGGCGAAGTGTTAAGCCGGCTTCATCTACCATTTCTAATCCGAGCTCATCCATATCGCTAAAATGGCGATAGAAAGAAGTTGGTGCAATACCTGCCTCTCGTGCCACTTCACGTAAACTTAAATTAGAAAAGCTTTTTTCTGCACTCAATTGATTGAATGCAGCGTCAATTAAAGCTCGACGGGTTTTTTCTTTTTGAATTGCTCGAACACCAGCCATTGGGTTTTCCTCAGCTTATGATAAATTATTTTTTATTCGCTAAAATCGATTTCACTTGTTCGCTGACCGCACTTGCGACACGTTCATAACGATTACGTAATGGTGAGCCTGGGCGGTAAACGAGAGCAATAGTACGAGACGGTTCTGGCGAATGGCACGGAATATATTTTACACCTGCACGCGTGCCTTCATTTAATACCGCAAGTTCTGGCATGAAGGTAATACCTGCATTGGCTGCCACCATATTACGTAAGGTTTCTAGACTCGTTGCTTGGAAGTGAGAGTCTTCTTTGGCACCTGCTGTAAAACAATAATCGAGTGCTTGATTACGTAAACAATGCCCGTCATCTAGCATGAGCATTTCTTGCCCTTTTAAGGTATTCATGGCAATTTTGCTTTCTGATGCCCATGGATGCTGTTCTGAAACTGCCAGTAACATTTTTTCATCAAAAATAGGCACTTCGATAAACGCTTCAGTTTCGGGTACGCGAGCTACAATCGCACAATCTAAGCGGCCAGTTTCTAATTGTTCTAATAATTGGTGAGTTTGAGCTTCGTAAAGAAAAACTTCTAAATCTGGGAAAGTTTCTTTTAATGTTGGTACAATGTAAGGAAGTAGATAAGGGCCAACAGTAGGGATGAGTGACCACTTAAAGTGGGTTGGCTAACATTGCAAGAATCGGCCGCACGACGGAAATGTTTGAATTCAGAAAGGGCAACTAAGTATTCTAAATCACGAATATTCATAGGGTTCTCACTTTATAGAATATGTCAATTAAAAGGATAGAATTAATTGATTGTAACTATATCACAAAACTTTCTATAATGCCTATCAAGTTTTTAAGGCAAATTCATTTAACTCACAGAGGAGACACATTATGTCTAATATGGAAGGAAAAAAAGTCCCACAAGTTACATTTCGTACTCGTCAAGGTGATCAATGGGTTGATGTGACTACATCTGAATTATTTGATAACAAAACAGTTGTTGTTTTCTCATTACCAGGTGCTTTCACGCCAACTTGTTCATCTTCTCACTTACCACGTTATAACGAGCTTGCACCTGTTTTCAAACAACATGGTGTAGATGATATTTTAGTTGTATCAGTAAATGATACGTTTGTGATGAATGCGTGGAAAGAAGCTGAAGAAGCACATAACGTAAAATTCATTCCAGATGGTAACGGTACCTTCACTGAGGGTATGGGCATGTTAGTTGGAAAAGATGATTTAGGTTTTGGTAAACGTTCTTGGCGTTATTCTATGCTTGTGAAAAATGGCGTAGTTGAAAAAATGTTTATTGAACCAAATGAACCAGGCGATCCATTTAAAGTATCAGATGCAGATACCATGTTGAAATACATTGCACCAAATTACCAAGTGCAAGAATCAATTTCAATCTTCACTAAACCTGGTTGCCCATATTGTGCGAAAGCAAAACAACTTTTACGCGATAAAGGTTTAAGCTTTGAAGAAATCGTATTAGGTCACGATGCAACAATCGTGAGTGTACGTGCAGTTTCTGGTCGCTCAACTGTGCCACAAGTATTCATTGGTGGTAAACACATCGGTGGTAGCGACGATTTAGAAAAATATTTTGCATAATTGATTGCAGGTAGGAATTTTTTATATTTTTGATTGTTAGGAACATAATGTAAAAGGGAGCGAAAGCTCCCTTTTTTGTTTTTTATCATAAGGATATAAGTTTTATATGATATTAGTAGAAGGAAATTATCATAGAATCTTTAAAAGTGCAGTTATATTGAGCGATATTTTTTATTCAGTTGTATAACTATATAGTTGAGCAAACGGCATGCCAAAATCATATTTATTAGGTGTTTAGCAGAAAGGATTAGCCTTTGACTAGAATACTACTTGTACTACTTAGATTTCATTCATATCCAAATTCTGAAAGCGTTGATGATTTTTATGACTTGATCCCCTACAATACAAGTTAAACAATCAGGAGTAGAGAATTATGGCGACGATAAAAGATATAGCGAAAGAAGCTGGAGTGTCGTTAGGTACTGTTTCCAATGTGCTAAACAAAAAGCATAACGTCAGTTTGGAAAAAATTAATTTGGTAAACGATGCAATAAAAAAACTGGGTTATCAGAAAAATATTCAAGCTAGTTTTTTAAAGTCTGGCGGAAGTAATCAGATTGCAGTTATATTTCCTTCTATCTCATCACCTGAATATTATTTACTTTATGAATCTTTAGAAGGGTATTTTTCTCAGAAGGGTTATCAATTAAATCTTTATTTAACTGATAATAATCCAAGTAAAGAGCGTTTGTTTCTCGAGAAAATTTCAGGTGAGAATACTACATTTGTGATTGTTGTATCTTGTTTACCTGATGCAAATGAATATAAGCAATATTTTGATATTGAATTAGTTAAAATTATCTTTCTTTATAGAGAGATAAGAAATGCCAAATATTATCTTGGGCTTGATTATGAATCTATTCTAACTAATGTTGTTAAGGAAGCTAAAGGAAATGGAGATAAGCGAATTGGTATTGTTTCAAATCAAAAGTATAAAATAAAAGAAGCTGTTGAATTAGTTTATTGTTTTTTAAAACATCCATTTGAAGTTGTGAAATTTATTGAGGATGAGCATCTTTCTTCAATTGTTACGCTAAATATTTTGCATGCTGAAGAGATTTATAATGCATTTTACTTTTGTAATCAATCCCCTCCAAAAATTTATACGATTAATCATCAATTTAGTCATGATGAGAGGTTCATTTCCTATTATATTAGTTATGATTTTATTGTTAGGAACATTATTCATATTATAGAAGGTGAATGCCTTGAGTTATTTTATCAAGATAAGGGGTTTTTATTTAAAAAATCAGATATATTGCATAGTTCATTGCGTATTTTAGCAATATCGAGCCCTTCTATTGAGGCGTTAAAGAAAATACTCCCACATTTTAAACGGCAAACAGGTATTCAAGTACAGATTGATACAGTACCTTTTGTCAGTATTTCCGAAGTTTTGACGAATCCAAAACAAGCTAAACAATATGATATTGTGCGTCTTGATATGGAGCGTTTACCGCTATTGGCCAGTTATCTTCAACCATTTAATTTTATTCAGCAAGAAGAACTAGCTTCTCACTATTCTAATAATTTGATTAAACGATTTTGTTTGGTTAATGACCAGCTCTATGCAATTCCATTTGATCCGAGTATTCAGGTTCTATTTTATCATAAAGCCATTTTTGACGATATGATTACGCAGCGGCTTTTTTATGAACAATATAAGACTGATTTAATGCCTCCAAGAACATTCGAGGAGTTTAATCGTATTGCACGTTTTTTTGACCATAATCTTATGCTTAAGTCACCTATTCGTTATGGAACAGCATTAATTGATAATCCTGAGATTCTAGCACTTGAATTCTTAGTTCGTTATTACTCGTTAGCAAACAAGCCAATTCTTGCACAGGATGTATCGGCATTTAGTAGAGAAATTGCATTTCGTGTCTTAGAAAATTTAGCAGAGTTAAAAGATAATGCGGTATTGTTACACGGCAGTTGGTGGGATAAGGCAGTAGAATGTTTTGAGAAAAAAGAAACAGCAATGTTAATGATTTATTCCAATCATTATTCTCATTTATCTCACAATATGCCGAGTTCAATTGGTTGTGCACCAGTGCCTGGAAATATGCCTCTTATTGGTGGAGGAAGTTTAGCAATAGTGAAAGGATGTGAAAAATACGAAGAAGTGCGGTTGTTTTTTGAATGGTTTTTAAATGATGAAATACATGAACGTTATGTTCGTCTTGGTGGTGTTTCGGCAAGGAAAAATGTATTAATGAATCAAGCATTGATTAGACAGTCTCCTTGGATTTCTCTAATTGAGAAAATAAATTTTAATGGTGTTCGTGAAAATGTGGATGCAAAAGGTCATGCTATTGATTTGGTGAAAATTGAAAAGCAAATCGGATTAATCCTTTTTGCTTTTCTTAATAATCAATTTAATACAGATGTTGCAGTTGAAAAAATAGCGAATATTTTTCGTAATATCTAACTTTATAGATATTCTTTATAATGTTTAGTATCGCTTACAGAATTCAAGCGTTCAGCAGCTTGTTCAGGCGTTAGATCACGTTGATTTTCCGCCAGCATTTCGTAGCCTACCATAAACTTACGAATGGTTGCTGAACGTAAAAGTGGGGGATAGAAGTGAGCGTGTAACTGCCAATGAGAATTATCCTTACTATTAAATGGGGCGAAGTGGAAACCCATAGAATAAGAAAAACTTATTTTGAATAAATTATCGTAACGAGTTGTGAGTTTTTTTAATACAAGAGCTAAATCTTCACGTTCTGTCTGGTTTAATTCTTCAATCGATTTAAATTGTTTCGATTTTGGAAGTAATAAGGTTTCAAAGGGCCAAGTTGCCCAATAAGGGACTACGGCTACCCAATCCTCAGTTTCAGCTACGATGCGTTCACTTTTTTCTAATTCACGTTTTACATAATCAAGTAATAATTGTGTTCCATATTTTTGATAGTATTCTGCTTGGTATTTATCTTCAATTATTATTTCATTTGGTAAGAAATTACTTGCCCAAATTTGACCATGAGGGTGTGGATTTGAACATCCCATTATTGCACCTTTATTCTCAAAAATTTGAACCCATTGATAACGTTGTTTTAGTTCATAAACCTGTTCTTGCCATACTCGGATAATCAGTTCGATTTCAGGTATGGTAAGTTGTGGCAGTGTTTTACTGTGATCAGGTGAAAAGCAAATCACTCTACTTTCACCTTGCGTAGTCGAAATTTTGAATAGAGGGTCATCATTTTTTTCATGGGAGGGGGTATCACTAAGTAAAGCAGAAAAGTCATTTTTGAACACAAAAGGTTTGGTATATATTGGGTTCAATTCGCCAGTGATACGTTTATTACCAGGACAGAGATAGCATTCAGGATCATAGCTTGGTTTATTATCATCAATGACTTCTTCCTGTTGCCCTTGCCATGGTCGTTTGGCACGATGGGGTGAGACTAAAACCCATTGATTTTTTAAAGGATTAAATCGACGGTGTGGATGTTCAGTTAAAATAAATGTACTCATAATATATTCTCTTTTATAAATAATTAATCTGAATAGTTTTTGAATTAAGCATAATTCATTTCAATATCACGAATATCATGGAGATTTTTAAGATATTGATAAATTTCTAAATAAGAATTTCTATCAGCAAGGTTTGCTGAGATTGATAATATAGTACAATTTTGCGATTGCTCTTTAATGTTAATGCTATCAATATCACATTGGTGATTTTCTAGGTCATTAATTACGCGTTCTATATTATTGTTTAATACTTTTAAAATAATGGTTGCTCGATTATTCGTCTGCTTTTTAGGTACAATAAGTTTTAAATAATGGCTGTATTTTAATGTGAGTAAAATTACTAAAGCTACTGCAATGGCATCACCATAGAATCCTGCACCAATGGTTATGCCAATGCCTGCGGAGCTCCAAATCATTGCCGCAGTAGTAATACCTGAAACAACATCATCGCTTTTGTGTAATATAACACCTGAGCCAATGAAACCAATACCACTAATCACTTGAGCAGCAAGCCGCATTGGGTCTGTACGGATATTGTTAGAAAGAGAGGCGTAATATTCGGCCGAATGAATGGATACAGTAGTTAGAATGCAAGTGGTAACTGCAATAATAATACAAGTTTTAATTCCCACTGGTTTTCGCTTACTTTCTCGCTCAAATCCAATCATTCCTCCTAATAATGCAGCAAATAATAATTTTATCCAGGCAGATAGATGATAAATATCGGATAAATTTTGTTGTAAAAAGTCTAAAGAAAGCCACATAACTTTTCCTAAAAGGGTGCAAAGTTGCACCCTATCATTTTATTATTTTTTAAATTCTTCTGTATCTTTAAAGAAGATCCAGAATAAAATTCCAACAATTAAGGCGACAACGGCAGGGTATAACCAGAATTCAGACCATTGTGGGGCTGCAAGTGGCATGCTTTTTTCGGTGACAACATGATTATTAATTGCCCCGATAACAGAGGATGCCATAAATACACCAAATCCATTAGAGACTATAAAACGTAACCCCTGTGCTTGGGCTTTAATGCTTTCATGGGCTTTAGAATTCACATATACATCACCTGCAGTAAAGAAGAAGTCCCAGCAAACTCCTTGTAATAATAAGCCAATAAGAATATATGTGAAATAATCATCAGAAGTAGCAGCATGAGAGAAAATAAACATTCGGATAACCCATCCGATAATACCTAGCATGATTACTACTTTAAAACCAAATTTTTTCAGCATGCTGACTAGTAAGACCATAAATAGAACTTCTGCACCTACAGCAATTTGCATCATATTAGCTGAGTTCATATCCAAAACTTTTAAATAGACTGGAATATAGGCACTATAAGCTGTTTTGGTAATCATGAGAACAAATGTTGCCAGCATAAAGATTGTAAAATAGCGATCTTTAAAGAGAGACAGAGCATCTAAGCAGAAAATAGTACGAAGATCTAATTTTGAACCTTTAGCTGTTGGTGGTGTGTTTGGTAATGTAAGGCAATATAGTCCGCAAATAATTGCTGAAATTGCAGCTACTTTAAAGACAATCACATTATCAAAAATCTTGTAATAACCCATAATGAGGCCAATTACAATAAAACCGATATTGCCGAATACTCGGATATATGGGAACAGTTTTTGTTCTGAAATATGGTGAAAGGCAATGCTATTGGAGAGTGCTGTGGTTGGATAGTATAGCAAACCAACAATGAAAATAATGAATAAAAATGCTGTGACATTACCTTCTAAAATATAAGTAGGTAGTAGCAACATAACTAAGCCATTTAAGATGTGTAAAATTGAAATTACTTTTTGTGAAGCAAAGAAGCGATCGGCAATCATACCAATAAATAATGGCGAAATAATTGTTGCGAGTCCCAGTAAAGAATAAGTTGTTCCAATACTTTCTTTCATATTGTAGGTAGCAAGTACAGCTCCGATAGTCATATTCCAAGCACCTTGCACAAAATATTGCATAAACATCATCACGAAAAGACGGGGAATTTTAAACATGATCCGTTCTCCTAATTTAAATATTTTTAATTAATCCATCATAGGCGACTTCAATTTGGTGAGGTTTAAAAATTTCTACCAAACTTTGATAATCAAACCCGCAACTATGAGAATGATGAGATGTTAGAATTTGTGTTTGTTGTGATAAATTATTGTTCTCCTTGAATTTTTGTTTCATATTGATTACGGTTTCAATACTCATATGATTATTGGTTTTGTCATTTTGACGATAGCCATATGTACACTCCAATACGATTAAATCGATTTTTTTATTTTCTAACCAGTTCCATGTTAAATCTCCATAATAGCCAGAGTCATGTCCGTATAGCAGTGTTTTGCCATTTTTCTCAATAAAATAGATATAGCACATTTCCCATTTTTCATGATTAGCGATAAGTGGAGTAATTTTTGCACCGCTGCTAGTAGTAATGGTGACAAATGGAATAAGAATAGAAAGATTAAAACGATCTGGAGTCAGATCAACAATGCCATTTAAACAGCCGTTAATTGCTTTATCGCTACCGTATATGTACATAGGATGTTCAACATTGAATGCAAAATTTCTTACACGATTATGTAGTTCTCCTACATTAAAATGATCAGGATGAGTATGAGTGATGAGTAAATCTTTAATTTTTGTTACATCAATATGATTTACATTGGCTTGATGAAAAAATTCAGGAGAAATATCGATTTGAATTTCATCATCAATAATTGCAGAAGAACGAGTTCTTACATCACGTCCTCCTGTTTTCCTAACTTGTTCGCATAACTCACATTTACAATAAGGGTTTGGAATGCCTTCTGAGGCACTGGTACCAAGAAAGTGTAGTTTCATTGCAGGTCTCCTATTTTGAAACGTATTAATATTTCAGGTTAATTATTGATCTTTTTATTGAAACGTTTCAAACTAGGAATGTTTGTTTTGTGATAGCTGTCACAAAATATTTTTATCTTCTGTTAGTGTAATAAAATGTGATTGGTTTAATTTATACTAAAAGATGATTTATTGATGATATCTGGAAGGGGTTATGGCGGTTAAGTGTAGTTAAAATCTACAGGGTTTTTAAGTTATATTTTTGATTATTAGGAACATAATGTAAAAGGGAGCGAAAGCTCCCTTTTTTGTTGTTTTGTTATGTTCTTAAGCATTAAAACCAATGTAGCAGACCGAAACTAAAACAATGTAAAAAATGACCGCACTTAGCAGTAATAATTTTACGGCAAGTTTAGGTTTATGCTGATGTAACTTATAAAGTAAACGGGCAATCAAAACCAAAACAAAAGGGTAAACCCAAAAGATAATCGAGAAAAGATCGATCTGAAAATCGCTCAGTGTAGGGTTTTTCACAAAAGCCGTGGAAAGCAAAGAAGCCATAGGCCACAGTAAAATGGGTAAACAAAATGCCGCAAGTCCCCAAGCGAAGCCACTAAATCCTGTCGGCATAGTTTGTTTTTTCATAATGAACCTTATATGATGAACAAAATTAAATGAAAAAGGAATATAGCAAATGCAGCCTTTATTTGGTAGCGAAACTGATGGGATTCAAGAGAGAAAATTGGTGAAACGTCTATTAAGAAAGAAAAAAATTACGTTTATTTTGACCGCACTTTGCGCGTTGATTTATCTCTTGCAGAATATCGGATTTGAAGAGCCAATTATGGATTTATTCCATTATCCGGCTTATTCTTGGGAAGATCAGGAAATATGGCGTTATTTCACTCATGCTATTGTTCATTTGTCGGTACCGCATATTTTATTTAACCTTTCGTGGTTTTGGTTATTCGGTGGCGCGATTGAACGCCGATTGGGTTCTCTCCATTTTTTATTATTCGTTTTAGTCTCTGCTGCAGTGAGTGGCGCTGTACAGAATTATTTTACTGGTCCCGCCTTTTTCGGGCTATCTGGTGTGGTTTATGCCGTGTTAGGTTATGTGTTGGTGGTGGACAAATTGCACCCGCATAGTTTTGACTTACCAGAAGGCTTTTTTACAATGTTACTGGTAGGGCTTGTATTTGGCTTTATTAGTCCACTTTTTGGTATTAATATAGGGAACGCTGCTCACATTTCAGGCTTTATCTTAGGATTAGTTTGGGGATTTCTGCAGAGTAAAATTAAAGCTAAATCGTTTAGCTAATTCAAATTTATAGGCATTTATATGAAGCAATCATTACGCCATCAGAAAATTATTGAGCTTGTGACGCAAAAAGGCTATGCCAGTACAGAAGAACTGGTTATCGAACTTGAAGTTAGCCCTCAGACTATTCGACGCGATCTGAATATCCTTGCTGAACAAGATTTAATTCGTCGTCATCATGGTGGTGCGGCCCCTTCTTCAACCGCAGAAAATTCTGATTACATTGAACGTAAACAATTTTTCCCTTCCCAAAAAAGCGCCATTGCTCGTGAAGTGGCAAAACGTATTCCAAACGGAGCATCCTTATTTATTGATATTGGTACCACGCCTGAAGCGGTAGCTAGTGCCTTGTTAAACCATGAACGGTTACGCATTGTGACAAATAATATCAATGCGGCTCATTTATTACGACAAAATGAAACCTTTGATATTACGATGGCAGGTGGCTCCTTACGTAAGGATGGTGGAATCATTGGTGAGGCAACCGTTAATTTTATTTCGCAATTCCGGTTAGACTTTGGAATTCTGGGCATTAGTGCAATAGACCTTGATGGTTCATTGTTGGACTATGATTACCATGAAGTCCAAGTTAAACGAGCCATTATAGAAAGCTCTCGCCAAACGTTATTAGCGACCGACCATTCAAAATTCTCTCGACAAGCGATTGTGCGATTAGGGGAGCTTAAAGATGTAGATTATCTTTTCACTGATGATGTACCAAAACAAATTGCGGATTATTTAGAAAATAGCAACACAAAGCTAGTGATTTGCAAATGATGGAAATAGGAAGTGCGGCCAAAATTGACCGCACTTTTTTGGTAAGCATCCATGCCTAGCCACTGCTGTTTCGACCAATTCAAAATTAACTTCATTCACCCAACCTCCTTATTGATGTGAGATGAAACTAATTTTGCTGCAATAGTTGTTAAATTTTAGGGATACAAATGGAGGGCAAATCATTCGACTGCCAATTCTTTATTTAGGACAACGGGGAAGGTTTGCTTGAAGAGTCAAGAAAGACTAGAGCTTGATAGATCAAGTGGGTACATCGAGATCCCTCTCTAAATGTAATTTATTTATACTGCTGTTTTGGTAAAAAGGGAATCTTAAAATTATAAATATGTGATCGAGATCACAAATTAAATGCAAAAAGAAAGCTGCTTATTTTTGTTTAGAAAATAAGCAGCTATTTTATTGGTTTTATCGATTTAAATTAACCGCGCCTTCGTAACCAAGTTGTCGCCAAGCTTCATAAACTGCAACAGCTACCGAGTTTGATAAGTTCATACTGCGGCTATTTGCTGTCATTGGGATACGGATTTTTTGTTCCATTGGCATTTTATCTAAAATAGACATTGGAATACCACGGGTTTCTGGGCCAAACATTAAATAATCCCCTAATTCAAATTGCACTTCACTATGCGCAGGGCCGCCTTTAGTGGTGAGGGCAAAAAGACGTTTCGGTTTTTCGCTTTCTAAAAAGGCTTCAAAGGTTTTATGTTTTTTGATTTCAGCAAATTCATGATAATCCAAGCCGGAACGACGTAATTTTTTATCATCCCAGGTAAAGCCAAGTGGCTCGATTAAATGAAGTCGAAAGCCAGTGTTCGCACAAAGACGAATAATATTTCCCGTATTTTGTGGAATTTCAGGTTCGTATAACACAATATCTAACATAATAATTTCCTAATCTTTTTGATACAGGCGGTAGCTCACCATACCTGCAGTTTTCTCTTTCAGTAATTGCCAATTGTCAGGCACGCTAAGCGGTTTGTCTTTTTCTGTTTCCACATAAATTAATGCATGAGGTAAGAGCCAATTCTTTTCTTCTAAGAGGGCAATTGCTTGTTCAGCTAAACCAAAATGAAAAGGTGGATCTAAAAATACCACATCAAAGTGCGGTCGATTTTGCACTTGTTTTAAAAATTCCAAGCTATTTTGATTAATCACTTGTGCTTGTTCAGCTGTCGTTTTTAGCGTTTGTAAATTTTTCTTTAATTGATTCGCTACGGTTTTATCCAACTCTAAAAAGGTCACCTGTTTCGCTTGACGAGAAAGAGCCTCAAAGCCAAGTGAGCCACTACCCGCAAAGCAATCAAGACAATGGCTATCTACAATGTAAGGCATTAACCAGTTGAATAAGGTTTCTTTCACGCGATCACCTGTAGGGCGCAACCCTTCCGCATTTAAAACCGGTAATTTTCGTCCACGCCAAAGACCCGCGATGATTCGAACTTCGCCTTTGGCATTTTGAACTTGCATTTTTTTCATAAAGAAACAGATTTTTAGTGAAAAT
>JAGZXE010000026.1:0-11041 GCA_018378615.1 Parahaemophilus parainfluenzae
ACGCTAAAATGCTGCTTGCGCCAAGTTGGATGAAATCTCTTCTGTTGATCATATGTGCTCCTGTTGTGTGAGAATCGACGGGATTTTAAATCTCTTTTACATATAAAGAAAGTGCAATATAAAGTTCTGAAATGAAGTGTGATACACATCACAAATTAAAAAATGCAAAATAAAATTGCGTTTATTAAATAAAATATTGAATTTTATTGCAAAAATTTACATTTTAAATAAAAACAAGATATCAAATTCGATTTGATTATTTTTAAAATTTGACCATTCACAGTAAGTAGATAAGTGAATACCTACCATTTATTAATGACATAAAATAAGGAGATTACTATGGCTTTCAATCTTAAAAATAGACACCTATTAAGTCTTGTTAATCATTCAGAGCGTGAAATTAAGTATTTACTAGATTTATCCCGCGATTTAAAACGAGCGAAATATGCGGGAACTGAGCAACCTAAACTGCAAGGTAAAAATATCGCATTAATTTTTGAAAAAACCTCAACTCGTACTCGTTGTGCCTTTGAAGTCGCCGCTTATGACCAAGGTGCTCGAGTAACTTATATCGATCCAAACTCCTCTCAAATTGGACATAAAGAAAGTATGAAAGATACAGCTCGAGTACTTGGAAGAATGTACGATGCAATAGAATATCGTGGATTTAAACAAAGTATTGTTCAAGAGCTTGCTGATTATGCCGGAGTACCTGTTTTTAATGGGTTAACAGATGAATTCCACCCAACACAAATGCTAGCTGACGTGCTTACTATGATTGAAAATTGCGATAAACCATTAAGCGAAATTAGCTACGTATATATTGGTGATGCTCGCAACAATATGGGTAACTCTTTATTATTGATTGGTGCAAAATTAGGTATGGATGTCCGTATTTGTGGTCCTAAAGCATTATTACCAGATGCTGAATTAGTAGAATTGTGTGAAGGCTTTGCTAAACAAAGTGGAGCAAGAATCACAGTTACTGACGATATTGATAAAGCAGTGAAAGGTGTTGATTTTGTACATACTGACGTTTGGGTCTCAATGGGTGAACCATTAGAAACATGGGGTGATCGTATCCAATTATTATTGCCTTACCAAGTAACTCCAGAGTTAATGAAACGCACTGGTAACCCTAAAGTGAAATTTATGCACTGCTTACCAGCGTTCCATAACAGTGAAACCAAAGTGGGTCGTCAAATTGCTGAAAAATATCCTGCTTTAGCAAATGGTATTGAAGTGACTGAAGACGTATTTGAATCGCCAATGAATATTGCTTTTGAGCAAGCTGAAAACCGTATGCATACAATTAAAGCGGTAATGGTAGCAAGTTTAGCTTAGGAGGAATTATGAGAATTGTTATTGCACTAGGTGGTAATGCCTTGTTACGTCGGGGCGAGCCATTAACTGCAGAAAATCAACGACAAAATGTGCGTATTGCTTGTGAGCAAATTGCTAAAATTTATCCAAATAATGAATTAGTTATTGCTCATGGTAATGGTCCTCAAGTTGGTTTACTTGCTTTACAGGGGGCGGCTTACAAGGATGTCCCGACTTATCCATTAGATGTTTTAGGTGCTGAATCAGTAGGAATGATTGGGTATATGATTCAACAAGAATTAGGTAATCTAGTTCCTTTTGAAGTTCCATTTGCCACATTACTTTCCCAAGTTGAAGTAGATATCAATGATCCTGCTTTTAAAAATCCGACAAAACCAATCGGTCCTGTTTATTCTAAAGAAGAAGCAGAGCGTTTAGCAAAAGAAAAAAATTGGTCTATTGCACAAGATGGAGACAAATATCGTCGAGTTGTGCCAAGTCCATTACCTAAACGCATATTCGAAATTCGACCAGTGAAATGGTTGTTAGAAAAAGGCAGCATCGTGATTTGTGCTGGTGGTGGCGGTATCCCGACTTATTATGATGAACAACATAATTTACAAGGGGTAGAGGCTGTAATTGATAAAGATCTATGTTCTGCATTACTTGCAGAAAATTTAGAGGCAGATCTCTTTGTTATTGCGACTGATGTTTCTGCAACATTTATTGATTGGGGTAAACCAACACAAAAAGCTATTGCAGTAGCTTCTCCAGAAGAAATGGAAAAACTTAACTTTGCAGCTGGTTCAATGGGACCAAAAGTTCAAGCTGCTGTTAATTTTGCACGTAACACCGGAAAAGATGCTGTTATCGGTTCTCTTTCTGATATTGTAGATATTGTAAAAGGAAAAGCAGGTACTCGCATTACTAAGAATGCAGACCACATTACTTATTACGATTAATAATATAAAAGAGACGTATCAGTACTAATGAAATTGGCATTGTATTGTGTGATGCTATACGGTGCCAATTTATCACACTATGATTAACAAGGAGTTAATTATGGAAACAGCGAATAAAAAGAAAAGTTTTAGTTTTCCATCAGCATTTACTATTCTTTTCTTCATTTTAATTATTGCTGTAGGGCTTACTTGGGTTATTCCTTCCGGCTCCTACTCTAAATTAACCTATAATATGCAGGATAAGGTTTTTGTTGTTAAGTCTTATGGTGAACAAGATAAAACATATCCCGCAACAGAAAAAACACTGGATGACTTTAACATTAAAATTAAACTTACTAATTTTACTGAAGGTGTAATCAAAAAACCTATTGCCATTCCTGGTTCTTATCAGCGTATCGAACAACATCATAAAGGTATTCAAGATATTCCAGTCAGCATGGTTGAGGGAACAATTGAAGCTGTCGATGTAATGGTCTTTATCTTCGTCCTTGGAGGTATGATTGGTGTAATAAATCGTACAGGATCGTTTAATGCGGGATTAATGGCTTTAGCAAGAAAAACAAAAGGAAATGAGTTTTTAATAGTATTTAGTGTATCTATTTTGATGCTTCTTGGTGGTACAACTTGTGGTATTGAAGAAGAGGCTGTTGCTTTTTATCCGATTTTGGTACCAGTGTTCTTAGCGTTAGGATACGATGCTATTATTTGTGTCGGGGCTATATTCTTAGCATCATCTATGGGAACGGCTTTCTCAACAATTAACCCATTTTCAGTTGTTATAGCTTCTAATGCAGCAGGAATACAATTCACCGAAGGGATTGGTTTCCGTACTATTGGTTTAGTACTCGGTGGTCTTTGTGTAATCGCGTACCTATATTGGTATGGTAAAAAAGTGAAGGCAGATCCAAGTTTTTCTTATACTTATGAAGATAGAGATGAATTTCGTCAACGTTATATGAAAAACTTTGATCCAAATGCTGTTATTGAATTCACTTTAAGAAGAAAACTTATACTCATTCTATTCTGTTTAGCGTTCCCAATGATGATTTGGGGGGTTATGGCAGGTGGTTGGTGGTTCCCTCAAATGGCGGCATCATTTCTCTCTTTCACCATTGTTATCATGTTAATCAGTGGTCTAAAAGAGAAAGAAATCGTAGAGTCTTTCACAGAGGGTGCATCTGAACTTGTAGGGGTTTCATTAATCATTGGTCTTGCTCGTGGTGTAAACCTTGTACTAGAACAAGGAATGATTTCTGACACAATCCTAGATTATATGTCTAATCTCGTAAGTGGAATGCCTGGTAGCTTATTTATCCTTGGTCAATTAGTCGTCTTCATTTTCCTTGGACTTATTGTTCCATCATCATCAGGACTTGCAGTGCTATCAATGCCAATTATGGCGCCGTTAGCGGATGCTGTGGGTATCCCTCGTGATATTGTGGTTTCAGCCTATAACTGGGGACAATATGCAATGCTATTCTTAGCACCGACAGGATTAGTACTTGTGACACTTCAAATGTTACACATTCCGTTTAACAAGTGGGTAAAATTTGTTTTACCAATGATTGGATGCTTACTCCTAATTGGTTCGATTTTACTTCTTGTCCAAGTTTCACTTTATGGTTCTTAATAATGAGAAAAAACCGCAGGCAATGCCTGCGGTTTTGTTGTATTATTCCTACCAAAATTCTCATAAAAGGACCCTTGTATGAAGAAATGCTTTGATAATATTGATACTCGCATTTTAAAAGCATTACAACGAAATGGACGTTTACAAAATAATGAGTTAGCAAAAGAGATTGGTTTATCAAATTCAGCATGTTTACGGCGAGTGAACCAGTTAGAGCATGACGGCGTGATTGATGGCTATGTTGCTATGTTAAATCCTAAAAAAGTAAATTGTCACCTGATTTCCTATCTCTTAGGTACATTCAATGAGGAAAACCCAGAGCTTAAAGAGCGGTTTATTTTTGAAGTGAAATTAATCCCACAAATTATTGAATGTCATTTTATGGCTGGCAGTTACGACTTCTTACTTAAGCTCTGTGTCTCTGATATTGAAGAACTTAATCATATAAAAAATACCTACCTTACAAATGCAATCGGCATTAAAACATTAAAATCAGAAATCATATTAAAAACAGTAAAATCGACAACGGAGTTGCCTTTATAAAAAACTCGTATTATTTATACGAGTTTTTTATAACAATTAACAAACTTCAGCCTGTTCTAATATAACTTTTTGTAAAACTTTAATTCCTGCCTCTATATCTTTCGAATCAGTAAATTCAATAGGGTTATGACTAATTCCCAAATGAGATGGAACAAAAATCATACCTGTCGGACAAAGTGTTGCCATATGCATTGCATCATGTCCAGCACCACTGGGCATTATTTCGTAAGAATAACCAAGGGAATGTGCAGTTTCAGCTATTTGGTTTACCATATTTTCAGGTAATACTATTGGATTATCTTTTGAAATAAGTTGTAACTCAATTAATAATCCTCTTTTTTCTGAAACTTTACTAATTTCCTTTTGTAATAATTCAAATACGGAATCTCTAGCTTGTACATGTGTACCTCTAATATCTACTAATAATTCGCAATATCCTGGCACAACATTCATTACTCCTGGTTTAGCTGTAATATTACCTACAGTAGCTACTGTAGAATGTCCAGCTTGAATAGCAGCTTGCTCAATAGCAAGTGATAACTCAGCTCCTCCTAACAATGCATCATGACGATAATGCATTGCTGTTGCTCCTGAATGATCCGCTTGTCCTTTAATTTTAACAATTGCACGAATCGGAGCAGCAATACCTGTTACAACACCTATTGTTTTTCCTTCATTCTCTAAACGAGGGCCTTGTTCTATATGAAGTTCAAAAAAACATTTAAATTCCTTTGCATCACGTTTTGCTTGATTAACCAAATTAAAATTCATTCCTACTTCAGCCATAGCTTCTGATAAACCCTTTCCTTGTTTATCACGTAACGAACTTAATTTTTCTTGATTTACTATGCCGCACATAACTTTACTACCCAATGTAGCAAAATTAAATCTACTCGATTCTTCACAAGTAAAAATGATCAATTCTAAAGGATAACGAGTCTGAATATTCTGTTCACATAATTGAAAAAGAATTTCCAACCCAGCAACAGATCCCAAAGGACCATCAAATTTACCAGCATTTACAACAGTATCAATATGTGATCCGAATGCAACTGCAGGTAAAAAATCTTCTTTACCTGCCTTACGAATAAAAAGATTTCCAATTGAATCTCGACGAATAGATAAATCATATTCTTTACATAATTCAATAATCATATTATGGGCCTTTTCATCCTCCTCTGTAAAAGCTAAGCGAGTCAGCTCGTTTGGTACTGATGAAATAAAAGCCAGTTTTTCAATTAAATTTTGAATACGATTAAGATTAATTGACATAGTTTTCTCCTGATACGGTTTATTTTTTTGATATTCGTCAAGCAATAATAATTTTTCTTTGAAAATTAACCTTTTCTAAGTGTAATATCGGTATTGCTAAATGCCTCTAAAAAGGAGTAGAAAATGAAAAACATGTTACTGCTCAGTAGCTCAAAATACAAGAACACAGGTTATCTTGAACACACCATACCTTGGTTACAAAATTTCCTGACTGATTATCGTGGTAAGACAATTGCTTTTGTGCCTTATGCTGGGGTACGCCGCACTTTTGATGAATATGAAAAAACTGTGCAAAATGCACTTTTTGATTTAAGGATGAATATTGTTTCCGTTCATCATGGTAAACAGCATCGAGATATCATTGAACAAGCAGATATCATCGCTATTGGCGGCGGGAATACATTTTGTTTGTTAAAACAACTTTATGAACACAATTTGATTGATATCATTCGTGAAAAAGTGAATAACGGTACGCCTTATTTTGGTTGGAGTGCAGGGGCCAATGTAGCTGGCGCATCTATTATGACAACTAATGATATGCCGATTACTTATCCTCCTTCATTTCAAGCATTACAGCTATTTCCTCATCAAATTAATCCGCACTTTATTTCAGGTAAAATGCAAGGCCACAATGGTGAAAGCCGAGAAGAACGTTTGGCAGAATTTTTACTCGTTAATCCAACCGCACTTGTATATGCATTGCCTGAAGGTTCTGCGCTTCATATACAAAATGAAATGGCAACTGTGTTGGGTGAAAATCCTATTTTGTGCTTCAGTGAAAATATGGAATGTGGCACATTTGACATCAATACAACTTTTTCTTATTAACTTAAAAGGAACATATAATGGAATTATTTAAATCCATCGTTGCAGTGGTTGGCATTATTGCCACAATTTATTTTCTAATTAAAAAAGCCGAAACCCGAACCGTTTTGATTGGTATCGGTTTAATAATGTCTATTCTGACGCTTAATCCAATGGGCGCATTAGATGCTTTTGCCAAAAGCATGACATCTAGCGGATTAATTATGGCTATCTGTTCCAGTATGGGTTTTGCTTATGTAATGAAATACACTCAATGTGATACTCATCTGGTACATTTACTTACCAAACCATTAAGCGGATTAAAATTCTTCTTAATTCCGATTGCAACAGTCATCACCTTTTTCATCAATATTGCTATTCCTTCTGCTGCTGGTTGTGCTGCTGCGGTTGGCGCAACATTAATTCCCGTTTTAAAAAGTGCGGGTGTTCGACCAGCTACTGCTGGTGCAGCGATTTTAGCAGGGACTTTTGGATCAATGATGAGTCCGGGTTCTTCTCACTCAGCAATGATTAGTGAAATGTCAGGCTTAACTATCACTCAAGTAAACCTTTCACATGCACCATATAGTATGATTGCGGGAGCAATAGGTGCTGTTGTTTTAACAATTCTTGCGCTTGTTTTTAAAGATTATGGTGAACAACATCGTAAAGCTTATCTTGCAGAACAAAAAGAAAGTGAAATTAAAGTTGTTGAAGGTGTCAATGTACTTTATGCCCTTGCACCATTAATACCATTAGTTATTTTAGTGATTGGTGGAACGTCATTACAACAAGTATCAGGTCTTGAATGGACTAAAATGGGTGTGCCTCAAGCGATGCTTATTGGTGCAATTTATGGCATTATCGTAACTCGTATTTCTCCAGTAAGAATTACTGAAGAATTTTTCAATGGTATGGGCAATTCTTATGCAAATGTACTTGGTATCATCATTGCAGCCAGCGTATTTGTAGCAGGATTAAAATCTACGGGTGCAGTGGATGCTGCAATTTCTTTCTTGAAAGAATCCAACGAATTTGTACGTTGGGGGGCAACAATTGGACCATTCTTAATGGGCTTAATTACAGGCTCTGGCGATGCAGCAGCGATTGCCTTTAACACTGCCGTCACGCCACATGCTGTAGAACTCGGTTACACTCACGTAAATCTTGGTATGGCAGCAGCTATTGCTGGTGCAATTGGTCGTACCGCTTCACCAATTGCAGGTGTAACCATTGTTTGTGCAGGCCTTGCGATGGTAAGCCCAGTAGAAATGGTAAAACGTACCGCACCAGGCATGATACTTGCTGTTTTATTCTTAGCATTATTTATGTTGTAGAAATAGTAAAAAATTGACCGCACTTTATTTAAGTGCGGTCTGTTTTTATAGACTTTTAAAGGAGAGAAAAATGAACTTAGATTTAAATCAACTTGTTAAATGGCGTCGTGAATTTCATCGTTTTCCAGAAATTGGTTGGAGTGAATTTTGGACAACTTCTCGCATTGCGGATTACTTGGAAGACTTAGGTTGTTTTGAAATTTTTCTTGGTAAACAAATTATAAATCCGGACTTTGTTCGTGGACGAAAACAAGCCGTAGTAGATAAAGGTTTAGCTAATGCAAAAGCCTATGGAGCCAATGAAAAATGGCTCGAAAAAATGGAAGGGTACACTGGTTGTGTGGCATTATTTGATTCAGGTAAACCAGGAAAAACCATCGCGTTACGTTTTGATATCGACTGTGTGAATGTAACGGAAACTCGCTCATCCGAGCATATTCCAAATAAAGAAGGTTTTGCCTCAATTAACGATGGTTTTATGCATGCTTGTGGACATGATTCACATATTACAATAGGTTTAGGTGTTGCATTATGGATCGCTCAGAACAAAGATAAACTCACTGGAAAAGTAAAAATTGTATTCCAACCAGCAGAAGAAGGTGTTCGAGGTGCAGCAGCCATTGCACAAAGTGGCATAATTGATGATGCAGATTATTTTGCTTCTTCACACATTAGTTTTTGCGCGAATACAGGCACAGTTATTGCTAATCCAAGAAATTTTCTTTCCACTACAAAAATTGATATTCGCTATAAAGGTAAACCAGCACATGCAGGTGCTGCCCCCCATTTAGGTCGTAATGCTTTATTAGCTGCAGCGCACACAGTCACTCAACTTCATGGTATTGCACGCCATGGTGAAGGCATGACAAGAATTAATGTGGGTGTGTTAAAAGCGGGTGAAGGACGAAATGTCATTCCATCCTCTGCTGAATTACAATTAGAAGTGCGGGGAGAAAATAAAGCAATTAATGAATACATGACTGAACAAGTTATGCAAATAGCCAAAGGTATCTCCATAAGTTTTGATGTAGCGTATGAAACTGAAATTGTAGGTGAAGCAGTGGATATGAATAACGATGTTGAACTTGTAAAACTCATCGAAGAAATATCCCTTGAACAACCACAAATAAATAACGTAAATTCAGATTATGCTTTCAATGCAAGTGAAGATGCGACTATTTTAGGTAGACGTGTACAAGAACATGGGGGCAAAGCTATTTACTTCATTCTTGGTGCAGATCGCACAGCAGGTCATCATGAAGCTGAATTTGATTTTGATGAAAATCAATTGCTTACTGGGGTTAATATTTATACTTCTTTAGTACAAAGATTATTATCTTAATAGAAAAGCCTACATTTTAATGTAGGCTCTTTCGAGTAGTAATAAACTTAAAGTATAAAAGCGCGGTTGAAAATTAATTTGTTTTTAACCGCTCTTTTTATTTAGGACAATACTCTCAACAAAACAGGCTGAAATTCTGTTTGTCGGCCGAGTTTTCGGGTGTAACGTTTAACTATCACAAAGGAAAGTGCGGTCAAAATAAAGATTAAAATCGCACGGATGAGCTCATTTTCACTGATATAGCTAGAAAGCAATGTTGCAACCAATAGAGTGAAAAGCGGCACGATATACATTAGCAATGCTGAAAATAACATGGATTTTTCTTCTAGACCGATTTCTACCATTTGACCTGCACGGAGTGGCGTAATGGTTTCGAGCGTGAAGATATGCTCACCTCGTTTTCCATTGAGTTCAGACAGGGAGGCTGTCCCACAGGCTTCTCTAGCTGAACAAGCTCCACAGGCACTTTGTGATTGACATTTCACTTTAGCAAGACCGGTTTCCGCATCATAGCTCATCACAACGGCACTTTCTTTTAGCATTGCGCTTCTCCCATATAAATATCAAAGCGGTGATTTTTGGTTTCACGACTAACATGGGGCGCTTTTTGCGCTAAAAATTCCGCATAGTCAGGACGTTTTACCACCACACGTTTACGGGCTAATTGTAACGCAGGTGTCAAGAGCTCATCGGCATCCAAATCGGCACCAACCAAATGTTGGAATACACGCATTTCTTTTTTTACTAGGGCTGATTTTTGTTTGTGCGGATACATTGGATCCAAATACACCACATCGGCACTCTCGGTTTGTGGATTGAGTTCGGCAATATGATGAACATCTAGTAAGCGCATATTTTGTTGTATCATTTCGCCTATTTCTGCATCTTGATAGGCGCGGTTGAGTCCATCCTGCAATAGCAAATATACTACAGGATGACGTTCTACTAAACGCACTTGGCAACCGATAGAAGCTAGAACAAAGGCATCTCGACCAAGTCCTGCTGTGGCATCAATCACGCTCGGCAATTCCGTTCCCTTAATGCCCACGGCTTTGGCAACTGCCTCGCCACGACCTCCACCGAATTTACGACGATGAGCCATCGCACCGGCTACGAAATCTACAAAGACATCGCCCAACTTGGGTTCATCCAGTTTACGTAGGGCAAGGTGGGTTTCAGTTTTCACCAATGCAAGCGGACTTTCAGTACAATGCTCGATACCAAGAGGGGAACAAAGTGCGGTCAATTCTGATGATGTTCCCGCTTCAGCAAGCAGTTGAATTTTTATTTTCTCACCAGCCATACGCTGCTTTCCATATGATCTGTATAAGGGAATTGATCAAACAGCGCCGCTTTTTCAATGCGGTGGGTTTGGCTTAGGGTTTGCAAATTCTCACAAAGGGTATGAGGATTGCAGGAAATATACAAAATACGATCGTAATTCTGCACCAGTTTTACCGTGTCAGGGTCAAGTCCTGCTCGTGGTGGATCCACAAAAATCGTATTGCATTGATAGGCTTTTAAATCAATGCCTTTTAAGCGATTAAACTCACGTACGCCATTCATTGCTTGGGTAAACTCTTCTGCGGACATACGGATAATTTGTAGATTATCTATACCATTTTCCGCAATATTAAATTGTGCAGCAGCCACGGATGGCTTGGCGATTTCGGTAGCAAGCACTTTTCGGAAGTTTTGTGCAAGGGCGATGGAGAAATTGCCGTTACCGCAGTACAGTTCCAATAAATCCCCTTGCGAACCTTGGGTGCAATCAATCGCCCATTCCAACATTTTGCAATTCACGGCTGCATTAGGCTGGGTAAAGCTG
>JAGZXE010000027.1:0-23756 GCA_018378615.1 Parahaemophilus parainfluenzae
GCGATCAGGCCATGACGGTTTGCCATTTTTGCGGTAATACCAAGGGTTTGACCTTGTTCGGTACGCGCGAGAGAATATTGCATAAAGATTCCTTTGTTTTGTTGGTTTTATTTAAACGAATAATAAGGAAAAAACGAAGTGCGGTCAAAATTTAAGTGATTTTACGGTATAATTTCTCAAAACTAACTCAAAGCAGGAAAAATAGATGTCAAACGCAAAAATTCTTATTATTAAAACAGGATTGATCGAAACCTTAACATTCCCTGATGGCAGCTCATATGAAAGTGCCATCCGTAAAAAACCGGTACCCATGGTAAAAGTGCACATGCTAGGTGCAGAAGGTAACGATGTGGGTTTAAAAGCCCATCACGGTGGTGTTGATAAAGCCTTGTTTTTTATGTCTGATGTGTCTTTCGACGCTTTAAACGAGCTACTTGGTGAAAAATTTGATTTTCACGGTAGTGCGATTTATGGTGAAAACTTTGTGGTATCCAGCTTACATGAAGATAATGTCTGTATAGGCGATCGTTACAAAATTGGCACTACACTTTTAGAAGTGTCTCAACCCCGCAAACCTTGCGAGCGTTTATCTCATAATACCAAGAATGAGAATACAAGAGAGGTAATTCGTCAGTCTGGTTGGACAGGTTGGTATGTGCGTGTGATCGAAGAAGGTGAAATTCATCAAGGCGATGAACTCATCTTGCGACACCGTCCTTATCCTGAATGGACAATTCGTCGTTTAAACACGCTACTTTCTGCTCCTTCAAGTGTTGCAGAATTAGAAGAAGCCTTAGCCATTGAGGAATTAGCGCCAGCGTTTAAACGTACTGTTAACTCACAATTACGTAATTTACAGCAGGCGGCCTAAAATGTCGGCTAAAACGACCGCACTTTGTCCGTGCCCATCTTCGTTTTCTTACGAAGATTGTTGCGGACGCTTTCATTCAGGCAATATGTTTCCAGAAACAGCGGAACAACTTATGCGTTCCCGCTATTCAGCGTTTGTGCTTAAAAAGATTCCTTATATCGTGCAAACCACTGTGCCAAGCCAACAAACCTTATTAGATGAAAAAGCCCTGCAAGATTGGGCTGATGAAACGCAATGGCTCGGTTTAGATATTATCAAAGCAGAAACCTTAACCAAAACACAAAGTGCGGTTGAATTTAAAGCACATTTTCAAGGCAACGAACAGCCACAAGTGCATCACGAATATTCTCTTTTTGTAAAAATTGATGGTCGTTGGTATTTTGTTGATCCCACTGTGCCGCTCCCAAGCAATAAACAGCCTTGTGTTTGTGGCTCAGGAAAGAAATTTAAACATTGTTGCGGAGGCTTGCTCTAATGACCTTAACGTCTTTTCTCGCATTATTCTGGCAGCGTTCTCAAGAAAATAAATTAACGCAAGCCGCCGGTTCACTCACCTACAGCACCATGCTCGCTATCGTGCCATTAATTATGGTAGTGTTTTCAATTTTCTCCGCCTTTCCTGTTTTTAACGAAGTCACCGGTGCATTGAAAGAATTCATCTTCACCAATTTCGCTCCTTCCGCGAGTGATGTTGTGGGACAATATATTGATGAATTCGTCCATAATTCAAAGAAAATGAGCGCCGTGGGAATTGTGAGTTTGATTTTAGTGGCATTAATGCTGATTAACTCCATTGACCGCACACTCAATGGCATTTGGCAAGACACCAGTAATCGCCCGATTTTTACGTCATTTGCTATTTATTGGCTCATTTTGACGCTCGGTCCGCTTTTAATCGGTACTAGCATTGCGGCAAGTTCCTACGTCAAAGCCATGTTTGAGCAATCGGAAACACTCTCTTTTGGCTTAAAACTCCTCAGTTTTGTGCCATTTCTTTCTACTTGGTTTATCTTCACGCTCATTTATATGGTCGTTCCAAATAAGAAAGTGAGCATCAAACACTCTGCAGCAGGCGCATTAATTGCGGCAATTTTCTTTACTTTAGGCAAACAAGCCTTTACTTGGTACATCACCACCTTCCCGTCTTATCAATTAATTTATGGTGCCATGGCGACACTGCCGATCATGTTATTGTGGATTCAAATCAGCTGGACAGTAGTGTTATTGGGTGCGCAATTAGCCGCACTGCTTGCAGAAGTGCGGTCAACGAATCAAACAAATTTAGAGGAAGTAAAATGATTGCATTAATCCAGCGTGTAACACAGGCTAAAGTGGAAGTTGAAGGTCAAATTGTGGGACAAATCGGCAAGGGGTTATTGGTTTTATTAGGCGTGGAAAAAGAAGATGACCAAGCCAAAGCGGATAAACTCGCCGAGAAAGTCTTAAATTACCGTATTTTCAGCGATGAAAATGACAAAATGAATTTAAACGTGCAACAAATCGGTGGCGAAGTGCTCGTGGTATCCCAATTTACTTTGGCTGCTGACACGCAAAAAGGCTTACGACCAAGTTTCTCAAAAGGTGCCGCACCAGCCTTGGCTAACGAATTGTATGGCTATTTTTCGCAAAAATGTGCAGAAAAAGTCACTGTTGCCAACGGACAATTTGCAGCAGATATGCAAGTAACGCTAACCAATGATGGCCCGGTTACATTTTGGTTAAATGTCTGAATAAAGAGAACAATCACTATTTTTTTCAAAGCAAAGGAAACTCTTTCTTTGATCGCATTGTCGTATTAACGCCATTGATAAAGACGAGATGGACGGCTCAGATCGTTATAAACAATTAGTTTCAGATGCTGTCGATAAAGGCCTTCGAGTCTTCGGTTATTATGGTTCTTCCGTGACCTTTGAATTGAAAAAACGTAAAGGTCAACGAGATTTACTTATTGCGAATGTCACCCCAGGTGAGCCAAGTAAAATTGCTGGAACAGACGTTGAAATTACAGGCGAAGCTGCAGAAGACGAAAACTTCACGGCACTCCGTAAAAACTTGCCAAAACAAGGTGAGTTAGTTGAGCATCAAAAATACGATGATCTGAATTAACCAATAATTTTTCTTCCACCAACTGGTTTAGCTCAGTGCTTTTACAACCTCACGTTCGTGAAGAAGATAAATTAGTCGATATCGAACTGTTACTTTATCCACGTAAGAAAAACTCAATGGAACTCGGGGTCGGTTTTGCGACTGATACAGGCCCTCATGTCCAAATTGGTTGGACAAAACCTTGGATTAATAGCCGAGGCCATAGTTTCCGTACAAATCTTTACGTCTCTGCGCCAAAGCAAAACTTTGAAGCCACCTATAAAATGCCATTGTTGAAAAATCCATTAAATTATTATTATGAATTTTCAACCGGTTATGAAAAAGAAAATAAAAACGATACGGATACTAAAGCTCTCACCTTCGCTGCATTACGTTATTGGAATAATAGCGAGGGTTGGCAATATTTTGCAGGTCTTCGTGTCCGTTATGACAGCTACACACAAGCTGATTTCACCGATAAAACCTTCCTGGTTTATCCAACTGGAGGCTTTAGCCGCACCCGTTTAAGAGGTGGCCAATTCCCAACATGGGGAGATACCCAAAAAATCACGGTTGATTTAGGGAATAAGCTTTGGATGTCCGATGCTAATTTCTTTAAAGTTCAAGCTTCTACTGCCTGGATTCGTACGTACGCAGAAAATCACCGTTTTATTACCCGTGCAGAAATTGGTTATTTAAATACGCCTGATATTCGAAAAATTCCACCTGCACTACGTTTCTTTGCAGGGGGCGATCGCAGCGTGCGAGGTTATGGCTATAAGAAAATTTCACCGAAAAATAAAGATGGAAAATTAGTTGGTGGTTCTCGTTTAGTAACAGGTAGCCTTGAATATCAATATCAAGTTTACCCTAACTGGTGGGGTGCTGTGTTTGCAGATACAGGCTTGGCGGCTAACTCTTACAAAGCCACCGAATTGCGTTATGGTGCGGGTGTTGGTGTACGTTGGGCATCGCCAGTTGGCGCTATCAAATTTGATATTGCAACGCCAATTCGAGATAAAGATAACAGCAAAAATATTCAATTTTACATTGGCTTAGGTGCTGAAATTTAGGGTATGACTATGTCTGAACAAGAAAAACAACCAGATAACCAAACCACACAACCCGTTAAAAAGAAAAAGACCTGCCGTAAAATTTTATGTGTCGGAAGTGCGGTCATTTTTATTCCTGTTTTAGGCTTAGTCACAGCACTATCTTTTGATAGTGGACAACGTGCACTTATTCAACTTGCGGATAAAATGCTCGATAGCTTATCTATTGAACAAGTCAGCGGTGGCTTACAAGATGGTTTAGTCTTAGAAAATTTACGTTTTCAAACAACCGGCGTCGATGTAGCCCTTCCTAAAACGCGCTTACAACTGAATTTAGCTCGTTTACTGTCGGGTGATATTATTGTTGATGATCTCAGCTTAACGCAGCCGAAAATTGCCATTGATACCAGTGTCATGCCACCTTCTGAAGAGAAACAGACTGAAAGTGGTCCAATGGAAAAAATCCATTTACCTGTTTCTGTACAAGTGAAAAATGTCGCGATTACTGACTTTGATATGAAACTCGATCAAAGCAATATTACGTTTTCATCATTTCAAAGTGCGGTCAGTTTAAACAATGAATCTGGTCTTACCCTTGAGCCCACCACGCTTTCAGATGTGATTTTTTCAACGGTCTCCCAAACTCAACCGAATCCTCCTCAACCCGAGAAAAAAGAACCTGCTAAACCCGTTGATTGGGCGCAAATTGAGCAAACTCTCACACCCGCTTTTTTAGGTAATTTAAATACGGTGAACTTGCCTTTTGACATGCACATTCCTAGTGTTTTGGGTACAAACTGGCAATATCAATCGCTCAATGAAAAAGGCGAAGAAATCCAAAAAATCACTTTGCCTAAAGTGGAATTACAAGCGGATGCCACTGATCATTTAGTGAAATTACAAAAACTCGAGATTGATAGCTCTCTTGGCACACTTTCGAGCCAAGGGCAACTTCAACTCAATGACGATTTCCCGATTGATCTCACATTAAAATCGGATCTCCAAGCATTTAAATCAAAAGACAAAACCATTCTGCCTGCTAGCAAAGTTGATCTCAATTTATCGGGTTCATTGAAGAAAACGACCGCACTTTCGTTAACCACACAGGGTGTGCTTGATGCCACCTTAACCGGTGATGTGAAACTGGCTGAAGATAAAATGCCATTAAATCTGCAATTAAAAGCGAAAAAAGGTCAATATGCTTTTGCAGACAGCCTAGCGCCACTCAAGATTAACGACGTTGATATCAAACTCACAGGCGATTTATTGAATTATCACGCAGAAGTTGTTGGTGGCGTGGAGGGTATGGATCATATCCCTCATACTCACGTTGATTTAAATGCAGACGGTAAACTCTATGAAGTCACCCTCAACGAATTAAAACTTGCTGCTCTAGATGGTACGGCGCGTTTAACGGGTTCATCAAACTGGAAAGATGGCGCACAATGGGATGTGACCGCTGATTTAAATAAAATGAACATTCGCCCTTATGTGCCAGCCATGCCAGCCGTATTATCGGGTAAAGTGAGCTCAAAAGGTTCCGCTGATTCCAATCATTGGAAAGTGGATGTGCCTACCGTAGATTTAACGGGTAGTCTTTCCTCTCGCCCATTAAGCTTAAAAGGTAGTGTCTTTTTAAGTAATGAAACTTTATTAAACATTCCTGATTTATTGCTGAACTATGGCGATAACCGCATTGCAGCAAAAGGGATATTAGGTGATAAATCAAACTTAGATTTAGATATCAACGCACCAAGCTTACGTGGTCTGTGGCAAGATTTAGCGGGCTCCGTCGTTGGTAAAGCACAGATTTTAGGGAAGCTTACTGCGCCAACCATTAATACCGATTTAACGGCACAAGACTTGCACTTCCAAGGGTTAGACTTATCTAAAGCCTTAATTAAAGGTAATGTTGTCAGTGAACCTCAAGTAAAAGGTGAACTTACCGTCAAAGCGGAAAACTTCCGTTATGGTGACAGCATCAAATTACATAATATTGATTTGAATGCATCGGGTGATGAAAAACATCATACGCTCACCTTAAAATCAAAAGGTGAGCCCGTTGCAGCTGATTTACAAATCGCGGGGAATTTTGACCGCACTTCTCAGCAGTGGAAAGGCAATTTAAGCCAAGTTAGCCTTAACTCACCTATCGGCGATTTTAAAGTGAATCAAACCATTCCGGTGACTTATGACAATAAAAAAATCCAAGCCACCATTGGGTCACACTGCTGGATTAACCAAGACTTAGATCTGTGTTTCCCTCAACAATTTACAGCAGGGAAAAATGGCGAAGTCCCTTTTGAGCTTAAACGCATCAATTTAGATTTAGTGAATAAATTGATGGGACAAGACACGCTCAAAGGCCAGTTACAAAGCCGAGGTAAAGTGGCATGGTTCACAGATAAACCATTACAACTAAATGTGGCAGTGGAAGGCAATAACATTGGTGTGGCACAAAAATTAGACTACCGTACCTTTAAGCTAGATATTCCTAAATTAAGTGTGAATGCCGATATTCAAAATAACAATTTAACCCTGAAATCAGACATTAACGTTCAGAATCAAGGTCGAATCAGCACAGACTTAAAAATTCATGATTTAAGTAAAGGTCGTCAATTAGGCGGTACCTTTACCATTGAAGGTTTACGCTTATCCTTAGCCAATCAACTTTTCTTGGACGGCAGAAGTCAGAGCACAAGCGGATAACTTCAAAGTCGATATTCCGTCTATGGCGAAATTAAAAGTCAGCCCAAATGTGGTTGTCAAAGCGTCACCAAAACTCTTAGATTTAAGCGGAAACGTGGATATTCCATGGGCAAGAATTGCTATTGAAAGCTTACCGGACAATGCTGAACCGGTGAGTGAAGACGAAGTCATTTTAAATGGCCCTAGAAAAAGTAAAGAAGAGCTCATTAATCGCCAATTTGCTTCAGAAACCAAATCGGGTATGCAAATTCAATCTGATTTAAAAATTAAAATCGGCGACGATGTGCATTTAGATGCCTATGGTTTAAAAACCAATTTGAACGGCTTACTTTCTGTAAAACAGGATAAAGGCAAATTAGGTTTATTTGGTCAAATTAACCTAAAAAATGGTCGTTATGCTTCTTTTGGACAGGATTTATTAATTCGTAAAGGACAAATCAGTTTCTCCGGTTTACCTTCACAACCGATGTTAAATATTGAAGCGATTCGTAACCCAGAAGCCATGGAAGACAATAAGGTCACTGCTGGGGTAAAAGTGATTGGTATGGCATCTAGCCCACAAGTCACGATTTTCTCTGATCCAGCGAAATCTCAAGACCAAGCACTTTCTTATTTATTAACCGGTCGCTCATTAGAAAACAGCGGTGAAGCAGGCTCTAGCGGTTCTGTGGGCGCCGCATTACTCGGCTTAGGTTTAGCGAAAAGTGGTAAAGTAGTCGGCGGTATTGGCGAAGCCTTTGGTATTCAAGACTTAAACTTAGGCACTGCCGGTGTTGGGGATAGCTCCAAAGTACAAGTTAGTGGTAATATTGGTAAACGCTTACAAGTAAAATACGGTGTAGGATTGTTTGATGGTTTAGCTGAAGTGACTTTACGTTACCGCTTGATGCCACAGCTTTATTTCCAATCGGTTTCCAGCACAAACCAAGTTTTTGATTTATTGTATCAATTTGAATTTTAGGAAAGGACATGCATAACGACAAGCAACTGGCTCAACTCGCAGAACCTCATCACCGAGGTGAGGCCCGGGAGATTGCCGCCATTGATTTAGGCTCAAACAGCTTCCACATGATTGTGGCGCGGATTATCAATGGTTCGATTCAGGTGCTGTCTCGTTTAAAACAAAAAGTGAGGCTCGCCGACGGCTTAGATGAGCACAATGTTTTAAGCCAAGAAGCCATTGAGCGCGGTGTAAATTGCCTTGCACTTTTTGCTGAACGCTTACAAGGTTTTGCACCAGAAGATGTGAATGTCGTGGGCACTTATACCTTACGAAGAGCGGTCAATAATGACGAATTTTTACGTCAGGCTGCCACTGTCTTTCCTTATCCAATTAATATCATCAGCGGTCAAACGGAAGCCAAAACCATTTATGCAGGTGTTTGCCACACTCAACCCGAAAGCGGACGTAAACTGGTCATCGATATTGGTGGTGGCTCAACCGAAATGATCATCGGTGATGATTTTACCCCCTTAGTGGCGGAAAGCCGTCACATGGGCTGCGTGAGCTTTGCCAAAAAATTCTTCCCGAATGGCGAAATTTCCAAAGAAAACTTCGAGCGAGCTCGCCAAAGTGCGGTCAATAAAATTGAAGATTTAAGCTGGGAATATCGCAAGCTCGGTTGGCAATCGGTGTTAGGTTCATCAGGCACCATCAAAACCGTCTATCAAGTGATTACCGCAACTCTTGATCCGAACGGCATCATCACCGCTGAGCGCTTACAAAATTTAATCGAGCGAACCTTACAAGCTTCCCATTTTGAAGAGCTCAATATTGCTGGACTAAACCCTGATCGCGTGGATGTCTTTGTGCCAGGCCTAGCCATTTTAAGCGCTGTTTTTGACGTTTTTGGTTTAGAAAATATGCGCTATTCTGACGGCGCTTTGCGTGAAGGGGTGATTTACAGCTTAGAAAAAAACTTCCAAGTTTCAGACATCCGTACACGTACCGCATTAGGACTTGCCGAACAATTTAACTTAGATTTAGCGCAAGCTGATCGCGTGGCAAATAGTGCGAAAACCTTGATTGACCAATACACTCATTGGCAAAAACCGTATCTTGCTGATGAAATGAAAAATCTGTTGATTTGGGCGGCACGCTTATTAGAAGTCGGTATTGTCATTAATCATCGCAATGTACAAAAACATTCCGCTTATATTCTGCAGAATATGGAATTACCGGGCTTTGATCGTGAACAACAACGCTTATTGGTAAATTTAGTTCGTTATCACACGGGTGCATTTAAAAATAATGATTTACCGATTTTTGCTCGTTATGCTGATGAAGATGTCCTTGTTTTACTGCTTCTTTTACGCATTTCGGTAATTTTAAATAAATCTCGTCAAGCGACAGACAGCACCGACAAAATTAATCTAAGAATTGACCGCTCTTTGCAGACTTGGGAACTGACTTTTGAGAAACATTACTTGGATAATAATCCGTTAGTATGGAATGATTTGCGCTTAGAAAGCAATTTACTCAAAGATTTAGAACTCAGTTTGATTTTTAACTGATAAAATAGGGGCTTTCGTGCCCTTATTTTTTATCTTGCTCCAACAGCAAGCTATAAATATTGGCGAGATAATAGCTCTGCTCGGCTTCTGGAATGTCTTGCGGAATAAAAGAAAGCAAATCGTGGTGAATTTCCAAAACATCAGGGAAAATGACCGCACTTTGCATTTCATCATAAAAAGGCTGATGAAGCGGAGAAACGCAACCGCCTCGTTTTAAGCGAGCAAGGCTGTTGGCAATATGCAATAAGAGTGTGATGACGGTCGGAATAGACACATCTATGCGCCAATGATGTTCTAGGCGACTTTGCAAAGTCAGAATAATATCAATAACGTCCTGATCAATCTGACCGCGAATTTTCCAACGGGTTAATTGTTTGAGTAACGACATAACATTCCTTTTTAAGATAGGATAACTTTACCGCTATTTCATAAAATTACCAGTGCACAGATCACAAAATTGAAACAAAGTGAAAAAATTTACGAACTAGGAAAGCAATAAATGATAGATAACAGACTTTTTGAAAAATATGATGGCCTGATTTTTGATATGGATGGCACCTTAATCGATACCATGCCAGTACACGCCCGTGCGTGGAACATGGTGGGGGAACAATTTGGTTATCGTTTTAACAGCCAAATTATGTATGATTTAGGTGGCGCAACCGTGAGCACTATCGCCTCTGCCATTATGCAAGATGCCGGTATGCCACAAGAACGTTTAAATGAAGTGATACAAGCAAAACGCAAACTTTCCTATGAATTGATTCCAACAGAATCAAAATTACTTCCGACCTTTGACGTGGTGCGTCATTACTATCAACAAAAGCCAATTGCACTTGGTTCAGGCTCAAACCGCCAAATCATTGATATGTTAATGCAAAAATTAGATATCAAACATTACTTTAACGCTATTGTCAGCGCTGATGATGTGAAAGAACATAAACCGCATCCAGAAACCTTTTTACGCTGCGCAGAACTGGCAAAAGCCGAACCATCACGCTGTATAGTCTTTGAAGATGCCGATCTCGGTGTAAAAGCAGGATTAAATGCAGGAATGGATGTGTTTGATGTCAGAACAAGAGAGATTATTAGAGCCTAATGTGGGACATTTTCTCTTTCGGCTTTTGGGCTGATTTTTGGCAAACCCATGGCTTGTGGCTGATGTTTTTCAGCGCTTTTTTAAGTGCCACCATCTTGCCGGGTAATTCAGAAATTGTGTTTGTCTCCCTTGCTGCGCCAAAAGTATTAGTCGGGTCATTATTAAGTGCGGATATTTTTTGGCTTGTTTTTATAGCAACCTCAGGCAATACACTTGGCAGCCTCACTACTTATTGGATTGGACGATGGTTTCCGAAAATTGACAGCAAAAATGACCGCACTTTATGGGTGATAAACAAAATACAACGCTATGGCTCCATCACTTTATTATTGAGCTGGTTGCCTATTATCGGGGATGTATTTTGTGCGGTAGCCGGTTGGCTTCGATTGAATTGGCTCAGTTGTTTGATTTTTATGACGATTGGAAAAGGACTGCGTTATATTGTCTTGCTCTTTTTCAGTTTACCTTTCATTTCATAGTCATGAATAGCCTTTGTGCATAACCTAGTTGTGGGCTAGAATAAAGACGAATTGATATTCAACAGATAAAAAAACGCCCCTTATCGAGTAAGGGGCAAATAACCTAAGGAACCAATTTTATTAAAACAACTGCAAGTTGCTTGTTCTATAAGACCGACGCTAAAAAGAAAAGTTCAAAGAAATTGTAAAAAAATGTAAAAAAATTTACAAAAACTTGCAATTAATTTACAAATCACTGATTTTCAAGGAAATAAATATGCCATTACTCGACAGTTTTAAAGTGGATCACACCCGTATGAACGCCCCTGCTGTGCGTGTTGCCAAAACGATGCGTACCCCAAAGGGCGATGACATCACTGTTTTTGATCTCCGTTTTTGCATTCCAAACAAAGAAATTCTCCCACCAAAAGGGATTCACACCCTTGAGCATTTATTTGCGGGCTTCATGCGTGACCATTTAAACAATGATAGAGTAGAAATCATCGATATTTCCCCAATGGGTTGTCGCACGGGTTTTTACATGTCATTAATTGGCACACCAAACGAGCAACAAGTGGCTGAAGCATGGTTAGCTTCCATGAAAGATATTTTAACCGTGCAAGATCAAAACCAAATTCCTGAATTAAACGAATACCAATGTGGGACTTACACCGAGCATTCTTTAGAAGAAGCACATGATATTGCTAAAAATGTGATTGCTCGCGGTGTGGGGATTAATAAAAATGACGATTTAGCGCTTGATGAATCTTTCTTAAAATAAGGACACAACATGACAACCTTAGGTACAGCATTAACCCCGAATGCTATTAAAGTGATGATGCTTGGCTCTGGTGAACTGGGCAAAGAGGTGGTGATTGAATTACAACGTTTAGGCGTGGAAGTGATTGCCGTCGATCGTTATGAAAACGCCCCTGCACAACAAGTGGCACATCGTGCTTATACGATTTCCATGCTAGATGGTGCCGCACTTAAAGCCCTTGTGGAAAAAGAGCGCCCAGATTACATCGTGCCGGAAGTGGAAGCTATCGCGACTGATACGCTGATTGAATTAGAAAAAGCGGGTTTTAATGTTGTGCCTACCGCCAAAGCCACCAAGCTGACGATGAATCGCGAAGGCATTCGTCGTTTGGCTGCCGAAGAGCTTGGCCTACCAACCTCACCTTATCAATTTGTCGATAACTTTGCTGACTTCCAAAGTGCGGTTGAAAAAATCGGTATTCCTTGCGTGGTGAAACCGATTATGTCCTCTTCTGGCCACGGTCAAAGTATTTTAAAATCCAAAGACGACTTACAAAAAGCTTGGGATTACGCTCAACAAGGTGGTCGTGCAGGCGCTGGACGCGTGATTGTAGAAGGGTTTGTTAAATTCGATTATGAAATCACCTTACTCACCGTTCGCCACATTAATGGCACCAGCTTCTTAGCGCCAATCGGCCATCGTCAAGAAGATGGCCGAATTCGCCTTACACGCCCGTGCAATTTTAGGCTTACCGATTCCAGAAATCACCCTCATTAGCCCATCAGCTTCCAAAGCCATTGTGGTGGAAGGTCAATCAAAAAACGTACAATTTGGCAATATCACCGAAGTATTGGCTGAACCCCACACCAATATTCGCATTTTCGGCAAAGGCGAAGTCAATGGCCATCGCCGTTTAGGTGTCTTACTCGCTCGCGATATTTGCGTGGAAAAAGCATTAGAAAAAGTAGAGCGCGCTTACGCGAAGTTGGATGTGAAATTATAAGGTTTACTTAATATAAACATCGTTGAAAATAAAAAGTGCGGTCAATTTTTGAGAGGTTTTAAAACCCTTTGAAAATTGACCGCACTTTTAACTGCGTTAATTAAATCGCTTTCTTAATTAGTACAAGCGTAGACGATTTTACCATTTATGTTTTTTAGAGAAACACTGTTGCTACCTTGCTAATCAGAAAGCGCTCATTAAAATCGTAAAGACTATCTAGAAAATCATCAAAATTATTTGCCACAGGTAAAATAAGCCATTTTCCTATTTCATCGTTATATTCATCATGAATAACTAAAGAGATCTTTGGTTCTGATGTTGTAGGAGAATCTCTATAATCAAAGCATAACCAGTTTCCTTCAGATGTATGAGCAAATGAATACACATTTTCATATCCATCTTCATCTGAATAAATAAATTGATTGTAAATATTCTCATATTGGGAATTAAACCCATCAAATCCAAATGATGCTAAAGATTCTCGTTCATGATAGGGATCATAGAAATCAAAAGTGTCTTGTTCAAACTTAGGATTATTATACCTAGTCATTAATTCTCTATAAGTATTTGGCAGAGTAATGTTGAATATAGATTGAAATTTCAATATGTTATTTATATCGCCTTTTCCATCAAAAGACCAAATATCAATATTTCTAAACTTTTCTTTAACGTCTTTCACTTAATGCTCCAACGATGGCTCGCGTTTCCCAACGCGAGCCTAAACATCAATTTTATTTAATTCAGATTTATACTATTTTCATTAACAACTTCACTTTTTTATTTTTAGATAGATGTAAGCACACGTTAGGAAACGCGCGCTATCTGGGGTAACATGAATATAAAAATTTTATTTTCTATATAAATACAGAATCATAATAAAAGAAGAAATTAATGAAAAACTAAAAACTTTAATAAGTTTGTCATAGTCGAAAACATCCTCGTTCATATAATCTAATAAAACAAATAGAAAAATTAATAGTGTTGTAGAAAAAGAAAAAATTAAACTTCCATATATTAGATAACATAATTTTTTATCATTATTTCTTTTCATCCTTAGATAGTGGTTTACTGGCCAACGTAAGTACGTGAACCTTTAGGTTGCTTACAGACATGAATGACAAATTATTGATGCTCTACCTTGTTTTATCACAAGGTAATAATTTACTTCTTCATACCAAAAATCAAATGAATAACCATCGCTATAACAGAAACGATGATAGATGCGATTGTGGCTTGTATGAAATCTCCTGTAAACTGTCCATAAATAAAATAATCAAACACACCAATCTAATGCTTTTAAGGCATCGTGATTAGAAATAGGAATATCTAGGTCATTCCCAAATCGTTTAATAGCAATTCCATATATGGCATTATCTTCATCCTCTGTCAAAATCGGATCTGGTGTGAATCCAATAATCTTTATTAATTCATAGTATGACCCATGAAAATCAATCAAATCAAAAATATATAACGGTAAATTACTAATCTCATCATTAGCAATTACATATTCAACCCACTCATTAAATTCTTTATTTGTGATAGCTCCTTTAATAAAGCAAGACTTCACAAACCCAATATCTTCACTTGACTCTCTAGTTAATCTAAATTTATTTTTCATCGCTTATTCTTCATTATCTTTGCTATCCTTCATCGCATGAATCAAGGATTCATACACTCTATCTTGCCAAGTCAATAATATCATTGTAAAAGTCAATTACATCTTTTGTTTTTACTATCCATTCAGATATCTTAAAACCATCTTCATTTAAGACCTCTCGTTCATTTACATATTCATTGATTTTAGACGCATCAAATTCTGGGAAATCATCTACAAATATTATCTTATTTTGAACATAAGAAAGTTCCCCATCATAATAAATAATCCATACAGAAATAAAATTTAAAGATTCTGTCTCATGCATAGATGTAATAAGTACTGAATGTTTCTTTTTTTCTATCCCATCAGCTATGGATGTAGCCCAGTTCTTTTTATATTCTTCAATACCCCAGTAGTCTATTGGAATATGCAATTCTTCTACATATTCACCCAAAGAGATCGAGGCCAAAACATGCATTCCATTTTCATTATTAATGGACACACCTTTATCTTTAAAGAAAATACCAAACATTATTAATCCTTAACTTCAATTAGTGAAATGGATTTCACAAATCTAGTTTAATCACCAATTAAACCTCTCAACAATCATACCAAAAATTGTTCATTCTTAAACCAATTGAACGAGCCGTTTGAACTAACTAATTTTCCTCATAGTCAAAGCAATCGTAAAAGGAATGCTTTTACACGCCGGATTGCATAAGAGCTTAGGCAAGCAATCCCGACAAAAATAGAGGAGTAGATTTATGAAATCTAAATTGATGAAAGGGTTAGTGATTGTTGCATTAGCAGGAAGTTTAACCGCTTGTGAAATGGACAGACAACAACGTCATACTGCAACAGGTGCAGCAATCGGCGGTGTAGCCGGTGGTTTATTAGGTGGTGATATTGCCACAACACTCGGCGGTGCAGCATTGGGTGGTGTAATCGGTAGTCAAGTGAATAAAGGCGGAGACTACGATGACAGAGAATATCGCCATCATAAAAAACATAAAAGACATCACCACCACAGAAGACATCGTGATTGGGATGACGACTGGGATGATTAATTCAAAATACAAATAAAAATGACCGCACTTTTGAGATACAAATCAAAGTGCGGTCGTTTTTTTGATGGTTTCAAATTTACTCACGCTACAAATCATTTAAATAGCTAATCTGTTTATTTCAAAGCTTTTTAATATAATCAGGTATTTACAATAACCCCACACTTAGTGTTATAATTTAGCCCGTTTAATAGAGGTTGGACCACTTAATCAATGTAATGCCAAAATAGGCATAAGGTCATATAAAACTCTTGATGAACATTTTTAAAGATAAATAACTTTTTAAACCTTAAGGTAATTTTATATGAATAAAATCAAACTACTTCGCCCAACCCTTGCGGCTGTGGCGGTCTCTGTTATTTGTGCATCAGCACAAGGTGCTACCGTTCGTAACGATGTCGATTATCAATACTTCCGTGATTTTGCTGAAAATAAAGGGGCTTTCCGTCAAGGAGCAACTAATGTTGGTATTTATAACAATCAAGGGCAGTATGTCGGCACTATGCTACCGAATGTACCAATGCCTGATCTTGCCGTAACAAACCGTCGAGAAGGTTTTAATACACTTTTCCATCCACAATATGTAGCTAGTGTAAAACACATGGGAAGCTACTATAACTCAGTACCATTACAATTCGGAGAAGATAGCCACAACCCTGATAATCATCACTTCACCTATTTAACAGTTGATCTAAATGAGCACCCAGACTTAGATTTTAACGCCCCACGTTTACATAAATTAGTAACAGAAGTTGCACCGATTCCAGTAAATAACGCAGAATCACGCAAAAATGCAATGTTGGACAAATCTCGCTATCCTTATTTTGTACGCGTCGGATCTGGTACTCAAAAATCTCGCAATCAATATGGTCAAGATAGCGATGTTGCATATCACCACCAATATTTAATTGGTGGCACACCAATGCGTATAAATAGTTCTGATTCCAATCAAATGCAATTTAATGGCAACCTCTTTGAGGATGGATTACCTACCTATGGTCAAAAAGGGGATAGCGGATCTCCATTACTGGTTTATGATGCGAAAGAAAAACGCTGGGAATTAGCGGGAACACTTGCAACCTTATGGAGCGATCCTCGCAATGATTATACTGTCGCTCAGAACGTTTATATGGCAAATACTATCAAAGATGATGAAATTGATCTTCGAATTACTGCTCAAGAAAATTATTGGAAAGGTGAGGGCGCTTCAAGTTCGAAATTAAAATTAGCGGATCCTGCTAAAAAATATCTTGATAATGGCATAGAACGACCTTCTCTTGCTAATGGTAAAACTGTTCACTTTAGCGGTATAGAAAACAGCGAACTTATACTCGAAAATACGATTAACCAAGGTGCTGGTGCGCTTTATTTTAATAACAATATGACTGTTCGAGCAAGTAACAACAACGATTCTTGGACAGGTGCAGGTGTTGTGGTCAATGATAATAAAACCGTGAACTGGCAGGTGAAAAACCCACAAGGTGATCGCTTATCTAAATTGGGTACGGGTACATTATTAGTCAATGGTAAAGGGAAAAACCTTGGCGACATTAGTGTAGGTGATGGTACGGTTATTTTGGATCAGAAAGCAGAAAATGACCAACAACAAGCCTTTAATCAAGTTGGGATCACAAGTGGTCGTGGTACTGTCGTATTAGCGAATGATAAACAAGTTAATCCAAATAAAATTTACTTTGGTTTCCGTGGTGGACGTTTAGATCTTAATGGTAATGCACTCAGTTTTAGCTATATTCAAAATGCAGATGATGGTGCAAAAATTGTCAACCATAACCGAAATCAAACTGCTTCTATCACCATTGGCAAAGATTTAGCTGAAAATGAATTAGAGTGGGTAAATTGGAGTAAAAAACCCCAAACGGTATTTGGTATTTATGAATACGTTAATACACATAGAAATAACCGCACTGATTATTTCCGCTTAAAACCTAATGGTAACCCAAATCAATACTTCCCAGTTGATCAAAACTCAAGTAATGATTGGGAATTCTTAAGCAGTAATAAAGCAGAAGCAATCCAAAAAATATATTCACTGGCAACATTCAGCGGTACGTTAGGCGAAACAGATAGCAGTCATCCAAACGGTGGATTAAATGTAACCTTTAACCCAAGTAATTCCAATAACTTGTTATTACTGAACGGTGGGGCGAATTTAAATGGTAGCCTAAACGTTGAAAAAGGCAGTGTTGTTCTTTCAGGTGTACCTGTCGCACACGCTTACGATTATCTAAGAAATAAAGAAGTGGTAAGAGAAAATGAATGGACTGATCGCCAATTCACCGCACGTGAATTTAACGTCACTGGCAATGCAAAACTTGAAAGCGGGCGTAATGTTTCTCAATTAAACGGTAATTTCAATGCTAAAGATCAAGGACAAATTAAATTAGGCTTTGTTCAAGGTGAATCGAAAAACTGTATGCGCTCAACTCATACAGGTGAAACTAAGTGCGAAAACAATGCGGTATTAAGTCAGTCGGTATTCAACCAATTACCAACGACTAAAGTAACGGGTAATGTGAATTTACAAAACCAAAGCCAACTCCAATTAGGAAAAGCACATTTGGTTGGTCGCATTAACGCAGATGAACAAACCCAGGTAACCTTGAAACCAGAAAGCCAATGGACATTAACAGGCAACAGCAACGTAGGTAATTTAGCGCTTTCAAACAGCCTAATTACATTAAACCAACGTTATGATGAAATTGGGAATAACCATAAAGGCAATATCGATTTTAATGAGTTAACCATTAATGGTAATTTAACTGGCACAGGTTCTTTCCGCTTCTTAACAAATGTAGCTGAACGCCGTGGTGATCATATTGTTGTCAATGGTTTAGCCAATGGTGCATTCCAACTTTCATTAAAAAACACGGGTGCTGAACCAAATGAAATCAGCCCATTAAGTTTAGTGAAATTAAACAATCCGGGACAAAATAATGCGAACGCTCGTTTCACATTAGAAAACGGCTATGTGGACCTTGGTGCTTATCGTTATATTTTAGCGAATAACAATAACGACTATCGTCTTTATAACCCATTACGTGATGCACAAGTAAACCATGGTGCGAGCACACAAACTCAAGAGCTCAGCCGAGAAGAGTATGAGGCTGTACAGCGTCAAATTAAGGCAAAACAACGTGAGCTTAACAGTTTAAATGCGCAATATGAACGAGCTAAAAGACAAACTGATGCTAAAAATGCTGAAGTGAATAGACTGCAAAATACTGTTAACCAAACAGATGCAAAATTGAAAAATGTGGTAGATCAATATAATGCGGTAAGCCAAAATCAAAAGGCAAAACGCAACCATTTGTATCGCCAATACACTCAATTAATCAATACATTGAAGCAGCAAAACAATCGTTTATCTACAGCAAAAAATGCAGCGGCTGAATTATTGAAAACGCAAATAAATGCAACAAATTTGGTTGCAAAATTGCGCCAAGATATTACTAGCTTAGAAGCAAGTAAAGCACCTCAAAAGACAGGTAATATTGATAAAGCCCGTGAACTATGCGAAGCACAAGGTGCTAGCCATGCTATTTGTTCTAAAGTGTTGAGAATTGCAAATACAAGTGATTTAACTCGCTTTGAAAATGAGTTAGATATTGCGATTCAACGTTTAGAAAATGCAGAAAAAGCTCTAGCATTAGCGATGAATGATGGTGATGCTCAAGCTATTGCTTATGCGAAAGAAGCAGTAGAAAATGCATCTAAAGAAGTGTTAACGAGTTTAGAAAACAACTATGAAAGTTTATCTGAAATCGAGCAATTCTTAGCGGAAAATGAATCAAAAAATTCAGAAAGTACCAATGCTAAAGTCGCTGAAATGTTAACTACACAAGCAAGTTTAGAAAACAACAAATCTCAATCTGCATTAGTGAGTCGTTATTCTAATACTGCATTATCTGAAATGTCGGCTAACGTAAATGTAGCATTACAAATCGCACGTAATCTTGATCGTCATTTATTAAGTCAAGATAATTCGAATGTATGGGTAAATACTGAATCAACGAAACAGAACTATCGTTCTAATTTCTATCGCCCATACAAACAAAGCTTAACAATGACACAAATCGGTGTGGCAAATAATGTAAATGATAATGTACGAGTTGGTGCAGTGTTATCACATTCTCGTGCAAACAACACATTTGCTGAAAACGTGAGTGGTAAAAATCGCCTAACCGCTTTAAGCACCTATGTAAAAGGTAATTGGAACAATGGCGTATTTGCGAGTCTTGACCTAGGTTATGGCCGCAGCCGTAACACCATTGATTTTGATGGTAAAAACAATGTGTTCCACCGCAGCTTATTTAGTGCTGGGGTAAATGCTGGCATCCAATGGGATTGGGGTGTAAACGTTCAACCATCTATTGGTGTACGTTATAACCGTTTATCCAAAGCGAATTATCATCTCGCTGAAGCAAAAGTTGAAAACAAAGCATTAAATCTAATGACTTACCGTGCAGGTTTAGCGTTAAGCAAAACCTTTGATGTAGCAGGTGTAAAATTAACACCAAGCGTAGCGTCTTACTACAATGATGCAACACAGCGTAAAATGGCTGTAAATGGTGCATTGTCAGTAAATAATATCGGTATGCAACAACAATTTGGACGTTATTTCAACCACGAAGCAGGACTTGCTGCTCAATTCAATCAATGGCAAGTTAGTGCACAAGTGGGTATGCTTAAAGGGTCTGATATTACCACTCAAAAATATGCCGCATTTAAACTGGGCTATACTTGGTAATTTGAATAATCCATTTAATGCTTAAACATTAATAAAAAATCTCCATTGACTGAAAAGGCAATGGAGATTTTTGTTTCTATAAAAAATTGAATCCCAAAACGACCGCACTTTCAAAAATACAATCTGTATATTATTTTCAATGATTTCCCCCCATTGCAGCACAATTCCACCTATGTTAGGCTATAGGAATAATCGTCTCTCTCAATATTCGTTAACTTTTACGTTTAATTATGACAACAAATGCTCAACACTACACGATAAATGAAGGTTCATTCTTACTGCCTAATAACTGGCAAGACGAATCCCTCAATGTTTTTTCCTTCAACAGCCATTCCGGTGGAAATCTTGTTATCAACAGAACCCCTATTACTGAAGATATTTCTGACCAAGACTTTTATCAAAAAATTATTGAGCAATTTCGTCATAATCTCAATGGATATCAAGAAAATGAATGCCGAGAAGTTACCTTAGAGGGAAAGCCTGCTTACTTGCTAGATTATTACTGGGACACACCTGAAGGTCCAATTTATCAACTTTCTGTGCTTTATATTGTGCAAAACAAATTATTAACTTTTACTTATTCAGCACAAGAATCTTTTTCTCCAAATAAAAAAGAAGCATTACTTGCTGTTGTTTATTCCTTTAAAACCACCTCAAAAACGAATTAAATTACGATGACAACACCTGCTATGCCAGCGGCTCGCGTTGGCGACCCATTTAAACACCGAAGCTTTATGGCAGCGTTGGCTGGTGCAGCAGCTGGTGCCATAATTGAGTTTGGGGTAATTTCTGCTTGTGGCTTCTTTTTAGGGGGAATAGGTGGCTTTGCAGCAGCAATGGTATTATTAAATACACCTGTTGTAAGCAGCACTATCGATAAAGTAAAAAGTGCGGTAGAAAATTTCTTTGAATCTGACGATCCTGATGGTTTTATTATCAAGGGTAGCATTAATGTATCCGTCAATAAAAGAAAACTAGCCTATGCAACACCATCTAATGCTAAAGATCAAACTCCAACCATTAAATGTGATAACCATGGGCCTAAAATCATCGCCCAAGGTAGTGAAAGTGTGTTTGTCAACGGATTCCCTGTTGCTCGAAAAGGAGATGGCACAAAATGTAGTGCAAAAATTAGTGATGGTTCTCCTAATGTCTATATTGGTTCAGGACAAGGCACTTATGCAGAGATGGAGCCTGAATTTAATAAGCTTCAGAGATTAGCACTCATTGCGGTAGAATTTGTTGTACCTCCCACTGCGGCTGCAGGGAAAGGTTTACTAAAAGTTTTTAAAGCTGGTTTTAAAGCTATAGCAACTAAAGGCCCTAAAGCTGCTGCTGCAATGCTTGCCAAAAAAGCAGCCCGCTCATTAAACCCTAAAAACGCATCCGCTATTAAAAATTTTGGCTGTGCAAAGCAAGCTTTTAAAAACAATAAAGGGCTTAAGCGCTTTACTGAAGGCGGAAAAAAATGGGTAAAAGGTGACCCCATTGATGTTTTAACAGGGCAAGTGGTCGAACAGCGTGTTGACTTTACGCTTGGTCAAACCATTCCGCTTTCCTTTATCCGCACTTGGGCTAGAAGTAAAGAAGACCGTTTTGCTGATGGACTTTGTGGACGTTTTTGGGTTGATAACTTCTCCGAATCTGTCGAGCTTAGCCAGCAAGGTCAACAAATTAAGATTGCTACCGCAGAAGGGACCTATCTACGTTTTTCCTTACCAATCGGATGCATGCAATCTTTTAACCCTGATCATCCACAATTTACCTTAAATCGTTATCGAGACTTTTTAGAGCTTTATGACCGTGAAGTGCAACTGTCTAAACGTTTCTATATCACAACACCTGCTTTTAATGAGCATAATGACGACTTAGGCTTTCCTCTGCTTGAAGACGGAATTTATCCTATTTCTTATTGGCAAGATACCTTTGGCAATAAAGTTGAGTTTATTTACCAGAAAAAGCGCTTAGTTAAAATTAATCATTCGGATGGCATTGTACTTGCGCTTGACTATCAAACTCAGGGTGAAAAGCAGTGGTTACACCAAATTCATCGCATTGATAACGGCTTAAATGAAATCCTTGTTTCCTATGTACAAAATGAACAAGGACATTTAATTGAATCCGATGCCTTACTTGATTATCACCTGTTCTATACCTACGATAACCAAGCTAATCTCATCCGTTGGGAAGATAAGGATAGAACTTGGGTAGACTATCATTATGATGAGCATGGCCGCGTTATTCATAGTGTAGGGGCCGATGGATTCTATCCTGTATGGTTTGAATATGCTGAAAATCAAACTAAGGTTCGCGATAGCAAAGGCCATGTCACGGTATATGACTTTGACTCGCAGCTCATGAAGCCACTTACCATTACCTCACCAATGGGTTCGGTAACTCGCTTTGAATACGATCAATTTGGCAATCTTCTTTCGCAAACCTTTGCAGATAAAACTCAAGTAAGTTTTGAGTATTTAGAGGATACAGGCCTTGTCAGCGCGTTCACTGACCCAATGGGAAATCAATGGACGTATTCCTATAACGAAGAAGAACAACTCATCCGTATTGAAGACCCAATTGGACGGGTGTGGACATCGGTTGAACAAAAAACAGAAGAAAATTCGACCGCACTTTTCACCGCTCCAGACGGCAGTCAAACCGCCTTTGTGCGCAATGAATATGGCTTATTAACCCACGTTGTTTCCAAAGCAACCAAGCAAAATTCGGCACAAGCTCAACTTCAAGCGGCTTATCGTTATGACCCTCGTCATCGTTTAATCGAAACACAAGATGCCGAGCAACGTCGCATTCAGCTTTCTTATAATAATGAAGACCAAATCAGTCGCTTACAAACCGCAAGCGGTAAACATTGGCATTATGGCTATACTCATCATCAAAAGCTCGCACAAATCAATCGACCAAATGCAAGTCAGGAAAGCCAAGTTTATGACCGTCACGGCAATCTAACCAAATACACCGATGCTAACGGTGTGGTGTGGCAATTAAAATACGGTGCATTTGACTTGTTGATTGAGAAAATCGACGGTGAAGGCCATGTATGGCGTTATGACTATGACAAAGACAGTTTAAAACTAAGCAAAGTCATCACCCCAAAAGGAGAACAATATACCTACGCTTTTAACGCTGATGGACAAGTTGAAGTTGAAACAGATTTTGCGGGCAATATCTGGCATTACACTTATGATGCTAACGGGGCGTTAAATACGCTTACCGATGGCGAAGGTCATCAAACGCAATACACATACAATGCTAACGGACAATTAATTCAACTCACTACTGTTGATGATGTGATTAGCTATACCTATGACAATGCGGGGCGAGTAACACACATTCAATCCACAGACAGTACATTAACCTATGTATATGATATCAATGACCGGGTAATTGAAGAATCACAAAACAGCCATAAAATCTACCGCACTTTTGATGATATCAATCAAACGGTGACTCGTGTGCTTTATCCGGCTGGTCAAGATAAGCCTATCACTACCCGATTCAAATATAATAATCTGGGCGAATTGGTAGCGCTACAATTGCCAAATTGGGAAAATGAATCCCAACAAACGGATATCCAAGAAAAAGAAGTCCATACACTCCATTTCCTTTACAACAACGAAGGCAATGAAATCAGTCGCCAAAGCAATCTTGGCTTTATTCTCAATCAGCAATTCAATGAAATGAATCTGCCGATTCGTCAGCGTGCCGGTTATGAGCCAACACATCACTTTGATAGCCAAGCATTAAAACAAACAGGT